>JAIOOV010000001.1 GCA_021414235.1 Candidatus Parcubacteria bacterium
GGGGGGGAAGGCGAGGCAGGATTCAATTACCAATGAAAAACACCACGACGATTTCGCCGCCGCTCTTGTTGGCACAAGTGCGGAGTCGAAATTGTCGTGGTGCGGTTGAGGTCAGTTGCTGATTGATTCCTGGTTGCGAAGGTCTAACACGAAATCCTACTTAAGCCTGCCGTGGCCCGCAATAACTCAACGCATTTTATCCATCTTTCCTAATTTGTTTTTGAAGCAATTAAGCCATAACATATTTTACAATAAGACTTTACGTCGCAACCAACCTTTTTGAAAGAGTTTTTCAAAATTAGTCATGGCTTAAGCGATGGGGCGTTATTCGTAAGTCCCTACCGCCGTGGAAGTAAAGTTCGCGTTGTCCTTCTTGTTGCCCCCCAGGTTGACAATGGCCGCGTCGAATTTGTATTCCGCCTGACCGTTTTCACTGGTGCTGCCCGAGCCGTCCGCGTTCCCCTTGTTGTTCTTCAGCTTGTTGCCCGTGCTCGCTGCGCCGGCGATGTAAAATCCGTAACCTTTGTTGGCGCTGACGGTGTTCTCCTCCAGCAGGTTGGTCTTACCGGTCACGCGAATGCCGTCTCGGTTGCCCGCGACGTTCCCCAGCCCGTTGCCACCCTTGCTCTTGTCGCCAACCTTGTTCTTGGTGATGGTGTTGTTGTCTCCGAGGAGCTCAATTCCATCACCCCAATTGGCGAAGATCTCGTTCTCCAGGATCTGGTTGAGATTGCCGACCACGCGGATGCCGTCGCCGCCATTCCCCTTGTTCTTGTCGCCGATAGCGTTCTTCTTGATCAGATTGCTGTTGCCCGTGACCTCAATCCCATCACCTCCGTTGCCGAAAATTTTGTTATTGGTGATCTGGTTGCTGTTGCCCAGCGCGAGAAAGAAAGCGTCCTTGGCGTTGTTCAAGAGTTCGTTGTCGTCGGCAATATTGCTGTTTCCGGCGATCCGGACGCCGATGCCGGCGTTGTAGGAGACAGTGCTGCCTTTCAAATTGTTGTTGTTGCCGGTCACATCGATGCCCGCGCCGTTGGCATGCCCCGATTTACCAACGTCCTGATCGTTGAGCTCGTTGTAGTTGCCGGTGACCTTGATGCCGAGCAGCGTGTTGTCCATGATCTCGTTGTTGGTGCGCAGCACGTTGTTGTCGCCGTCGATCTGAATGCCGACCTTGTTGCCGGTGAGGTGCTGAGAACCGCTGACTTCGACCTTGTCATCGCAGACCCAGATTCCAACGCCACCGACGTTGTTTTGGGCGCTGGTGTTTTTGACGAGAACGGCGGCGGCGTTCTTTTCCGCCGCGGTAGCCCCGCCCACTTTGATCCCTGCTACCTTGCTGTCTAAGCCGTGGATATCCATGTAGGTGACTTTGCCGAGGCTGCTCTTGATCGTGGCGACGGCTTTAGTCGGGTCAGCAGCATGGATGCTGACGCTGTTGCCCATGACATAGAGTTGCTGGCCGCTGGAGTTGGTGACGATGAAGTTTTCGAATCCGTCGCCCCCAAGGTCGCGCCCGATGAAGGGGATGCCACCGCAGGCGGCGGACTCGACTAGCGTGTCCTGGGCAGTGACCGCCACGAGCAACTTGCCGTCGCCGTTGACATCGCCGTGGGCGTTCACGTAATCGATGGCAGCCTGAATCGACCTGGTAGCCGGCATGAGCGTGCCGACCTTGCTGGCGTCGAATGCCAGCGGGCCACTATCGACGTCCACCAGCACGTCGGGAATGGCGAAGCATTCGCCAATCTGCGTGATGACGGCGCACTTGCTGGTCCAGTAGGGAAAAATGTGCAGCTTGTAATCTTCTACTTCGCCATCGGAAGCCTCACCCGTGGGTGATAGTCCGCCAGCACTACTCAACCGGAACCGAGCAAAAGTAGGTGCTCCAGTGACACTCACCACGGCAGTTAAGGGCACATCCACATCCAGAGCGTTTGCGCCCGAATTGAGTACCTGATTGGTAAACACCTGCTCGCCGGCGTCCCAGAAACCGTCACCGTTCCAATCGAACCAGGCATCCAGCAGGCCGGTCTGGCCCGTCAACGTCACAGTGATGGAAGTTTGCAGGCCGGGGACGAACGGCTCATTGAATATCACGCCGTCCTCGTCGTCTGGATCACCCAACGGATTTTCGTCGTCTCCGGTAGCCGTGCCATTCGGCTGGCCGTCCAATTCCGCGTCTATCGTAGCTCCCAAATGAAACCCCGCGACGATATGGTGCCGCGCTCCGTCGTTGGCCAGCGTGGTGGGATAGTCGCCTGGCACAATCGGATTCTCGGGTGCGTCGCCGAAGTCGCGCGGGTCAACTACGCAGAGTGGAAGAATCACATAGTCTGGCAACGTCGGCCTGCCGCCTGAGATGTCATTAAACTGATTCGGCGATCCGGCGGCGAATGTGGCTCCCAGCGTGATCGTGCCGAAAGCCGTGAGGTTGATCGTCCCGTCGGGTCGAACATCGCCGGTGCCGCTCGTCCAACTAATATTGCCGGCAAAGGAACGTACACTGAGCGTGCCGCCGTCGCCTAGACCACCAACAGGATTGGTGTCCCCCTGGGCGGAAATGGTGGCCGTGTTCAAGTTGACGTTGCCGAGTGCTTCGACGACGATCACGCCGCCATTACTACCCCCTGTCGTTGAGTCGGCCTGTATGGCCAAGCCACTGGCGATGATCTCGCTCTTGGTGGACTTTACGGTCACCAGACCGCCAGCATCGGTGTTCTGTTGCAAACCGCCATTGGCGTGAACTGCAAAGGGACCGGTCACATCTCCAATGATTTTGATCGCCCCATCACGCGAGAACAGGTCGATCCAGCCAATGCCTTGCGTGCCTCCCGTGATGCCAATGTCGGCATTGATCTCGCCGTTATGGCTACCCGTGCTGTCGATCGTGATGGAGTGCCCCGCCCAGACTTCCACGCCGCCGGTGGAATTGGCGGGCTTATCGGGCCGGAATGTGCCGTCCAAGTGGTTGGGTGGATTGTTGGGAATTGCATGTCCAGCACCGGTCGATTCCACGAGACCGAAGATCGTGACGCCGCAGCCTTGCAAATGCACCAGATCCGCACCGGGATCCTTCCCCTTGCTACTGACCACGCCCGTATCACTGATCGTCAGGTGGCTGCCAAGATTGTCCTTGACGCCAGCGGTGATGAAAATCGTCCCGCCGCCGGGCGCTTGAACCGCCCCAGTGCCGCTCAAATGGCTTTGGGACAATACAAAGCCATCGATGTCGATATCACCGACCTGGGTTTTAATATCAATCGCGCCGCCGGAACCGGGGTTTGAATCAAAATAGCCGGCGGCAATAAAGGCGCCGGTCCGCACGTCGATCGCGCCGTTGACATCAATGGTGATATCGCCCGAGCCGGTCGGATTCGGATTTCCACCAGCCGTGTCGGAACTCGAAATGGTCGCCCCGCTTTCCATCGCGAGGCTGCCGCCGACGGTCAGCGTGATGTTTCCACCGAGCCCCCCTGAAATTCGATTCTCGGCAAAAATGCCGGTATTCGTGCCGCCGGTGCTTGGGTCATCGCCTGCATTGGTATCCGCCTCGATCAGCACATTGCCGGAGGCTTGAATCACGATGGGGGGTGACGCGCCGGCGTTCGGCGGCACCGCCGGGTCGTTGGCGTTGATGCTGCCGCCGTCTTGAATCGTCAGATTGACGACTTCCAAGATGCTGATGTCGGCGCCCCCGTCATTTGCAGCGAGCGTGGAGTAGAGCATCGGACTTCCCACCGTCAGACTGGTGATGGCAAGAAGTCTTCGGTCCTCAAGAGGCTCGATCTGTAGACGGCGCGCACGAGAACGAAGGCGCTTTTGGCGGGTGAGATGCCTCATAGGGTATCCTTAGTAGAAAGAGATTCGTCGTTGTGAACGTCCGCCACGCTGCCTCACCACCGTTCCTGGTGGAAATATCTGCACCGGACTTGATTCAGACGGCCTCTCCCGCCAGCATGATCTTGAGCGTTTGCTACTTTCTCGTCAAGTAGGATCATCCCGGCGCGTCGCTAGGGGCAACTGACGGTAAACAACCCGCTTAGTGACTCGTCGTAATGAATGCCAAAAGGGTTCTGGATATCCAGCGTTTTTCCATAGAAGGCTCCGTAGAGTTCGCCATCACCATTTCGTTTGATATCGGCGTTCGGGGCATAGACCACGCCGTAAAACGGCTGATCCTGAGATAGGTCCACGTTCGTTCCAGAACAGTAGATCACCAGGTCGCGCGGTTTATTCGTGGAGGATACGAACTTCCCGTTCGTGAGCTTGAACTGGCCTGTGCAATAAATGACTGTCGGTCCGAGCAGATTGATCGTCCCATTACTTGAGAGATTAAAGCTCGTGAAATAATAGGTTCCCGCCGGTAGCGTAATGCTGTCATTGTTGCCCGACATGGTGAACGCCCCACCGGAATAAGCGTTCTTGTTTTGCGCCGTCTTGGGAATGCTGCCATTGGAATTGACCGTGGCGACATTGCCCAGGCTGACCGGCGGCAGAACCAGGTTTCTCGACAGGGGTGTCGTCGAGCCCGTTACCGTGCCGGCCGAGATGGTTTGGCCGATACCCGGATGGGCGTCTCCACGTACCACAGCGCCTTGAGTAAGGCGAATCGTGAGATTGCTGCAGAGGTTGCACGCTTGGCGCGATGTTGCGACGGAGTACGGACCGGAATTGGAATTGTAGCTGTCGGCATACGCTCCACCGGAGAATTTAATATCATTCATCCCCACAAACGCCCCACACCCGACGCAGGGGGGCTGACTGCCGGTTGTGGTTCCGCCGGTTGTGGTTCCGCCAGTTGTTGTGCCGCCAGTTGTTGTGCCACCAGTTGTTGTGCCCCCAGTTGTTGTGCCCCCAGTTGTTGTGCCGCCGGTAGTCGTCCCTGTGGTGCTACTGCCTGCCGTTGTACCCCCTGCGCTCGTGCCTCCCGCGGTTGAACTGCTGCTGGAGGCTCCACCGCTGGTACTACCCATCGTGCTTCCAGACGCACCCGCAGTGGTCGGACCGCCGCCAGTTGTCGTTCCAGCGGTCGTCCCTGTGCCACTGCTTGTCGCGCCTCCGCTCGCCACTTCTCCGGGCGCTAGGCAGTGGGGCAGTGAAATCATGGAATCGACCTTCGGTCGCCAAAAGCGCTCGTAAAGTTCGCAGTAGCGTGGATCAATG
>JAIOOV010000002.1 GCA_021414235.1 Candidatus Parcubacteria bacterium
GGTGAGTTCAACAAGTAATTGCATCACTCTGTTAACCTAGAGTGTCATGCATTTTAAACATTTTTCGATCGAAGAGCGGGAGATCATACAAACAATGAGGTGGGAGAAGAAATCGCTCCGCGAGATCGCCCGGGTACTCAGGCGTTCGTCATCTTCGGTCTCTCGTGAGGTCAGGAAGAACTTCCCCAAAGGACACAGGATATATACTCCCCGGTTAGCCAACGAGCGCGCTCTTTCGAAACGGACGCGCCGTGGCCGGGAGGAGCATCTCAAAAACGAGCGCATCCGCTCATACGTCGTGACTCACCTGAAGAGAAGGTGGTCGCCTGAGCAGATATCGGGTTCCATTACAGGAGACTTGAATGAGAGCATATCCCACGAAGCCATATACCAGTTCATATATGACACAGTGAGCGGCGGTTCGAACCTCCCCAAAACCGGCATGGAAGACCTGCGCCCCTGTTTGAGGCGGAGACGGAGGATACGCCAGCCCAGAGGGACTAGGAAATGCCAGAGGATATGGAGGACAAAGGGCGCTTCGATCGAAGACCGTCCGAAGATCGTCCTTCTTCGGAAACGTGTCGGGGATTGGGAGGGAGACTCTGTGGAGTCGGTCGACCGCAAGCCCGGTGTGAATACCCTGGTTGAGCGAAAGGTCGGCCTCGTATTCATCACGAGGCTCGCTGACAAAACCTCCGCTGCGACTGTGGATGCAATGGCATCCCGCTTCAAAGATGTGCCTGAGAGGTTCAAAAAGACCGTCACTCTGGACAACGGACCGGAGAACAGAGACTGGCAATCGATCGAGAGGAAGATCGGCTTGAGATGCTACTCGGCTCACTCATACTGTTCCTGGGAGAGGCCTACCAACGAGAACACCAACGGTCTCATTCGCGATTACTTCCCCAAGAAGACCGATTTCAGTATGATATCCGATGAGGAGCTTCGCTTCGTCGAGAACGAACTCAATTCCAGGCCCAGGAAGAGGCTCGGCTGGAAGACCCCTTTAGAAGCCTGGAGTGATGCAATTCAATGTTGAATGTGCCGATGTCTTACTGGACAAGAAATACAAATTGTGTTTTATTTATTCCAACGCACTTTCCCATGATAAATCGTATGACCCCCGAAGAACGCGCCAATATTGCGTTCAAGTTCGCTCAGCAACTCTTCACGCAACCTGTTCCGGAATCCACTGTAGTGGTTCAGGAACTACAAGCTGCCATCACCGCGATGTATGCCTTCGAAATGGTCCTGGACCATTTCCGTCCCGCCTACAAAATCTCTCGCGCTCGAGATGTGACCAGTGCCGCTCTGTTAATTGCCGACACCATCCGCACAGACTTGGGGAAGGTAGACCCCCACGTCGTGGCTCGACTAACCGCGGCTACTATGGATCAAGTCGGTCACGGCGCTGAGATCGTGCTGAACGCACTCATGATGGTCCAGATGGATGCCACCGGTCTCCGCACCGCTGCCGAGCAGCAGCAGGCCTTTTGGTATGAAATTCAGCATGAACTGAACTACCAGATTGCTCTCGAATACGCGCTCGCACTGGGGCACTGAGAAGCATCATCGTCAGTCTTTCCCGCCGAGGTACCCCCCTCGGCTTTTTTATTTG
>JAIOOV010000003.1 GCA_021414235.1 Candidatus Parcubacteria bacterium
GTATGAGCATACCCCATCTCATTATCATACCAAGCCAATACCTTGACTAAGTTTCCGCCGACCACTCTCGTGAATTCCAGGTCAGCGATAGCGGCATAGGGCATCCCCACGATATCAGAAGAGACCAGAGGTTCCGTAGTGACGGTGAATGTCTTACTCCAACGTGCTTCTTTGGCAGCAGCAGAAAGAATCCTGTTCACCTCTTCGGGAGTCGTGTCGCGTTTCGAGACGAACGTGATATCGACAAGAGAACCCGAGATTACTGGCACGCGGATAGCGATACCGTCGAATTTTCCTGCGAGTCCCTCGATTGCTTTAGTGACTGCAATCGCAGCCCCCGTAGAAGAAGGCACGATATTGTGCGCTCCTGCGCGGCCGCGGCGAAAATCCCCTTTCGCCGGAGAATCCACCAGGCTCTGAGTGGCAGTGTACGCGTGTACGGTACTAAGAAGTGCTTTCTCCACTCCCAGAGTCTGGTGGAGGATAGCGAGAAGAGGACTGCCCGCATTCGTAGTACAAGAGCCGTTCGAAGTGACCTCGCAAGTACCAAACTTATCCTCATTCACCCCCACAAGCACCGTGCCCGCTTTAAGATCGGCTGGCGGTTCATCCTTGGCAGGTGCAGTGATGACTACCCTCTTTGCTCCCCCAACAAGATGCTTCCGCGCCTCTGCGTATTTCTCAAATACTCCCGTGGATTCGAGCACCACGTCCACTTCATTGCTCTTCCAGGGAATGAGCGCGGGATCACGCTCGGTGGTCACGGGAATGCGCCGGCCGCTCACGATGAGAAAGCCGGGTTCGGAAGCTACCGGAAAAGGACTCTTGCCATAGACAGAGTCGCGAGAGAGGAGATATGCGAGCTGCGCCGGATCGGCAAGATCGTTGATGGCGACTATCTGCAAATCCGGATGCCAATGAGCCGCACGGAAGAAAGCTCTCCCGATGCGACCGAATCCGTTGATGCCTATGCGTACGGTTTTCATTGAACAGAGAAAAAGCGGTGCTTGTATTATACCACCGCTCACTCTCCGATCGAATGTTAAAAACTCGAGTACCTATATCCCGAAAAGGTTGGAATTCGGCGTAGGAAGACCAGGGACCACGATCACGGGAGCGGTCTGTACATCAGAAGATGCGGACGAATCCTTCTTATGCTCCTTAAGGAACGCTTCGAGGGCAGCCGCGTGCTTCTGAGCGAGGCGGACGCGCTCCAGAGCAGCAGCCTTCTTCTTCTCATCCGCAACCGCGGCTTCCGCGAGAAGCTCGCGGATATCAGCAGCGCGCAACTCTACTTCACGGCTTGCCTCCGTCCCGAGCCAAGGACGGAGGTCAGAGTACTGGAGCTCGATCCGAGCAAGGGAGGCCAAGACCTCCTTTTCTACATCCCTAAGGCTAACGAGGGTAGCAGGAGCTGCGTTCGCAGAGAACGTCACTTGGACAGGTGTCGTGGCTTCCGTAGGAGAAGTCGGGAGAGAGCTCGAAGGTTTGAATTTGGTGCGCGCAGGAGCAGCCGCCTTGGCGCGCTCTGGGGAGACGAGGGTGACTTCCCGGATCTTCACATGTTCTGCGAGCGAATCGGTCTGCCTGCGAGAAGCGATGTCTACGCTCTCAAAGCCCGCGCGGAGCAGATCGCTACCGTAAGAAGCCAAGGAACTCGCAAAGCGAGCAGAAATCTCTGCCGCCTTGAGCGGACTATTCGATTCCACTGCACCAAGGAAGGTCTCTACCATGGAGATGTGGCGATCGAAATCAGCCGCGATCTCGGCGGACTTGGTAGCAGAGAGCTCCCCGCGAAGCGCGAGCGTCTCGGCTTCGCGCATGCGGCGGCCGGCGGCTTCCGCGTGCCAGGAAGCCTTGGCTTCCGCCGTGAAGGCGAGCGTAGCGCGTACCGGCTCGGTTAGGCCTACTTTTACGGGATAGAGAAGATCGCCTGGCACTGCGCCTTCCGCTGCGTAGGCAGAAGCGCTGCCGACGACAAGAAGCATAAACAGAAACGGCACTAGGATCGAACGGGAGAGAAGGAAGGCGTAGGGGCTCACCACGCGGACGGCGGGGTTGCCTGCCTGGGGACGTATGGGCTTCGCCTTCATCTCCGCCTGGAGACGCGCGAGCATGGCACTCTTTTCAGAAGCAGAGAGCTGATTCTTCTTTCCTTCTGTAGCTAGTTGTGTGAAAAATTCGTTCATACTGGTTTCGGTATATCAGGAAGCATCGAACAGGATACGTAGCTTCTTCAGGCTGCGGTAGATACGGACTGAGACGACATTCTCGCTTTCTTCTAGTATCACAGCTATTTCCTTAGGTGAGAGACCTTCTATATATCGTAAGCTTAGGACTTCTCTATAAGAATCAGGTAATTTTTTAAGCAATTCAAGTGCGCGGCGGGCGTCGAAGCGCTCCATAGCGGCTTCGAGCGTATTGGTCTCCTCAGGAGGGAGGAGCGATTCTACGCTCTCCCCTTCCTCCTCGTTCACCATTCCCTCTAGGGAGTAGGATTTCGCCTTGCGGTATTCGTCGATGATGAGATGTCGGAGTGTCCGGTAGAGGAAGGGTCTCAGCTCCCGTATCTCTTCCCCGCGGCTCGCATACTGCCAGGTCCGGAGGAAGCATTCTTGGGTCAACTCGAGCGCTCGTTCACGGTCTGAGATGCGCAGCTGCGCATGCCGGAGTAGCTCGTCCGAGTACTGTACAAAGGCCTCGTTGAAGGCCTGCTCGGTATCCCTCGGTGGCTGAGACGTGGGTGTCTCTTCTTTCTTACTCATGCCCTTCCACATTGTACCTTTTCGGGGGAATACGCAACGTCTCCGCCCCAAGGCGGAGACGTTGCGAGGCTCAAGAGAGCCATCAGGAAGAATTACCTAAGAGAAGCGTTACGAATGATGAGCGTATCGATGACACTCGTACTGCCACTCTGTAGAGTTCCGAAGACGCGTATCGTGTCTCCTGCGGAGAATCGGTTAAGCGTAGTGGTGGCCCAGAGGGCGTTCAGGATCTCGGTGCCCTGAGGCACGAGCGCGGTATAGATCTTGCTACCTGCCGAGAAGGTCAAGGAAGTCGGAAGAGTAGTGGTCGAGAGAGCAGTGAGCTTACCCTCGAACACATGGCGCTCCAGAGCGGGCGTAGTCGTGGTCACAGACCAGTCCTTCACCACCTTGGCGTTCACACTGAAGGCGGCGGTAGCGAGCTTACCCGAGAAACTCACGGAGTCGCCTACCTTGAGACCAGAGAGAGCAGTATTCTTGTCGCCCTTGGTCACGAAGTGCGTCGTACTATCAGTGAGTACCGTCCAGGTCATAGAGGTGTTGCCGAGAGTAGCGACAGCAGTAAGTGTAGTACCACTAATCGCAGAGATGCGAGCCCCACGCACGATCACCTCTCCGTTCGGAGCGATGCGGATATCCAGAGCGTTCTCTTTGGATACCTCCTTATCCTTATTCTCCTCGGTCTTGTTCTTATCCCTCGAGAATATGGAGTGAGCGAAATTCGAGAAGCGGACCTGGAAGGAACTTTTTTCCTTAGATTTGTTCTCATCCTTGTTATTGTCCTGCGCGTACGCGAGCGGAGCGAAGACGAGCACAGAAGCGATAGCGGCGGCAACAAGAGGCTTGCCGGAGTTTTGATTGAAGATTTTCATAGTTGTGAGGAATTGAGTTAGGAATGTGCTGACAAATTCCACCACTAGTGACGACGTCTCAGAACCATTTTCCTTACCCATAAAAGCCTCGTCAGCATGCTGGCGGGGCTTTTATATCAACGTGTTTTACGTATTACCGAGCGTCTGCAGAAGCCGCAGCCTCGGCATCGACGCTCGCTTCAACAGCCCTCTTCATGACGTTACGCACTTCAGAGAGAAGCTGTGCCTTCATCTTGGCGTCGAGCATCACGGTCGAGGTAGCGACAGTGCGGCCGGTTAAACCACTGCCAGCAGCAGAAGCTGCGGCCTGGCCACTCTCAGAAGCGTGTGCCTCCAGAGCACTGTCCACACGAGACTGAATGACGGTTTCAAGTTCCTCCTTGTCCCCCACTGCGACCAAGAAGCGGTACCACGGGTACTTCACGGACACCGTACCCTGGCTGTCCACTTCGGTAGTGACAGTCACGGAGACAGGAATAAATCCAAAAAGCTTAGCAGGCTGCATATAGCGCACCATCACTCCGGAATCGGAGAGAACTACTCCGTCGATGTTCTTATCAGCGCGCACTGCAGAGCTCGCGTAGGCATTTAGATCCGCCTGAGTGCGGACGGCTTCTGGGACAGAGATAGTGGTCGCGCTAGCATTCGCCGTACCGTCGACATCTGCGCGGTCGATAGCGATCGGAGTGATCGATCCGGAAACAGAGCCCGTAACACTAACGTTGCCATCACTACCAGCATCAGCAGAAGGAGCGCTGCCATTAGCAGAGCCAGAGAGGCTAGCTGAACCTACAGTAGTGCTCGCACCGACGCTGCTGGAGATATCGAACGCAAGCGCCTGTACTCCGAGCGGAACAAGCGCAAGCAAAGCTGCAATAGGGAGAGTTGCAAGGAAAAGAGGATTCTTCTTCATAGAGATGAGGGTTAACCGATAAGGCTTCTAAGAGCTGACTGCGAAGAGGGTATGGGCCTTCTGTGTCTTCGCAGCCTCTCCGAGAGGTGACGACCTCTTTCGACCTTTCTTACCTTTATTAAAGACTCCCGTAAGAGTGTGCGTAACCACCCGTCATCATCTACGGGTCGCAAACATTATCGGCTATTAAGATAATCAACTTAGAATATGACTCAAACACTAGCGCGTTCAAGAAACGTCGTTGCCATCATCGGCCTCGGCCTCCTTGCCGCCATCACCTTCGGTTTCTCCGCGCTGTCCGCAGAAGCGCAGACAGCCCCATTCAACACTCAGATGCAGGTGGGTTCCCGCGGCTCTCAGGTGACTCTGCTCCAGCAGACCCTCGGCGCCGATCAGACCCTCTATCCTCAGGGCCTCGTCACCGGCTACTTTGGCTCCCTGAGCAAATCAGCCGTCATGAACTTTCAGGCCCGCTACGGGATCTCGCAGGTTGGCCGCGTAGGCCCGCAGACCCTCGCCAAGCTTAACCAGATTTACGGCTCCGGTTCCGGCCCCATCAACACCGGAGACATCGACGCTCCGCTATTCCTGACCGCAAATGTCTTCATGTCCAGCACAACCGCTACGGCAAGCTGGAACACTAGCGAAGCAGCTACCGGCAGGATCTACTACAGCACGAGCCCACTCACTTATACGGAAACCAACGGCTTACCGATAGTCAGCGGCAACGTAGTAGCCACCGATTCGATCAACCGCACGGCGCAGTCAGTAGCACTCTCTAACCTCTCTCCGAACACCACTTACTACTTCATGTTCGTGGTCTCGGATCAGAGCGGCAACGTGAGTGTCACCTGGCCTTCGACCTTCAGGACTAACGCTCAGTAACAGTTCAATCTGACACAAAAGAAAGCGCCGCCGGCTGGTTACCGACGGCGTTTTTCTTTTGTGTCCCCCTTCTCCCCCTAATTCCCCTTCTGGATCTGAGGAAAGCCGGTGAAGGACTTGAGGATCTCAAGCGGCACGGTAAAGACCACCGTATTGGACTGGTCGGAAGAAATGTCGTTGATGGACTGGAGGGTGCGCAGATGGAGCGCTCCATCTACCGCTCCGAGGATAGCTGCAGCCTGTGCGAGCTTCTCCGCTGCAGCAAGCTCGCCTTCCGAGTTGATGATGACCGCACGCTTCTCACGCTCTGCTTCGGCTTGCTTGGCGATGGTGCGCTCCATGTCCGCAGGCAGGCTCACGTCCTTGAGTTCCACATTGCTCACCTTGAGTCCCCAGGCATCCGTCTCCTTGTCCACGATCTCGCGGATGCGTTCAGCGAGCTTGTCGCGGTTCGCCAGGAGCTCATCAAGAGTCACCTCGCCTACGATGTTACGCATGGTGGTCTGCGCATACTGGGAAATGGCGTACTGGAAGTCCTGCACCTCGAGTATGGCTTTCTCCGCAGAGTCCACTCGGTAATAGATGACTGCGTTCACCGTCACCGATACGTTGTCGCGGGTGATGGCTTTCTGATCGGGCACGTCTACCGCCTTCACGCGCATGTCCACTTTGCTGTAGCCCTGGAAGATCGGGACGACGATGCGCCAGCCCGGCTCCAGTATCCCGGTGAAGCGACCCATGGTGAACTTGAGTCCGCGCTCGTACTGGTTGATCTGCTTGAGGCTTATGACGATGAGGAGGAACAAGAACACTCCGATTCCATAGAGGATGGGTAGGGGCATATAGTTATGGTCTTAGCGAATAAGCTATTTTGAGTATAACAAAAGCGTCAAAACCCGCCTTGGAGCGGGTTTTGACCTAAATATCCTCTCAGAGCCTAGAAGTAGCCGAAGCCACTTCCCGCGAGCCAGATACCGAGAACCACCGAGAAAGCGCCGCCGTAGACATACCAGATAGGAGTATTGAAGCGGCGAACGAACTTCTGCACCATCCGCGAAGGAAGAGCGAGATAGATCACACCCTCCACCAACATCATCCAGCCGATAAGAGAGATGACACCGGGAACATCAGCAGTGATCGCCGGGAAGGCCAGCACCACCGCAAGACCAGCCGCGAGCTCTACGAAGGCCACTACCAGGAGCATCGGACGATTACTAGTGAGATCCGCAATCGCCGGCATGAAGGATTTGCGGCGAAGAGCGACGATCGCTCCAACGATTATGAAATAAAGGCCGAAGAGCTGTGCAAGAAAGATTTCCATACTGAAAGACCTGAGCGGATGCGTTACGAGTAATGGCTGAAGTATAGCGCTCTATCACCTCGCTCCGCTACGCGGTAATGCACAGTTAACTAAGAAGAGTCTTGAAAATCTCCCTCAAAGTCTGCGGATTAGCAGACCCCTTGGACGCCTTCATACCCTGGCCCACCAGGAACATAAGTGCAGATTCCTTACCTGCTTTATAGTCGGCCGCAACGGAAGCATTCGCCGCAATTATCTCCTCCGCGATTTTCTTGAGCGCCCCTTCATCACTCTGCTGCAAGAGACCCTTCTCCTTAGCGAGTGCTTCCGGCTCACCGCCTTCAGAATAGAGAAGAGTGAGTAGGTCCTTGCCACCACGGGAAGAAAGCGCGCCAGAGGAAATCATAGAAATGAGTCCTGCGAAAGAAGCAGAAGTGAGCTTACCCAAGCCAGAAGATGCGCCGAGACCAGCGAGGTCAGAGGTGATGTAGTTCACCGCGAGCAGGAGCTGTTTCGCATCAAGAGTCTTTGAAACGTCTTCAAACAGACCTCCGAGTATTGAGTCTGAGAGGAGCATTTCAGCATCCTCCTTCTTCATGCCGAGCGCGAGATAGCGGGCGCGCCGCTCCCAGGGAAGCTCCGGCAAATCTTTCTTGATATTCTCTGCGCGCCACTCCGGCACCTCATTGAGCCAAAGCTTGGGAAGATCCGGATCTGGGAAATAGCGGTAATCGTGAGAGCTTTCCTTGAGGCGCTGCGAGAAGGTCTTCTGACCCGCTTCGTCCCAGCCACGGGTCTCCTGCACTACCTTACCTCCAGCTTCAATAAGAGCCGTTTGTCGGTCTATCTCATAGAGAATGGCGCGTTCCACCGAGCGGAAGGAGTTGAGGTTCTTCACTTCCACCTTGGTTCCCAGTTCCCCATCCTTCCCCACCGACATGTTGGCCTCTACGCGCATCTCTCCCTTATCCATATTGGCCTCCCCTGCTCCGAGCGCACGGAGGAGAAGCTGCAACTCCTTAGCAAAAGCTACCACTGTGGCCACATCATGCATGACCGGCTCAGTGACGAGTTCCATCAAGGGCACGCCCGCGCGGTTGTAGTCCACCAGGCTTCTGTCATCTTTATGTATAGTGCGCGCAGTATCCTCTTCAAGATGGATACGGGTGATATCTACACCAGCTAATTTGCCACCCTTAACCAGCGGATATTTATACTGGCTAATCTGATATCCCTTGGGGATGTCAGGGTAGAAATAGTTCTTGCGGTCGAACTCAGTGAAATCCGCGAGCGTGCCGCCTACCGCCACGCCCATGCGCAGCACATGCTCTACCGCCTGACGGTTTATCACCGGCAAGGTCCCTGGGTGCGCCATACACACCGGACAGATGTTCACATTCGGACGCGTCTCGTCCGGATCATTCTTGGAACCGCAGAACATCTTGCTCTTGGTGTGGAGCTCCGCATGCACTTCCAAGCCGACAGTAAGAAGGTAGGTCATATTACTTTTTTGGCGCAACTTTCTTCACCGCTTTCTTAGCAGACTTCTTGGCAACTTTTTCCTTCTTCGGCTTCTCTTCAGCCTTTTCCTTGAAACCACGGAGCTTCTTGATGAGAGCATCAGAGAGCGCCTTCACCGAGGCATCGTCCAGGACGGTAACGGTGTAGACCTCCTTCGTAAACGTCTTGGCTTCCTTCACTTTCAGCTTGAGCGCGGTTGCGTCCAAAGTATCAGTCTTGGTGATGACGATGCATTCTTCCTGGTGCGTGAGTGCGGAAGAGTAGCGATTGAGCTCAGTGCGTACGGTCTGATATACGAAAGGGATGTCTTCCTCCGCAGAGATACAGTGGAGGAGCAGCTTAGTGCGAGTGACATGGCGGAGGAACTGGTGGCCCAACCCCTTACCCTCGGCCGCGCCTTCGATGAGCCCCGGAATGTCCGCGAGGATATACCCGTAGAGTTCGCCAAGGTTCGGCTCAAGCGTAGTGAATTGATAGCTGCCCACCTTGGCGCGCGCGCGAGTAAGCGCGTTCAGTAAGCTCGACTTCCCCGCGTTCGGAAGACCGATGAGGCCAGCGTCCGCGATGAGGCGGAGTTCGATACGAAAATCCCCCTCTTCGCCCTTCTCTCCCGGCGTACTCTCCTTAGGTGTCGTATTACGCGACCCTTTGAAATGTTCGTTGCCGAGGCCTCCACGACCACCGGAGAGAATCAATACCTTCTCGTCTTCATTCAAAAGCTCGATGCTGCGGCCGATGCCGAGGTGCGTCACTACAGAGCCGAGCGGGATATCGATGATGAGATCCTCTCCGTTCTTGCCGTGGCGGCTCTCGCTCTCGCCGTGTCCCCCATTCTCTGCCTGGAACTCCTTGATATGACGGTAACGGGCGAGGATGCCCAGGTCGCGCGAGCCGCGCACGTAGACGTTCGCTCCCTTTCCGCCGTTGCCACCCGCAGCTCCCGAGAGGGGCTTGCCCTTCTCCTGGCGCCAGCGGACTACGCCGTCTCCGCCGCGGCCGGCCGTTGCATGTATGCTGATTTCGTCTACGAAAGCCATTAGATATTGATATTAAGCCTCAGCCGCCAGTTTGGCGAGTGCGATGGCGCCTTCCTTACTCCGGGCCGCAGCAACCCAGCGATCCTTGTGGCAGAACACTGCATCCGCAACACCTGACACCTCCTGAAGTGCTTCCTCCCGCTTGGCCGCCCAGGATTCCGGAAAAAGCTTGCGACTCTCGAAACTGTCATCAGTAACCGTCATCGTCTTCACCTTCCATTGATTGAGCTGACGCGCAGGCTTCACCACATAGAGAGGCTCTGAATACTTGGCGAGCACTTCGCTCACCGGATACGCCTCGTCGAGCACGATGATGCGCTTGTCCTCCGCCTCCTGGTAGGCCTTCTCCACCGCTGCGGCCGCAGAGAGCGAACCGGATGCGCGGATGATCTCTCGGCGCAGGATAGCTTCTGCGAAATCGACCGCATGCTTGAATTGCATGTCGAACATCTCTTCTGATTCCTGCCAGCTCGGCACGAAGCTGTAGAACGCCTCCACCAACGGGTAGACAGGCACCTCGCCCATATCCGGATTGATACCCGCATCATCTGCATCGATAGATCGCACCAGACTCTTCTCTATCTTCTCCGCTGCTTCCTTGGATCCTGCTACTTTCTCTCCATATTCCTTCCAGACCAAACCAAAGGAAGAGAGCGGCATACCCTCAGGACCAGATCCAGCACCACCCTTCTGATGGTGATCGAAACGTCCGCGAGCAGGATCATACTCCTCACCCACGTCTACCACGAAGTCTCCGCTCTGGAAGACCTGCGGATCACGGGTACGAATGAGCTCATACTCTCCATTGAGAAGAATCGAGAGCGTCGCCACGGCGAAGATCTCGTCCGGCTGGAAGTGGCCGCTGTGAGTGATGATGCGCTTCATTTTCTAGACAAAAAGATCGATGATCCAGTGAGCAACTGCCACTACGAGAGCTCCGATGAAAGCCGCGAAGAATCCCTCCACCGCGAACCCCGGAGTGAGCCAGGCAGCGAGTGCGAACACGACCGCGTTCAGCACGAAGGTGAAAAGCCCAAAGGTGAGCACATTGATGGGAATGGTCAGGATGAGGAGGATCGGACGCACCAGGAGATTGAGCAGACTCAGGATGAGCGCTGCGAGGAGGGCGCCATAGAAATTGACCACAGTGATACCCGGTACGAGCTGGGCCACACCCATGATCACCAGGGAGAGGAGGATGACTTTTGCAATGATGGCCATCAGAGTTGAGTGCTAGCGTATTAGAAATCCACTATACCACCAGCCGATTACTTCTGCGATTGCTTCCGATACTTGCGATACGACCACCAGAGGAACCCTCCAATCACGGCCACAGCGAGGATCCCGATGAGGTAGTGCTCCAGCGTACTGACGAGGGCCACGTGATCGTGGTAGAGGCTGCCTGCCTGGGCTCCCAGGATGCCGTAGAGGACTGAACGCACCACCATGCCTGCGCCCAAGATGAGGAGATACTTCTTAAGCGGATAGCGCAGCGTGCCGGCAAGCACGGTAGGAATCGAAGTCGGCAGTATCGGCATCGAGGTCATAGCAAGGAAAGCGATCTCATCTACCGGAGAGTTCCGCAGCTTATTCTCCGCTTCCTCAATCTCCTTCCAGGAGACGCCCATATAGCGGCCGAAGCGCTCGATCGCGGGCTTACCGAGGTGGTAGCAGATGGAGTAGAAGAGGATCGAGCCTAAGGTGCCGCCGATGGTGATGGGGATGACGATGGTCAGGAAGAGCGTGGAGAAGAAATCCAGAGAAAAGAACGGCAGCGGAGAGAGGAACAGGAACCCCGCGAGCAGCATGATGAGCGAGGAAGGGATGAGCGGCAGGAGCTGCTCGAGGAGGGCGGCCGAGAAGACGCCTACTGCTCCGAGCGGGATGAGCGTGTGCTCAACGAAAGAAATAAGGTCAATCAGCATGAGGTATCAGTATATCAATTGCGGAGCCCGTATCCGCGACGGAAGAGGATAAGCACCACCGTCGCGAGCGTTGTGGTCATGAGGATGAGTATGGTGGCGCTCATAACGAGACTCACATCAGAGTGCCCGGTGAAGCCGTAGCGGAAGCCATTCACCAGGTAGAGGATGGGATTGAGCTTGGAGAGAGCCTGCCAGAAGGGCGGCAATGCGTCGATCGAATAGAACACGCCGCCGAGATAGGTCAACGGAGTGAGTACGAACGTGGGGATGATGGAGATACCGTCGAAATTCTTAGCGAAGAGCCCGTTGAAGAACCCTGCGAGAGAGAAAGCAATCGAAGAGAGCAGGATGAAGAAGAACACGGCGCCCCAGTGCGCGACAGTGATGTCCGTGAAGAAAAGCGAGATTGCAAGGCCGATGATGCCCACGATGAGTCCGCGCAGAGCGCCCGCGGCGACAAAGCCAGTGACAATTGCCCAAGGAGGCATGGGCGAGACCAGGAGTTCCTCGATGCTCTTCATGAACTTGGCGCTAAAAAGCACGCTCGCAGTATTGGTAAACGCACTCATGATCGCGGAGGTCATCACGAGCCCCGGCACGATGAACTGTATGTAGGAGACGCCGCCCACCTCCCCTACGCGCGAGCCAATGAAGGCGCCAAAGATGAGGTAGTAGAGCGACATAGTGATCGCAGGAGGGAGGAGCGTCTGCGACCAGATACGGAATATCCGGGACATCTCCTTGCGGAGGAGAGTGCTGATAGCGATGAAGAGGGCAGCCTTAGGCATTTTTTTCTGTAGTTAAAGAAAGGAAGAGCTCTTCCAAGCGATTCGTCTTGTTGCGCATACTGCGCACAGCGACACCTGCTTCGTCGAAGACCCGTAGCACGTCGTTCAACGTCTGACCTCCGGAGAGTTCCACTTCCAGACTGTCGGCATCCACCGCTTTACCCTGGAAGAGAGCGAGCTTCTGCACGAGGTTGGTTGGATAAGGGGAAGCGGTATCGAGAACAAAGGACTCCCCTGTGCGCTTCGCGAGGAGTTCGCGGATAGATCCTTGAGCGATCACTTCACCTTTGTTAATGATGGCGAGATTCTTGGCGAGCTGTTCGGCTTCTTCCAGATAGTGCGTGGTGAGGATGATGGTGGTGCCGTTCGCATTCACCTCCCGCAGGAAGTCCCACATGCCGCGGCGCAGTTCGATATCCACTCCCGCCGTAGGCTCGTCCAGAATGAGAAGCTGCGGTTCATGCACCAGAGCACGCGCGATCATAAGCCGCCGCTTCATGCCGCCCGAGAGAGTACGCGACGCCTCCGCACGCTTCTCCCAGAGACCGAGCTTGGTGAGATACTTCTCTGCGCGCTCACGAGCAAGAGCACGAGGGATACCGTAATACCCTGCCTGCGCCAAGACGATATCCTCCGTCTTCTCGAAGATGCTGAAGTTGAACTCCTGCGGCACAAGACCGATACGCGTACGAGTGCGCTCAGGCTCGATGGCAGCATTGATGCCGTCCACCATCACCTCTCCACCAGAGCGGTTCACCAGACCTGAGACGATACCAATGATTGTCGTCTTGCCTGCGCCATTGGGACCGAGGAGAGCAAAGAAATCCCCCTTCTCTACAGTAAGGGAAACACCCTTGAGTGCTTCCACGCCGGTGGCATAGGTTTTTTTGAGATTAGTTACTTCGAGAGCATGCATATCTAATTGGCCGGAGTATCTCTGAGAGCGAGGGTACCGATATAATCAGCCTTGCCGAGCTGCACGCCGTTATGACGCAAGATGGCGTAGGCGGCGGTCAGGTGGAAATAGAAATTTGGCAGCGCCATCTCCAAGGCATATTCGATACCGGGGAGATGCTTGCCAGGCATGAAGTACACGTCGACCGGACGCTCCTCACTCCCCACAAACTGCTCCGGAGTAAGCGCCTTGAGGAAAGTAATGGTCTTATCTATGCGCACCTTGAGCTCTTCGACGGAAGTCTCCGTATTCTCGAAAGTAAGTTTAGGTACTCCCGCGAGTCCGGCAGAAGCCTCTATCGCCGTACGACAGGCGATCTGTACCTGGCGCATAAACGGGAACATGTCCGGCGCCAGGCGGTCGTTGAGGAGGAACTGAGGATCAATCTTCTTCTCGGTCACATGTATCACGCTCTTATCCAGAATCCCAGAGAGATTGCTGAGGAATTTGACGAAGAGCGGAACGGTCGCAGAGTACATTGATATTTGCATAAAACGTGCGTTAATGGAGCTGAAGTCAGGTCAGTATACGCTGCCCCTACTTCTTTTCAAAAAAGCGTAACTTTCTCCCTCGAAAGCCGGTTCTAATGGTGCAGGTCGACCAAAAGATTAACAGCCGGCTCCGAGGACCCTCGGAGCTATTGATATGCTTCTTCAAGACACAGAGATACCAAAGGACGCTCAGGGAGACGAGGAACTCTTCCTCCTCTCTCGTACCCGCCCGTGGCTCTTCGCCACGCTCGTAGAGCGCTACGAGAAGGCCTTCCTCAGGCGGGCTGAGCGCGTCCTCTACAACAAGGAGGATGCGCAGGATGCTGTGCAGGATACCTTCGTAAAGCTCTATAGCCGGGCGGCACAGTTCACGCCTCAGGGCGAGGGCTCCTTCCGCTCCTGGGCTTACACCGTACTCATCAATACCTGTCTCAGCCTGTATCAGAAACGAAAGCGTGCAGGCTCAGTAGCCCTCTCGGAAGAACTCGAAGCAGTACTCGCGGATCCTGGATCCGAGATCTTCCGTACTGCGGAAGAGCACCGGGACCACATCGAGTCCGTGCTTTCGCGTATGCCGCTCCAGTTCTCCTCTGTCCTGCGCCGTTTCTTCTTAGAGGAGAAGTCCCAGGAAGAGATCGCTGCAGAGGAAGGTATCTCTGTCGGAGCTACCAAGGCCAGAGTGCATCGGGCCAAGGCGCTTTTCAGAAAGCTTAACGATAAGATGAACGGATCCACTATGTTTGCCTAAATATACATATGTCTACACTCAAGAATCGCATCATGCTCCGCGTCTACGCGCTCTTTGCGCTGCGCTTCGCTCTCTCGCCTCTGGGTCTCCGCACGTTGGGGCTATTCACTGCCGTATTCACCATTCTCTTCTCCGTCTCGGTACGTCACATATTCATGAACATGCCGACGCTCTACGACTTCCCTGCACTCTTCACCTTCCACGCGCAGGCCTTCCTTCATACTTCCCTCCTGGTGCAGATTGCGAGCCTTGCCACGGTCGGCCTTTGCCTCTTTGTGGTCCGCGATGCGTTCAAAGTCGCTAGCGGCCGACTTTCGTTTTAACTACGAGCTGCTTCAAGCCACACCAAGGGCAATGCCACTCCTTCTTCGTAGTAGGGGCGTCTCCGATGCTCCACCATTTGTCACAGCTCCCGCAGCGAAAGTGAGTTAGCTGCTCAATGGAAATCTTCAGATTCTTCGGTTTCATTTAAAAAGAGAGAGTCGGTAACGGAGGAATATTTTCAGGAGATCAAAGCACATATCAAAACCATCACGTGCAAGGCGGACCGTAGAGCGGTCCTGATGCACGAGGTTGACTGAGGCTTCCTTGATGCGAAGTCCAAGCGCCTGGGCGATCGAGATCGCTTCTACATCGAAGGCGAAGCGGAAAATGGTGATGCGAGAGAAAATAGCCTGCGCCGCCCGGCGGGAGAATCCCTTGATACCGCACTGGGTGTCGGAGACCGGATTCTTCAAAGCGATGTTGGCCAAGAATACAAACACCCGAGAGAGCAGCGTCCTCTCCACGGTCTGATTCTCGACGCCCGGCATCAGCTGTTCTTTCTTCAGATAGCGGCTTCCGAGGATTACGTCGTAGCCTCCACGGATATAGTCGACGAAGCGCGGAATAGCTTCGAGGTCGTACGGGAGATCTGCATCGGTAAAGATAACGAAGTCCCCTCGGCTCTTTATGACTCCTGCTGCAACCGCTGCACCCTTTCCTTGGTTCTTAGAGAGAATCACTGCGTAGACCCGCGGATCTCCTTTTTCAAGGATAGCGAGCCTTTCTGGAGTGGCGTCCGTGCTGCCATCATCCACCACGATGACTTCGAAGGCAGGAAAGTGCTTCTCTAGAAAGGTGACGAGTTTGCCGATCTGGGATTCGATAGTCGCGGCGGCATTGAAACACGGGATGATGACCGAAAGCATTGCGCTCATACTAGCGCCAAAACATCTAAAAAGGAATGCCGATTGCACGGCTCTATCTATAGGATATTCTAGTTTTTCGTGGTAAAATAAAACGATGCAAAAAATGAAGAGTAGACTCGTATCTATCCTCCGATGGAGCGAGAGGTACACGAAGACCGATATGCTCTATCTCACCAAGGGAGGGTTTTGGCTCTCCATCGGTTCCTTCGTTTCTGGTGCAACCTCCTTCATACTCTCCCTCGCCTTTGCCAATCTTCTTCCTCAAACAGCCTATGGAGTCTATAAATATGTCCTCTCGGTCGCTTCAACAATAAACGCCTTTACGCTCACAGGTCTCGAGACTGCGGTCATTGAGGCTGTGGCTCGTGGCAAAGAAGGCGTTCTACGGCAAGCCTTCTGGAAGAATCTCAAGTGGAGCATCCCCGCGAGCCTAGCAGCCACCTTCGCCGGGTTGTATTATTTTCTTAACGGCAACAGCACCCTCAGCATCTCCCTCTTCCTCATCGCGCTAGTCCAGCCGCTCACCACGAGCGCCGCGCTCGCTGCGGCTTTCCTCAACGGCAAGAAGGCTTTCCAGATAAGCGCAGGCTACTACGCAGTGAACAATATACTGCCAGCAGGGGTACTCCTCGGAGTAATGTCTGTCTCTTCGAGCGCGCTTCACGTCATCCTCGCCTACTTCGGGGCCAACCTCGTCTCTGCAGTCGGCCTCTACTGGTATGTGAACAGTCGTTTCGCTCCGACTCAGGAAGAAGACCATTCTGCCATGACCTACGGCAAGCACCTCTCCCTCATGAACGTCATTTCGAATGTGGCAGACAATCTGGACAAGATACTGGCCTTCCAGCTCCTTGGAGCCGCCCCTCTCGCTATCTATTCATTTGCGCTCGCCTTACCTTCTCAATCCAAGCTTCTCACTAAATCACTCTCATCTCTCATGTTCCCGAAATTCGCGGAGCGTCCTGCGGAAGAACTGCGCCAAGGGATGGGTCAAAAAACCCTGCGCTTTTTCCTCCTCGGACTCGCCATGGCGATAGGCTATATACTCATCGCCCCTTACGTCTTTCGGCTCATCTATCCGCAATATACGGAAGCTGTCTTACTCTCGCAGATATATGCTACATCTTTCCTGGCTATTACTGCCGCCCCTATGGGTCTCTACCTAAGCGCCAAACGCAGGGTACGCGCCCAGTATTTCATCAACGCGTTCATGAGTGTCTTCCAAGTGCTCGCCGTGCTTATCGGCATCGCTACAGCAGGCCTCCTCGGCCTCATGCTATCGCGTATCGCCACCCGCTTTATGGGAGCATTCCTGGCGGCCTACTTCTACCTCACCGATAAGCCCGAGCCAGGGGAAAGCCTCCAAACTGGAAGCTCCGCAGTAAAGTGATAGCATCCTTATATGTCTAGACCCCTCCGCGTCCTCATCCTCACCTACATCTACACGGATTATGATCCGCGCTACGGAGGCGAAGGCCGCGTGGTCTGGGAGACCACCAACGCGCTCGCACGTGCTGGTGTCGAAGTGTACGTAATAACTTCCATGAAGAAGCTTGACACAGTCCCCCACCCGAACGTACACCTCTACCAGGTACCTTTCGCTAAGAAAGATTTTCTAAACTTCAACGCAGGAGAGCTCCTCAAGATATTCTTCTGGTCCATCCCCCTCATCTTTCTCAAAGGTATCGATATCATCCACCATCTTCCGACCAACGGCCCCAATCCTTTTGCACGCTTCAAGTTCGGTAAGACATTCGTGATGAGCGCCGATCCGGCATGGGATTATGAGAACTCAAAATTCGGCAAAGAATTGAAGCTAGACAATTCACAGAAAAACCAAGAAGCGGGGTTCGCGAAACGTTCCTTCGATCTCTCCTCACGCCTCGCCCTGCGCTTCTTTCGCATGATCGGCGTAGACAACAAGTTCCCCGAGGGCACCGACATATTCTTCTATCGTGCGCGCAGCCTGCAACCCACACTTGAATCCTTACGACCAGAGAGCATTCTTGCCTACGTACCAAACGGAGTTGATACGCAAATGTTCTCGCCGCAGAACCCCCCTCTCTTCGAGCGCACTCAGCAGGGTCTGCGCTTCCTCCACGTGGGAAGCGTGTCCCGAAGGAAGGGTACAGAGCATCTTCTGAACGCCTTCGTCTCTATCCTTCCGCGCTATCCAGAAAGCGAACTCTTCCTCGTAGGCAGAGGACACCCAGAATTCATCGCTGAGCTTAAGCAGACTGCGGCACCCTACCCGCAGGTGCACTTCTTTGACAACATTTCAAACGATGACCTGCCAAGAGCCTACACCTCTGCCGATGTGTTCTGCTTAGTACCCCTCTCCGGTTCGACTCCTACAGTCATGGGCGAAGCCATGGCCTCAGGTCTCCCTATTATCGCCACCAAGGAAAGTGGGAGCGGAGAAGCCGTCGAGGAGCACGAAGCGGGCCTATTGGTCGAACCAGGAAATGAGGCGGAACTCGCACAGGCCATGGTGAATCTCATCGAAGAGAGGGCTATACTGGAAGAAAAAAAAGCGAACTCTCTCGCCGCTTCGCGCTTCTTTGACTGGGATAATATCGCCCGTCTGCTTATCGCAGGATACGAGCAAGCACTGGTAAACAAGAAATAACCCTATGAATGAGCAGCTCAACACCCCGATCGCCATCATCGTCTTCAAACGCCTGGACGCCACCAAGGAGATGTTCGAGACCGTGCGCGCTGCGCGCCCTCGTAAACTCTTCATCATCGCTGATGGGTGGAGAAACGATGATGAAAAAGAGAAATGTTTTGCTGTACGAGAATACCTCGACGGTGCTGTGGACTGGTCATGTGAAGTATATAAAAATTACTCAGATATCAATATCGGATTAAAGAAAAGAATCGTCTCTGGCCTGGACTGGGTTTTTGAAGCCGTCGAAACCGCAATTATCCTTGAAGACGATTGCATCCCCGATGCATCATTTTTCCCATTCTGTGAAGAACTCCTCGAAAAATACAAAGATGATCCACGGATCATGCACATAGCGGGGATGAATTTTCAGCAAAGAAATAAGGATTTCACTACTGATGGCAAAAGTTACTACTTTTCTCACTTCGGAGAGATCTGGGGATGGGCTACCTGGAGACGGGCTTGGAAACTCTACGACGTGAACATGAGCGCGTGGCCGAAAGCTAAAAAAGAAGGGATGCTGCAAAACCGTATTCAAGATCCTGCGGCAGTCGACTATTTCGAGTATCGCTTTGATTTTGTTTATGACGCTGGAGACAACAGGAAGATATCGGATGTGTGGGGAGCCCAATGGCTATTCACGCAGTGGCTTCATGACGGGCTCGCCATCGTTCCAGTCACTAACCTCGTGTCCAACCTGGGCGTAAGCCCGGATGCGACTCATCAGAAGGCAGCCAAGGTAGAGAGTCAATTCACTAATGCTCCCACAGTGCCCGTAACCTTCCCTTTGGTGCACCCTGCCGATATGGAGATCAATCAAGTAGCCGACGCGTTCAGCCTCAAAGCCGGATACCGCATCAAACGCCGAGCGAGCGAGAAGGTCATCTTTTTCCTAAAGCGACATCTCCCTGCTCTGCACGCCTGGCTCAAGCGCTTGCGAAAAGCGTAAAAAAGAGGGAAGATTCACCAGCCGCCCACACGCTAATTCATATTATGGACAAACACGCTCTAGGAAATTTCATAAAAATAAAACCGCGTAGCCGCATACGGAACAAGCTTTCTCACCTGTGCTTAAAATGGCGCAAGCTTCTCGAAAACGAGATACAAGGAGACATAACTCGTACAGGAGAAGGAACCTTTCTCAAAGCCTTCCTTCAAGCCAATGGCAAGAACCCCCTGACAGTGTTTGATGTAGGAGCCAACGTGGGCGATTGGAGCACCTTCCTATGCAAAGAAGCCGAGGGACCTATCGATCTGCATGCTTTTGAGCCGATCGCCGAATTCACTGTACCCCTTACACACGATACGGCGACGATAAAGATCAAGTCAGTGAAAGCTGCAGTGTCCGAGAGAGCCGGTACCCTACAGGTCCATAAGTGGCCGAGTACGGACCAGTCTTCCGTATACGAACGTAGACTTACTCACGACAAACAAGGGAAACCTGAGATCGTCTCCATACCGGCTATACGGCTCGATGACTACATTCGCGAGAACGGCATCACCCATATAGATCTCCTCAAGGTAGACGTGGAAGGTCACGAACTTTCCGTCCTAAAAAGCCTTGGAGAATATCTGAATCCGTCCTTCGTCTCAGCTATCCAATTCGAATATGGGCTGACGTACGTCGATTCTAGCTCTTATCTTTTTGATATGTACCGGCTTCTCGATGGTTACCGCATACACAAGCTCTTCAAGGGAAAGCTCGAGGAAACTCCCTACCAGAGCAACCTGGAGGATTTCATGTACACCAACTATATCGCTCTGGCCAAAGATTAAATTCTTCTCTCCTTACAGAACCAAGTATTATCTGGTAAATAGAAAACTAAACTCAGTCTTATCCTCTGTCATATAAAATATCCGATACCCTTCCCCATGAAGGATCTTAAGCATCTTCTTCGTTTTACCCACCCCAATTCCTTCAAATCTGTGCTGGAATTCGACAAGCAACTGTGCCGGCCTGATACCGGAAGCTAACATATCCTCTAACACCTCGTACTCCGCGCCCTCGATATCCATTTTCAGGATGTCTATGCGGGAGTGGTCTAATTCCTGCATGATGGTGAGGAGACGTTTGACTGGAAAGCTCTCGGATTTGGTATTGCGGGGAATGTTACTCCAAGAAACGTTCTTTGCTTGATAAGGTGCATAAAACGTAAGGGATCCGTCTTTGGCCGCGACACCATAAGGGTGGAAAGTCAGTCTCGGCAGCCGGTTCGCTTCCATATATTTAATAGCCCGTGGAGTAAAATCAAACGCGTGCAACTCGACCCCATAGCGTTCGATTATTTCTTTATCAAAAGAAGCATCCTCTCCTATACCCAGCGAATACACTATCGCCCCTTCCTCGAGATTCTGACCAAAGAAAGCATACTGGGAATACCCAGGCGTCCCCGCAAATTCGTAAGGACATGTTATTTCCACTCTTACACCATTCAGATTGCGCCTCAAGACAAAATCAGCAAGATCACGAAAGAAGTGCAGCACAGCTCTGACGATACGCTTAATGAAGCTCATATAATGAATCTATTCTGACCTAATAACGAGCTTCGTACGCTGCGAGCTGATGAGTAATTGAAAATTCCTTTTCAAGGCGTTCACGTCCCGCGCGACCCATAGCCTTTGCTTTTTCAGAATCAGACAAGAGGCCGATGATCCGCGAGGCGAGAGTTTCTATGTCTAAGGGGTTTACGATGTAACCAGTTTCTCCGTCCCGTACTGCTTCACGCGAGCCACCAAAACAGGTTGCAACAACCGGCCTCCCTGCCGCCATGGCTTCGAGGTTGGCTGTGGGGAAGGAATCGAAAATCACCGAGGGTACCGCTACCACGTCAGCAATACGGTAGTACTTATGCATATGGATATACTCGACTGCAGGCACGAAAACCAGATTTCTTTCTATACCGAGACCTTCGATGATCCCCCACATGACAGGTTCGTGGAGCCTGTCAGCATTGAAGCCGACGACGAGCAGCTTAGCTTCCGGAAGTCTCTTGTGCACAAGCTCAAAAGCGCGCAGCAGGACATCGCGCCCCTTATCGGGTGTGAACCTGCCGACAAAGAGTACGATAGGAGAATCGTCCACACCGAGTTCTTTTCGTAGCGCCAAGGTATCGAAAGGTTGGTCAAAAGCCGCCACATCAACGCCATTCGATACGACCTCGACTCTTTGCGCGATACCATTATGAGCAAGCGCTTGCTTGAGCGCAGCACTCACGGCGAATACCCTATCGAGCCTTGAAAGATAGAAGCGGATAATCAGATTCCGCAAGGGGTTATACCGCTTCCGCGCGTCTCGCGCATTCACCAGCCACGGAACATAGTAATTGAAGGACTTGGGAATATCCTTCGAGGAGTAGTCGATGAAATTATGAAGCTTCTGATACGCAAAACTCATCACATCGTGCACAGTCAGGAAGGTCTTTGCTCCCGCACGTCTGGCGATAGCGATAGTGTGGTAGGAGAAGAAATGATGGACATTGTGAAAATGAACGACATCCGGTGCAAGAAGACGTAGTTCCCTCTCGAATTCACCAAGAACCTCCGGATTGTACAAACTAAGCCATGCCCACCAGCGCGGATGATAGTCTGTATAGAAAATACGCACTGGTATTCCCTGGTACTCTCTCCAACCAGTTTCTTTTCCCCTCTCCTGCGTAGTTGCGAAGACACGCGCATCTACTCCTCGAGCACGCAATCCCTTGGCCTGAAGGAAAGCGACGCTATTAGAACCCCCCCAATGATCAGGAGGGAAATGGTCGTTCACTATTAGAATCTTGCGCGATAAATCCATTTAGACCGTGGTGGCGGCGGCATCAGTCTTTGGTATCCCGAGAAGTTCGCCATTCCCGACAAAACGTACTTCTCCTTTTCGCTCAGACATCCGCGCGAGGAGCCATTCAAGATCATCCCATAACCCATAGCGCTCTAATTCCCAAGAGTGTCCCCATAGGTGGAACACCCCCCCTCCCGCAAGAGCATGGTCAAACGCCGCAAGAGCCGCAGAGCGCCAACTAGTCATAGCAGAGAGAGGCACGCCCAAGGAACGGAACGAGCCATAGCGTTCTGAAAGAGGCTGAAAAAGCTTACCCCAATAGTAATTTTTTCTATCAAGCTTCCGAAACGGAAAAGGGTACACTTGCACTGTGGTACCGATAAGAAAAGGATCCTGAGGGGGTTCAGTCACGCCAGAGGCTGTGGTCCGCGCGCCCTGGAAACCAGCTTCCTTGACGAGCTCCACGACACGCGCGCTGTAACGACCAGAAGGATAGCAGAAAAGCGGAACTTCCTGCCCAAGCACAGCTTCTAACCAAGCTTTCCCCTCCACCATCTCACGCAAAGCTTCTGCCTCTGAGAGTTTGGTGAGATCCGGATGGGTCACTGTATGCGCACCGACTTCGTGGAACAGAAGGAGGGAGCGTATCTCTTCTTCTGTAAGACGTGGTTCAGCGTATTTCTCTGAGATATAGAAAGTGCCACGCACGCCGTAACGCTCAAGAAGCGCCGCCGTGCGCAGATCGAGCTTATGGCCGTCGTCCCAGCTGGTCGTTACGGTGAGCATAGTGATGAAGATTATCGCTTGACGGCATAGAGCGTGAAGTCCCCGCTTTCGACTATCGGCGGATATTGAACGATACCTGCAAGATACCAAGAAGGCTCCCTCTGCCTGTCCCAGAGCACATAGTCGATCTTGTACCTATGTATATTCTCAAGAAGCGGCACAGATGCAAAGGCCTGGTACTTAGGAATGAGATCCTCAAGAACACTATCAGGGAAACAGCCCTGCGAACCGCAGAGGTCCCTCCAATAGGTACCGATAAAGATCATGCTGCCCAGCTCCTTGCGATTCGCCAGCTCGTACACGTAGGCGCGAATGGATTCCGCAGTTACTCCGCGAAGAGCGAGCATGGTGAAGTAGCCATGCAGAATGCGTTCACGAGGGACTTCAAAAGTAGCATCCGTACCCCCGGCCGTGTACACGTACTGGCCAGTGTAGGCCCCCAGGCGCGTACAAAGATAGTAGTCGGCCATTATCACCGACCGCGGTGCGGCCTGCTCGCGGAGATAAGTTACGATCGGAGCCACAGACTGGAGCCGGATAGCCTGTATCTCATGTGCAGTATAAGAGATGGTTTGTACGCCGAAAGAAAACCAAGCAAGCACGGTCACAGCGGAGACGACGAGAGCGCTCCGCAACAGGCGCGGGAATAGAGCCAAGATTTCTCCTCCAAGGAGGGACATAGAGAGCAGGAACATTGGAATATTCGTGAAAAAATGAAAGTGCTCCAGAAATATAATCCTGCCAGTGATGATCTGCTGATTAGAGACAACGAACCCGGTAACAAGAAGAAGGTAGACGAAGCGGTATTTCTCTGAGAAATACCGTGCCCACTCCGCACCGAAACGCGCACCCGCAAACTTCCCCCAGAGAAAGGTGAGTAGATAAAGAAAAAGCGGCACCAGTATCATCTTCTCCAGAACGATCTCGTGCGTGAGGATGGCGGTCGTGAGCGCACTCTGCGTATCGCCAAGGAACACACGTACATTAAGGAGAACGAAGGGCAGCATTACTGCCAACGCTGCGAGGCCCGCGATGAAGGAGTACCTGAGTAGCCCCCGCTCGTGCACAAAAAAGGCGTAGAGGAACAAAAGCCCGAGCACTGTCGCGGCGAAAGCCCAGAAGTAGAGATAGATATAGATGAGTACACCCGCCGCGAGTCCCGCAAGGAGCGCATTTCGAAGCGTCGGACGCTGAAACAAAGAAAAGAGTGTCCACAGTGATCCAAAGAAGAATAGCGCACTTACCTGAGGATTCACCGGACGAGAATGAGTAAGAAATTCACGATAAGGACCTTCGAACAAGAACGTACGGAACATCTCGGAGAAACCCGCAAACCGTACGAACTCGTTCCCAAGAAGGACTGCCGCTGCCGCAAGAAGTGCGGTGATTGGACTCCTAGAGAGACTGAGCGCGAAAAAATATAAAAGAAGTGTAAGCCCAGCAGGAAAGAGGAATTGCATGCCGATATGGAGAGTATCGAGCGGAAGACCAAGGATCTTACCTGTCTTCCCCAAGAAGAATTCGATGCCGAAGAACTGAAAAGAATTCCTGGAGTTCTGGTATTCATATTGAAATGGATCAGCAACCGGAGCCTGAGCATCATAACTCTTACCGATAAAGGTCAGATAAAAATCAGCGTCTCCAGCCTCTATCATGGGAATACCTTGGTATTCCGGCGAGAACTTCTGATATAGGAAAGGAGCAGCATGAATGCTCCCGACGAGGAAAGCGAGCAGAATAGCCAGGATGTGTTTCTTCATATCTTCGTGTGGAAGCGCATCTTCCAAGGAGCTTTTAGGCCCTCGAGAATGACACCTTTCGACATCTTCGACTTGCCTGCGTGCCTGTCCTCAAGAAGCACGGGCACCTCTATGATGCGTGCGCCCTTTTTCCAAAGCCTATACTTGAGTTCCATCATAAAGCCGTGTCCCCTGGTGCGGATGCGTTCCAAGTGCGCTTCGCGCATGAAGCTCTTGCGCATGAGGATGAAGCCCGCAGTCGTGTCATTTACTGGCATCTCGGTGATTACACGACAGTAGAAATTGGCCCAACGAGAGAGGAGCCTGCGCCAAAATACCCAGCCGACGGTGCCGCCGCCCGACACATAGCGAGAGCCGATGATCATGTCTGCCTCCTGCCTGAGCGCCATCATGCCCGGCAGGTATTTGGGGTCATGCGAGAAGTCCGCATCCAACATCTGGATCCACTCCACAGAGGGATCCTTCATGACCTCCTCGAAGGCATTGAGATAAGCTTTGCCGAGTCCTTCTTTCCCTTGGCGACTCAAAAGCTCGAGATGAGCATCCGTAGACATCATCGAGCGCACGATATTCCCCGTGCCGTCCGGAGAGTTGTCATCTACTACCAGGATGTCTACTTCGGGGAGAAATTCGCGCACGTGTGGGATTATCTTGACGATGTTTTCCGCCTCGTTATAGGTCGGGATGACGATGACGGTCTTCTCCATGTAATTCTTGGTAAAGTAGCGCATTTTCTCTTGCTGCGCAATGACAGAAGTGATACCATCCCTTCATTATGAAGCGCACAACCTGCCGCATTTCCGGCGAACCCTTGGTGGAGCTTTTTTCGTTAGGAGATCTCTATATCTCCGATTTCCTGCCGAAGGAAGTGGCGCCTCGCAGCGAGAAGGTGCCTCTCACGATGATGCTTGCCCCTGAATCCGGACTAGTACAGCTCGCAGATACTGCGCCCTTCGACAGCATGTACGAGCAATACTGGTATCGCTCGGGCACCAACGAGTCCATGGTGGCAGAGCTCAAGGATATCGCCCTCTCTACGGCCAAGCTGATGAGCCTCAAGCCTGGCGATGTGTTCGTAGATATCGCCTGCAATGACGGCACCCTCCTCTCCTTCATTGATCCGGGAGTGACCCGCATCGGCTTCGACCCGGCCAAGAATACGTATCGCGAGGCGGACCAGAGCCGCTTCAACCTCTTCGTCAACGACTACTTCACGGCCAAAGCCTATCGCGAGTCCTCCTTCGGTGATAAAAAAGCGAAAGTGGTCACCACCATCGCCATGTTCTACGATCTGGAAGACCCACACTCCTTTGTGAAGGATGTAAAAGATATCATGGACGACAACGGCCTCTGGGTGGTACAGATGAGCTATCTGCCGCTCATGCTCAAACAGCTCGCTTTCGACAACATCTGCCACGAGCACATAGAATACTATTCACTCGAATCCTTCAAATACCTCCTCGATAAGCATGGGATGAAGATAGTGGATTGCCAACTCAACGATGTGAACGGAGGCAGCTTCCGAGTATACATCCGCAAGAACGAGGCCGACCCGACCACCTTTGCCAACGCACCATACCGAGATGTCGCCGAGGCCCGCGTAGAATCCATCTTCGCCTACGAGAAAGGCCTCAACCTGAAAGACCCACAGACCTACATAGATTTCTACAAAAAGTGCTGCGAGCTACGCGACCAGACCCTCGCCTTCATGCACACAGAGAAAGCCAAAGGAAAGACTATTTGGGCTTACGGAGCTTCTACCAAAGGCAATACGCTCCTGCAGTGGTGGGGTATCGATAACACTCTCATCGACGGCATCGCTGAGCGCCAACCCATGAAATATGGACTGAAAACGGTAGGCACAAACATCTCCATCGCCTCAGATGAGGACATGCGCGCGGCCAAGCCCGATTATCTCTTTGTGCTCCCTTGGCACTTCATCGAATCCTTTGTGCGTCGCGAAAAAGAATTCCTGGAGCGTGGCGGCAAGTTCATAGTCCCCTGTCCTCGCTTCGAAGTAATTGGCAAGTAAGAAACTTATAAAAGAAAAACCACCCTGGTTGGGTGGTTTTTCTTTTATCTCTCCAAAAGCGGTTTCCTCATCTCTAGAAAGATGATGCCGAGGGGAAGAGGCTGGAGGAAATAGGTACGCGCAGTAGGCGTCACTTCTTTACCCACAACGAGGAGCTCCTTGGCGTCAAAAAATCTCTGTTCCGTCCACGGCCACACCCAACGTAGCATCTTGGGACGAGCCAGAGTGTACCAGACATTATGGTAAGAATATTTATACGGCACAGAGAGGAGGGCTGTTCCTCCTGGCTTCAGAACACGGTAGTGCTCGCGAGCAACAGTGATTGGATCCTCGAAGTGTTCCAGGAGTCCCTGGCTCCACACGAAGTCGAAACGCTCCTCCGTCGCGAGCTTCGTACAATCATCGATTATGAAAGATGTGTTTGTGAGACCCCGCTTCTCTGCGAAAGCTGCCGCTTGGCGCACTGCAGATTCAGAGATATCTACCCCAACGAGCCGCTTTATCTCCGGCGCAAGCGAGAGCGAGAGAGAGGCGCGCCCACAACCGAGCTCCATCATGACAGAGTCGCGTGTGAGGTAATGGCGCACTATGCGACGAAAGAAGAAATTATAGACGGTACGACCCCAATCAATGACGGTGTCCACCCAATTACTCCGCTCCCAGATCTCCTGCCATTCCCCCGCCTGCTCGGTGGTCTTTTGCATCAAGAGATTATAACAGCCCCGCGTCTTTCATCTTCTTGAGACGTTCATAATCAGCCTTGACCATCATACTCACGAGCTGCTTAAAACTCACCTCAGGCTTCCAACCAAGCTTCTCGGCTGCCTTGCTGCTGTCTCCCAAGAGATAATCCACCTCGGTAGGACGGTAGTATTCTTTAGCGATCTTTACTACTACTTTCCCGTTCTTGGTCTTGCCCACTTCATTAAAACCCTTGCCGCTCCAGGTGATAGGCATATCAAGGACCTTTGCAGCCTCCTCTACAAACTCCCGTACCGTATGACTCTCGCCAGTCGAAATGACGTAATCATCTGGCGTTTTCTGCTGAAGCATCTTGTGCATAGCCTTCACATAGTCTCCGGCGTAGCCCCAATCCCGCTTCGCATCCATATTGCCGAGAGCAAGGGACTCCTGGATACCCAGCTTCACCTTCGCAAGAGAGATGGAGATTTTACGGGTCACGAAATGTTCACCACGCCGCGGAGATTCGTGATTAAAGAGTATTCCAGAGCAAATGAAGAGCCCACGCTTCTCTCGATAGCCTTTTACGAAATCCTCGTGCGCCAGTAATTTTGCGTCGCCATACGGACTGACTGGAGCAAAGACAGAATTCTCATTCTGAGGAGGATTGGTGCGACCGAACATCTCGCTCGTTGAAGCCTGGTATATCTTCACCCTGGGATTTACCTTTACCGCCTCGTGAATGAGCCGGCCCAAGCCATGGTAGTTGATATCCATGGTCTCATCCGGACACTTGAAAGAAATACCGACATCAGACTGGGCGGCAAGATTGTAGATCTCGTCAGGCTTGCTCTCTTCTAATGCGGCGCGCAAAGATGCTCCGTCACGGAGGTTGCCATACACGATATGGATACGACGTTCGGGACGTATTAGCTTCTCAATCCGCATCATCGGCTCAAGACTGGTACGGCGCATGAGTCCCCAGACTTCGTAGCCGAGATCTATGAGGTATTCCGCGAGATAGGAGCCATCTTGGCCAGTTAGACCGGTGATGAAAGCCCTCTTTTTCTTAGATTTTTCAGGGGATTTAGCAGGCATGATAAAATCTATATTAGCAAATTATCCTTATATCGCAAGCTTTATTGGGAAAATTCAAGGATAAAGAGCCTAGTGAGAACGAGGAGAATCTAGAATTACACGAGCGCGTTCTTCCCAGGTGTAGTGCGTCAAGAATAAAGCTTCGGCCGCCCGTGCCCTCTCGCGAACATCTTCACTACCCGTGAGCACCCTAAGGAGAGCCTCAAGAAGAGCATCACTATCCCCGGGCGGAATGAAGACCGCCTCTTTCTCCGAAAGAACCTCACGAACAGAGGGCAAGTCGGTAGTAATCATAGGCACGCCGCTCGCCATATAGTTGAACATCTTCAGGGGTGACATGTAGTAGGCATAGTGCTCAGTAAACGGAAAGTTCATCACGTGTACGTCCGCTGCGCGAAAATACGGGATGATCTCTCTCTGGCGCAGATCCGTGTCCACGCGCACATTCGAGAGCGGAACCCCAGCCTTCTCACAAAGAGCAAGCACAGCTGCACGATCCTTCTCCGGCATACCGGTAAGGAGGAGGAATGCATCGGGCTCTCTCTCTAGGACTTCCGGGAAGAGGGCGATGATCTCCTCCACGCCCTTCCCTTCTCCCATCGTATGGATCGCTCCCACGTAAGCCGCCACCTTGGCTTCCAGCGGAATGTCTTTAGACAGCCTCCAAGCATCGCGATCAAAAGGCACTGCATATTTGGAAGGATCCGCGCCATCATGTGCCACTAATATTTTCTTATCATCCGCTCCCGCCTTAAGGAGAAGCTCCCGCAGGCCGCCGCTTATGGTCACGAGCGTATCGGCGCGAGAAAGAAGCGAACGTGCGAACCAGTTGAGCTTGCGTGTATGCACTTCCCAGAGCGTCCTCAAGCCAAGGAAGGTGGTGCCCCAAAGAACTACTTCGTCGCGACCATAGATAAGGGCGGGGCGCGCGAAGAGCGCATACACAAAAGAAGAGAACGCGAAAGTAAATACCTGGATGAAGAAACCTACGGCCCCGAAGTGAGGGATGAGGTCGAGCGAAAATACGCGCACGATGCGGAAGTTCCGCTCTACGTCATAATACTCATAAGGATCTGCCTCCACTCGTCCAAAGCGCCAGGGTACGACTAAGGTCACTCTGTGACCCAAAAGAGCGAAGGCTTCACACATCTTGGTAACCTGAAGGCCATGAGCCTTCTCCGTAGGGAGCCTCATGTTCGCTATATAGAGAAGCTTCATATGAGGTGAACCTTGAATACCAGGAATTTGTAACCGAAAAAGTTGCCGAAGACCGATATCGGAACAGTACTTAGGACAGCCATGTTCGCCCAGAGCTTAGGGGATATCCCCCAGAGAGGACCGACCATGTTCACTAAAACTGAAATCACCACGACATTTATAAGGGCAGTCGCACCAGAAACCAAGAAAAAGCGGGTGTACTCGCGATGCGTACCGGATAGATTTTCGGACTGAAACACTAAGAACTTGTTCCAGAGGAAGGCGTGAGTGATCACGGCGATGAAGGTAATTATAGAGAAAAAGGTGATGAGATACCCTTCCGTGATACCACTCACCGACATGAAGGAATTAAATATGGTCAGACTAAGGAGAGTGTTGAGTACCCCTATTACTCCATAGCGGGAGAACTGACGAGTAAAGGATTCTGGCAGCGGTAAAAGAGTAAGTACCTTTAAACCCGAAGCCATAGCGAGCGGTACTAAAAGGCACCACAGGAGCGCTGCGATGACGAATACCCCTCCGGAGAGGCCGAGTATGCGATAGGCACCCAAGTATCCGAAAACAGCCAAAGAGAACAGCGCGATGAGCTCTCCCGCAAGGAGACCGAACCAGAGAGAGGATTGGAGATGGCGTGTCATGGTGTGCTGATTATCCCCAAACCTTACTTTCTCGCAAGGGAGAGATACGGACCGGCGTTCCCCACCCTTTCATAGCGAATAAAAAGCTCTCCGTGCTTGGCGTAATCCGCCCCCGTCACGATCACTCGGTCCGGCACCCCCTGCTTCACCAGCTCAAGGGTGTCGGCGCCGTAGACCATTGTGTCCGTAGTAGCGATGTATTGATAGTAACTCTCCGTACGAATGAAAGGTACTGCCTCTGGTACGTTGTAAACGAATAACGTTTCTCCTGCCGGGACTTCCGAGAAATATGCTTCCAGCTCATGCGCCGCAGTACTGCGATAATGCTCCGCTACCCAGGAAGAGTAATTGAGTTGATAGAGGTGCAGCGTGCCCACAACAAGCACCATGCCAGTAATGAGTACGGGACCCAAAGAACTCGAAAAGACAGGTAGAAAGCGACGGAGTTCTTCGTAGAGCACTTTCAGGTTATGCGGAGCAAAGAGAAGCGCGAGCACCAATGCCGGGAAAAGGTAGCGATACCAACCCGCCGTACGCAAATAGGCAGCAAGGACGAGGAGAGAGAAGGAAAGTGCCGCCCACTCAGCAATAAGAATGCGCTCACCGCGGAAAATGCGAACGATAACTGATACCAGCCACAGGAGAATGAAAGCTCCGCAGTAGAGTGGCGTCGCTTCAGTGAAGAAGCGCAACGCGTTCGCCAGGATGATCTCTCCGAGTGATTGGATACCGTAAGGATTAGCATAGTACGCGAGCGTCGCTCCCGCCTTGTCCCCTATCCCGAACTGGAGATACAGCCAGAGCGAAACGGGTAAGGCGAAAGCAATCATCGCCGCCAATATTTCTTTGAAACGGAAAGTGATCGTACGGAAGCGGAAGAGGAGCGCGAGTCCGATCGCTGCCGGGAAGAGAAGGAGGAACGGCTTCGTAGCGACCGCAAGGCCTGCTGTGAGACCTGCTCCGATATAGAGACCTGCTCCGGTGAAATTCTTCGCTTCAATCCGCCAGAGGAACATGAGCGAGAGGGTCATGTAGAAAAGGCCAGGAACTTCACCCAGCACATTCTTGCCGTTCCCGTAGAGAATGGGCAGTGTAGCGAGGAGCAGAAGAGAAAGGAATGCCGTCTCTCTACCGAACGCATCGTAGGCGAAGCGCCACGCTACCAAGAGGAAGAGCAGGATGAAGAGCGCCATAGGCAGGCGTGCCGCGAAAAGAGTGTCACCGAAGGTATGGAGCGACAGCGCTATCGGCGCCAAGAAAGGATAGCCTCCGGTGATGAAGCCAGAGGAGACAAATTCCCCGGGAGCTACCTGAAGCGTCTGCTCTCCCCGCTCCGCTATAGACTGAGCCACCTGGATATAGAGGCCTTCGTCATACCAGGTCGGCGGGCTCTCCGTAAGCGCATAAAAGGCGTAAAAAGAGGCCAGAAGGAAGAGAACCCCTGTCACTACCCCATACCACGGCAATCGAGCTAGATGAGGCATTTTAGAAGCCACAGAGGGCGTGTAATGGCCGTATCATACCATCCCCGCTGCCTAGAGGAGGTGTGCAAAGGCATACCGTAGAAATGCCTCGCCGAAGAGTTTCTCAACGAAAGCTGCCCGTGCTCGCTCCTGCATCGCTTTAAATTCCTCCTCTGTTAGCCCCGCGTAGAAATCCGCGACGATCTGCGGCAATCGATCCATATCTTTATAAGAAACTCGTAGAACGAAGGAGGAATAATCTATCTCGCTCTCAAGCGGAAGCTCCGTCTCTGTGTCTATAAGAAGCGGTATCCGACCGAGGGAAAGCGCTTCGTAGAAACGCATCGAGTAATTACCATCCCCTTTAGGCGCGAGTACGAAATCAGAATTCACCATGTTCTCAATATATTCCCTACGGGCCGTCTGCGGATCGGAGGTAATACTGTGCGCATGCGCGGAAAAAGTCTTACGTATCAGAAAATTAGAAACTACTAGCGCGGAATCACGCAGCCGCGCGAGCGCAGCTCGGCGGAAATAAAGCCCCGGGCGATGAGCGCGCAATGCGGAGTTCTGGAAGAGCGCGTGTGCTTCCACCAGAAGAAGCCGCGCATAATAGCGGAGGCGACGGCGCAAAGAATCGAAATCCGCCCAACCACAAAAGCCTACAACAGGCCTCTCCCCCTTTGCGCGCAATGCGACGCCACGCGCACCCAGATCTTCCACAAAGGGCGCCGCAATGATCTCATTGGTCGCTTTCTTGTAGCGATACTGGGAGTAGCGGAAGACGATCGAATCCGGCACCTCGATCGGCGAATCGTAATCGCTGTAATCGAAGATCAGTATCTTCTTCCCATGCTCTTCCGCACGAGCCACTACGCGCGCGAAATATTCTTTCTCCAAGGCAATGCGATAGAAATCATGTGGCACTAGGAAATAGTCCGCTATCGCGGGATCTTCCACAATCTCCACGATCGGCTCGCGGAGCGTCTGCAAAGCGTCATTAGTGAAGAGTCGCTCCGGACGATCGATAGTTCCTAAGTTTGGGAAAAGCAGCGGAATATGCGGCTGGCCCGAAATGAGTTCAATATGGACCTTCTTCATAGAATTACAGAGAGTGCTTCTTTCATCGCTCCTTCGACGCGTTCAGCAGAAAAGAGCTCGGCAGAGCGGAGCGAAGCCTGTTCCGAGAGTCGTGCACGCAAAGCTGGATCGCGCATCTCTAAGAGCCGGTCTACATAGTCCTGCGCGCTCTCTGCAAGGAGGAGATGCTTACCTCCCTCGAAAGGATATTGGGATAGTCCACGAGGAGACGTGACTGTAGGGATGCCAAGCGCCAGCGGCTCAAATATCTTCTGCTGCATCCCCGCCCCCATGAGCGAAGGGATCACCGCGATATCCATGGTCCGGAGGAACGCACCGAGGTCGGCTACATAGCCCTCGTGTGCCGCAGACGAAGTAAAGAATCCCTTAAATTTCTCCGGCACCTTGCTGCCGAGGATGTGGAATTGGAATTCCCCTGGCGCAGTCTTCTCCATGAGAGGAATTACTTCCCGAAGAAGAAAGAGCAGCGCGCTGCTGTTGTGATACACGTTATACGTCGAACCAAGGAAGAAGACATGGAGCGGAGAAGCCGAAGAAATACTGTGCCCGCTTGAAAGGAGTCGCGGCAAAGAACGGAGCGGAAGAATGACGGCCTTCTTGGCTCCGAGAAGGCGGTAGATCTTCTCTTCCTTAGGTGTGATGGCGCAGATCGCGACGCTCCACCACACAGCGAAGCATTCGCTCATGAGCTTGGCGGGAAAAGTCAGGAGACTGTAAAGACTCCAGCCCTCTTCCTGGACTGCGTGTACTGGTTCGAAATTGATGGAACGCGTAACGATGTGGATGCCGCGTTTCCGTATGGGCGCATAGAGAGGCCAGAGATAGGTATAGTCTATCCATACCAAATCGGGCTGAAATTCGTCGAGCTGCTCCCGCAAGACTCTCTGGATCTCCGGATCACGGTATTCATATGCTGCGCCATCCCAATTGAACGGATTAAGGAGGCGCGCAGCGTAGTAGCGCCATGTGCCGAAATGAGGATGCCAGCTGCCGCCCTTGTAAGAAATCGGGAAGATAGGAATACCGAGGCGTTCACGCGTCTCCCCCACTGTCTGATCATGTTTCGGCGTCACCTTGGCGATGACGCGCACCTCGTAGCCCATAGTGATGAGCATCTCTATGCCCGCGGCACGCTCCTGCTCGTCCGCGCCGGTCGAGGGATACGGAAAATTCGGCGTAACCACGAGAATCTTCTTTTTCATGAGTTTGCGATACCCTCGCCGTAGACACCCTTGATGAGCTCCAGGTCTTTGCCGCTTTCCCGGAGAAGCGAAAGATTCTTCTGCTCGAGCGCCGTGAGTATCTCTTTGCCGCGACTATCCTCCAGATTGAGTGTGGTGTAGAGCTCACGGAAGGCTGCAAAATCCTTGATGAAGCAGACTCCACCCGCGCCACGGCCGCTCTGGTGTACAGGATTGTTGTAATAGTTGGCCTGTACTGTCATGTAGGGATCAGCATCCATCGCTTCCTTCACTGCTTCGTAATTTGCACCGAGTTTCTCTGCGAGATCGTGGATGAGGTTCGCGAAGACCACGCGGATAAGGCCGTGTACATTATGGGTGTATTTGAAAAGCTCTGCTTCCGTCGAAGTCATCACCTTATTGAACGCGCTCTGCGGGAGAAGAGCGAGCACCTGTTCTGCTGCCGCCGCTGATTCCGGACGCTGCTTCGGGAAGCCTACGATATTGAGAATGGGATGCGCCGCATCTTCCGCAGCCTTGCGTGCAATGAGGAACTCGGGAGAGTAGAGCACTGTGATACCGGGGAATTTCTCCTGGAGCTGCTCGGTGGTGCCGGGGACGATAGTGGACTTAATGACGGCGATCTTCCCTTCTCCCACCAGAGAAAGTGCTTCTTCTACCGTCGCTGCACTGAAGCCCTCCGGAGTCGTCGGTGTCGGCACAGCGATGAATACGACATCACAATCCTTAATCTTCTCCTTGTTGGCGCGATACGGCTCTTCAAGGGAGTAGCGCGTCACGGAGTAGCCGCGACGCTCGAAATCATCCGCGTAGTTCTTGCCGATGAATCCCTGTCCCACGAAGCCAATCAAGGGTTTTTGAGCGTCAGTCATACGCGTCACTTTAGCATAAAAAGATAGAGCCCGCCCGCGACCAAAGTCGCAGACGGGCTCTGAAGGAAGGCGATCAGCGAACCGCTGATTCGATCTCCTCGAGCGTCCGCTTCACCGCATCGCGAGGATACTTGTCCTGAATGATCGGACGCCCAACGACGATACGGTCAGCCCCTGCACGAATCGCTTCAAGCGGAGTCTTAACCCGCAGCGGATTCTGGTCATCGCCCTCGACCTCCGCCCATTTAGGACGAATGCCGGGAGTAACGATCGAGAACTTGCCGCCGAAGCCTTCCTTGAGAAAAGCTGCCTCCGCGGAAGAAGCGACCAGTCCGGCGACGCCGGCTGCCGCAGCGTTCAACGCCAACTTCATCACCATCTCACGCAGTCCCCGCCCAAACAACGACAAGGAGTCATCCTCCGAAAGACTGGTGAGCATGGTCACACCGAGCACATCCGTCTGAGGAAGCACCTCACAGACAGCACGCATCCCTGCGGGACCACTGCCGCACATCGTTGTCAAAAGAGAAGGAGCGCACGGCTGCAGAAGTTCAGCGTCGGTACGCATGGTCTCCGGGATATCGTTGAGCTTGTAGTCCGCGAACGTACGGAGACCCCTTGAGTGAAGTTCTTCCAGAAGATCGTGACCGCAGGCACGAAGTGCGGAATTGATCTTGATGCAGACATCCGTGCCAGCAAGCGTGTCCGCGAGCCGCAGCACCTGAGATCCCACCCAGTTCGCCCCCGCTTCCGGACGAGGAGGTTTGAAGTCAGCGGCTACGATCAGCCGCTCAGGAGAAGTGAGTATCCTAACCATGGCGACCTCTTTCTAGCTATAGGTAGCGTTGAGCCGAACCCAATTCTCCACAGGTTTCTTCGGCGGGATGGCCACTGACCCCTGCGTGCACAGAGGACAATCCTCAGGAAGCCAGCTCGGCAGATGCCGATCGATGAGAGAGACGATCGTCCGTTCACCGTTCATCTTCAGACCGGAGCGATTCACCAGGGCCGCATCGAAAGGCAGCACCTCCCCGCCTTTGACGGTCACCGCTTCGGCTACCAGCGCGAGACTAGAGCCAGTCGTGACGACATCTTCGACCAGTAGGATCTTCTCGTCGGGACGGATGACGGTCCTGTTGAAACGCATCTCCTTGTCCTTGCCTTCGCCGATCTTCTCAGCGTAGGCGCACAGACAGTGGCGTCCGGTCATATAGCTGATGTGCCGGCAGACATCATGCGCGAGAGTGATAGCTCCCATCGCCGGACCGACGACACGATCGACTTCCGACAGAACGAGTCCTGCCTTGGCCAGACTCGTGACTAATTCGATGGCCGCGTGGTCGAGCACGACCGGATCTTCCATCACGAGAGAGCTATTGAAGAATCCCCCGGAATGTTGTCCGGAGGTCAGGAGGGCGTGAGGACGCTTGGGGTTGCCATCATGCATCCACAGCGCATTCATCTGCTGATATTGGGCTATCCAGCCCGCTTCGCCGCGATTCATTTAAGTCTCCCAAAGAACCAGGCAAAAGCCGCCTGTAAGCTTGCCGGGAATCCGGCAGTCTGGGGGCAGCTTGGAGGAAAATGTGTATAAAATCAAACACCGCGCTCCAGGCGCGGTGTTACCTCCCTATCCTAGAAATCGCTTCCCTCAGTTCCGCAATATCCCGCCTGATCTCAGAGAGAGTGATTATCTCCTTATCAAGCTCCTCTTTCATATGCTTAAACTCAGAGAGTTCCGCGTCCACCTCCGCCTCCGTCTTCTCGATCAGCTTCTTATCCCTCTTGAGACCGGAGATGATGATGGCGTCTCCCACGAAGAAAGACACGAAGAGTCCGGAAAGGAGGAGGATGATGAGGCTCCACACAAACGAGCCGACGCTTGAGATACCGAGTTCATCCGCCATCATCCACACACCCCGCCAGAAGAGCACCACGCCGATGCCGCCCACCAGAGCGTAGAGTATCGGCCTGCGCGAGAGTCGCGTGCGCACATAATCCTCCAGCTTGTCGAAGAATCGCATAAGTCGCATAAGATTTAGTGAATCACCTTAAAGGTCATTTATAAACCCTATCATGTCCCTAGAACAGGTTTCTAAACCACACCCCTATTTTCTTGGTAATTGAAGATTTGATGATATTTTGTGTAGAGGTAACGTTTGTTGTAGAAATTGCTGATGGTTTTATAGTTTCTGGTGTATTGGTAGATTTATCTTTTATACTTGCTTTAGTTTTTGAAGTTTCTTTCTTGGGGGCAGGAGCCGCGGTCACATCTTTGGGTACAAGAGGAGTCATCAGCACTGGCTGAGTGTCTACTGGTTTAAGAACGCAAGAATTTTTTGATTCATTCAGAACATAACCCTGAGCACACCCACATAAATTTTGTCCGGCTACCACTCCATGAGAACCAAGTTTTTGGGTGCAAGAATCAATTGAGTCCACAGAGGGACTCGGCGGCGGGAGTTGATTATATTTAATTAAACAACTATTGCCCGAGAGGGAATACCCTGAATTACAGTAACATTTTGAATCAGACGGATTCAGAGTTGAATTGGTGGGACACGTTAACGCAGAAGGCGGTGTGTAATTACCAATATAGGCGTCCGATGTTTCTTTAGTTTCTAGAGACTCTTCAAACGTCCTTTCTCTGTGAGTAATGTCGCATGTTTCGTCATCACTTTGGAGAACAATTTTGTCCCAGGTATCTAAATCAAAATCTGTACCAAGATTAATAACTATTTGCCTATTTTTATAGCGCTGTATTGAGCTAGAATAACAACCCGAACCATATGTAATAAGATAATTACGGTTATCACTCTGACTTTTAACAATTGCCTTTTTATTATCTGTATCTACATCGAGTAATTTAAAGTAAACGTTATTTTGTTTTTTTACACACTGATCGGTATTGTCCAGAGTGTAGCCACTATCGCATTCACAGCTTTTGTCAGAATTATTGTAGCTAGAATAGAGACCAAATTTCGTATGACAAACACTGTCTCCATAAGTGCATTGACCTGACGAACCGATCACATAACCATAGCTACATTTACAGGAGTTACTTAGTGAATCATAGCTTGAGTTATACCCCAATTGATCATGACACATACTGTCCGCGGACACGCAGCTGTTGCCACTTACCACATAACCAAAATTACATTTACATGATGAAATACCATCGTAATAAGAGTTTGAAGGACAGGTAGGCGTAGACAATGCGGCAGAGTTGTAACTTCCATAGGACGAACCTCCACATCCACTGGTATACCCCAAGTCTCCGCAGACGTAACTTCCGGTATCCGATGGGCAACTATGCCACCGATGACACCCAGATTGGTGTGCAGATACTAGGATAGGAATACAAAAAAATAACGCTAAAAAGATTGCTAAATGTATTAAATTTTTACCCATACTTTAACTAGAATGGTACGCCTTTCAAGCCTTACCGCAAGCACCTCTAAAGGGAGCCAGGAACGACGCTTACTTCTTCAAATTTACCTTCTAGATCAGCTATTCTTTGATCAAGACTATTAAAATCATCTTTTAAGGTTTTTAATTCCGTCTTCTGAGCCTCCAAAACTGCTGGGATTCGATAGATACAGAGACCTACGAACAATGCGAGTACCGCCCACACCGGCCAACGGATTACTCGCCACACTTTTCCTAGCCATCCCCGCAGGGACATATTCATATCCGAATCCTACCAGGCCCAGTTATCTAAAGACCAGCTACTTCTTCACACCACCTGTCTTATTCAGATTAGGAAGCCCTTTTCAGCGCCTCTCTAGCCAAAAACTTCATCTCGGGAATGAGAGCGTACTGCGGATCTTCCAACTCTTCTTCTGTAAACCAGCGAATCTGATCATGCTCCTCTTCTGCCAGTACCATCTTGTCCGACTTAGCGCGAGCAAAGTAGGCCAGAGAGATATGCCGATGGGTGTCATTGAAATGATGGATATCCATGTATGCAGGAGTAGGCAGGAGCTTCCTGCGAGAATCCGTAGGATATCCTTCCATCCTTTTGTCTCCGATGAGCTCAATCTCAAGGCCGCATTCCTCTTTTACCTCCCGATACAATGTCTCTTCCGGGTCCTCGTCGAGTTCAACGTGCCCGCCGACAGGAAGCCAGAGCTGAGCCTTCTTATGAAAAATCATAAGCACGCGGTTTTCAAAGACGATCCATATCGTCACCACAAAATCAATCTTCTCGTGTATATGAGCCATGCGTTATATCTCCCCGCTTATCTTTAAGAAAAACTCTTTGTCCTTAGGATGAGTCAGTAAATCTGCCACCTTGTCCCTAGCCACCCATCTAGCTTCAGGATTATGCGGATCGATAGGCTTCAGCTCCAGCTGGCTCGTCCTAAACAAGAACATTATTAGCGTCTTCAACTCCGTCTGATCGTCTTCCTTGCCGTCCTTACCAATCTTGAAGCGCTGATAGCTCCCGAGGTCACGTACAAATTCAAGCTCAGTAACACCAGACTCTTCGTGAATCTCCCTCTTGGCTGTAGTGAGCGCATCTTCCCCGTCATCAATATGTCCCTTGGGGAGCGACCAGGAGACTCCTTTCTGATTCACCACTAGAACTTCTCCCTGAGGGTTCAGCACTACTCCACCTGCGCTCTGGGTTTCTCTCATTATTATTTCTTCCCTGCCATCAAGCGCTGATGCTCTTCGGTATTCAAATCTCCGCACTTCTTCCACTTCTTGCCCGATCCGCACGGACAAGGATCGTTGCGGCCAATCCTGTCTCCCTCAGGCGTGATGGCAGAAGACGGCAGAGCAGCGCCGGAGCCGTCTTCTGCACCAATGCGCACGGCTTGCTCGTGTACTTCGCGGAGACGCGTATTCTCAGCCTCACGGAAAGCGCCAGAGGTCACGTGTACCAGGAGCTTGCGAGCCTCATCGTCGATGGACATCTCCAGAGTCTTGAAAAGGCGTAGACCCTCCTTTTTGTACTCAACCAAGGGGTCACGCTGGCCGTAGGCGCGCAAATTGACACTGTCCCTGAGGTATTCCATCTGCTCCAAGTGATCCACCCAGAACATATCGATGGTCTGGAGGAGAAGCCGGCGTGCGCCTTCGCAGAAAGCATCCACTCCGATCTCCTCCTTCCTCTTCTCTATAGCCGCCTCGAACTCGGCGTCTCCCGCAGAGAGCATGGCCACCTCTTCGGATATCTCCTCTACAGATCCGGTCAAGAGACGATGACGGCGGGAGTAGATGGAGGTGCGCTGGTGATTGAGCACATCATCGAATTCGAGCACGTGCTTACGAGAGTCGAAGTGGAAACCTTCGATCTTAGTCTGCGCTGCTTCGAGCGAGCGGGTGATGAGACCGTTCTCGATAGGTTCGTCCTCCGGGATGCCGAAGCGGCCCATCATCTTCTTGATGGTATCGGAAGCAAACACGCGCATGAGGTCGTCCTCAAGAGAAACGAAGAACTGTGTCTCGCCAGGATCACCCTGACGGCCGGAACGGCCGCGCAACTGGTTGTCGATACGGCGCGCCTCGTGACGCTCCGTACCGAGAACAAAAAGACCTCCGAGCGTTTTGACCTCCTCGTACTCCTCGGCTGTCGCCGGGTTCCCTCCCAGTTTGATGTCCACGCCGCGGCCTGCCATGTTGGTAGCGATGGTCACTGCGCTCTTGCGTCCCGCCTGAGCGATGATCTCACCCTCCTTTTCGTGGTTCTTGGCGTTGAGGATGGTATGCGGCACGCCTTCCTGTCGGAGATATGCGGAGAGGAGCTCGTTCTTCTCGATGGAGACGGTGCCGATGAGGACCGGCTGCCCTTTGGCGGAGAGTTCCTTGATATGGCGAGCCACTGCACGGAACTTACCCTGTTCCGTCTGGAAGATGAGGTCGTTGTGATCCTTGCGGATAGCCGGACGATTAGTGGGAATAGCTACCACATCGAGGCCGTAGACCTTGTAGAACTCCTCAGTAGAGGTCATGGCCGTACCCGTCATGCCCGAGAGCTTCTTGTAGAGCCTGAAATAGTTCTGGTAGGTGATGGAAGCAAAGGTACGAGACTCTTTCTGCACAGAGACACCCTCTTTAGCTTCGACTGCCTGATGGAGCCCCTCAGACCATCGGCGGCCTGGCTGTAGGCGCCCAGTGAACTCATCCACAATGACTACTTCCCCATCCTTGACCACATACTCCTTGTCCTTAGTAAAGAGCGCCTTGGCCCGCACCGCGGTCTCTAGATGGTGTACAAATTTCACCCCTCCTTCCGTATAGATATTCTCCACACCAAGGAGCTTCTCGGCTTTGGTGATGCCGGAATCCGTGAGCACGATCTGGCGACGCTTCTCATCCACTGTAAAATCCTCCTCTTTAGTGAGGCGCGAAGCGATGCCTGCAAAGGTGTGATAGAGCTGCTCGGAGTCCGAGGTGGGTGCGGAGATGATGAGCGGAGTACGTGCCTCGTCGATGAGGATGGAGTCGATCTCGTCCACCACCGCATAGTGGTGCCCCCTCTGGCGAAGCTTGCTCTGCTCATATTCCAAATTGTCGCGGAGATAGTCGAAACCAAACTCGCTATTGGTGCCATAAGTGATATCAGCCTGGTAGGCCTCGCGGCGAGTCACCGGACGTAGGAATTCGCTCACGATACGAAACGAGCCTTCTGCATCACGCTCCTTGTCGAGATCGCGATGATTGGGATCATAGAGAAAAGAAGAGTCGTGCGCGATCACGCCGACAGAGAGCCCCAGGAAGGAATAGATCTGTCCCATCCACACTGCGTCACGACGAGAGAGATAGTCGTTCACCGTGACCACGTGCACGCCTTTGCCCGCCAAAGCATTGAGATATACCGGAAGCGTCGCCACAAGCGTCTTACCCTCGCCAGTGCGCATCTCCGCGATGCCGCGGCGATGAAGGACTTGTCCTCCCATGAGCTGCGCATCGAAGTGACGCTGGCCCAGGGTACGCTTGCCCGCCTCCCGCACGAGTGCAAAAGCCTCCGGCAGGAGAATATCAAGATCCTCTCCCCCCTCGGCACGGACCCGGAGCGCGGCCGTCTTGTCCCGCAGGGCTCCGTCAGGCAGGGATGCTATCTCCGCCTCTAGAGCGTTGATTGTAGCCACGGCAGGGGCCAAACCGCTTACTTTGCGGGCATTTCCGTCAGTGAGACTCTGGAGCCAGGAAAACATCTACCTATGCTAGCACATTAGGCCTCACTCCCGCAGAAAAAGCGTACCTTCAGCAGAAAAGCAAAAACCCCCGTAAGGGGGCTCTTGCTTGAAGTGAGAAACCGAAGAGAATTTATCTCTTCTTCTTTGCGGCCTTCTTGGCCTTTTTCTTCTTTGCCATATGTTTGGTAAGAACTTTTTTAATAACTTTTCGTCCGCTGCCGACCTCTCGATTCATCCCGATGATTACAAAAATTGTAGGTACTGAGGATGAGGAGATTTTTAGAGCGAACGCTCTGTGCGTATTATCATACGCGACGCATCACACCGCAATATTTTTTCACGCGAATGTGTGGATAACTTCGTATAAAAAATAAAATAGAAAATATTTGTGCGTAAAAAAATATTTTACGCACACGTAATTTTTATTTCTCTATGAAGCGAACTTCAGGTTCAAGCTCGATACCGCACTCTTCACGCACGCGTCGTATCACCTCTTCCGCAAGAACTCGCACCTCTTCCGCGCGTGCACCAGGCTCTGCAACTACAACAAATGCTTGTTTTTCAAAGAGACGCACGCGGCCTAAAGCATATCCGCGTAACCCCAGCACCTTATCCATTATCCAAGCAGCCGGCACTTTGACACCCGCAGTCTCCGGCATATCAAAAAGAGGCATCGAGGGATACCGAGCTTGGAGAGCCAGCGCTTCTGCCTTAGGCAATATGGGATTCTTGAAGAAAGAACCCGCCGTTCCCTCTTTGGAGAGATCCGGGAACTTCTCACGACGGATTTGAAGTACCGCTTCGCGAATATCAATAAGAGAAGGAGAACTCTCCCCAAAACGCACCGTCAGATCCTTATACGAAAGATTCGGTTGCGACTCCCGAGAGAGAGCGAACGAAGCCGAAAGGACGATGTGCGCTCCGCCATCATGCTTGAAGAAACTGTCCCGGTAATCGAAAGAGCAGTCCTGTACTGAAAAAGTGCGAACCTGGCCACTCTTCGTATCGAGTACCTCAGCGCTCTCCAGTACTTCAGAGATAGCCGCTCCGTAGGCGCCGATATTCTGAACAACCGCGCCTCCTACCGAACCAGGGACACCCGAGAGGTTCTCCAAGCCCCACAATCCCCACTCGACCGTCCGTGCGACGAGCTCATCCCAGGAAACGCCTGCACCAGCACGCACGAGAGGAACACCATCTCTCTCCTCCAGGCGTATGCCGCCCATATCCATCTTAATGACCAATCCGCGCCAACCTTCATCAGCGATGAGCACGTTGGAGCCGCCCCCGAGGATGAACATAGGGAGATTCTTCGACGCGGCAAAACGGCAGGCCTCCTCGAGCTCCGAGAGAGTAGCGGCTTCTACGAAAAAATCAGCCTTCCCGCCGATGCGGAAGGTGGTATAGGGGGCAAGCAGTACGTCAGAGAGAAGGCGCATAGGTTACGGCGAGATATGGCTCCCGGGTGCTAGCTCCAAAGAATATCTAATGTGAGTGCAGCCGGGAGCCATATCTCGGCACAACTAGAGACATGATAGCAAAAAACGCTCGGGCGCGTAAAAGCCCGCTTTCGCGGGCCTTTGCGCAGACATTCTTTTGGAGCTAACACTTGTTAGCACTCACTCATCCATCATAGCTCAAAAGAGCCTTCCGTCAATCCTATTTACACTCCCTACCCGCCTGAATCTCGGTGATGTAGTAGGTCGCCTGATCTTTGTAGCTCGGTGCGATCTCGATAAGCTTCTTGAGAGCCGCTACCGCATTCGTCCCCTGGGAAGCCTGGCAGTAGGCAGCGGCGAGCGTGAGGTAGCCTTGCGCATCGGGATTCGCTTGGATGCGGAGCTTCACCAATTCGAGCATCTTCCCGTACTGCTGCGTGTCTCCATACGCTTTCACCAGGCGGTCATCTCCTACGAACGGGGTACCGAAGCCCTCGGTAAGGACCTTGGTCGCGGTCGCATTGTCCCCCGCATAGATAAGACCCATGGCGTAGATGATGCGGGCGTCTCTAAAGCCAGGCTCGAGCTCATACGCCTCCTTGAAGGCAGCGACCGCTTTCGGGAAGTCCTTAGCGTTGAGATAGTTCGAACCGATTTCAAAGAGGATGGTCTGCTTGCGCGGAGAGAGTTCATGGGCACGCTCCAGGTAGGGAACGGCTTCTTCGTGGGATCCATAGTTGTTAAGCATAGCCCCGAGGAAGAGTGGGTGGCGGGCATCGTTCGGTACTTCACCGATCATCTTCACATATTCGGTACGGGCGAGGTCGAAGAACTCCTGCTTCACCGGAAGCGCGATATTGGCGTTCCTAAGCGCGCTAGTGCCCTGAGAGAGCTGTTCGCGGATCTCCTGGTCGCCGAAGCTTCCGTAGGCGAGCGCCTTCTTGAAGTAGCTGATATTAGTGGCCGGATCCGCCTGAGGAGAGATAGCCTTAATCAGTAGATTGCTCGCGAGTATCGGCCGCACATTGAAGAAGTAGAGTGAAGCAAACGCTGCGAGTACGATCGCAGAGACTGCCACCTGGTAGCGATACCCTGTCTCCGGAGAAGCCGAGCGAGTATCAGAAGCCGGCAGGCTGCGCTCATGGAGATATGCGAGAAAGGCGACGAAGTAGAGATAGCTGATCAGGTTGTCGAACACAAAGAGGTTGTGCACGAAATATGCGAGAAGCATACCTGCAAGCACCGCACGTTCGGTGAACGGGAGATTGATCCTGCGGAAGAGCGCATAGAGCGCAGCGGCGAAGAGGGCGAGATAGCCGAGGAGACCGAGAGCGCCTCCGGCGATGAGCCAGTCGAAGAACACATTGTGCGTACGATCAAACCACTGCTCCTGGTCGTACATCTTGGGATCGTAGTACTTGTTGAAGACGTAATTGAAATTCTCCTGACCCCAGCCGAAGACCGGATTCTCCTTGAAGCCTTGGAAGGCCATGTTCCAGACCAGGAAGCGGGCCTTAACCGTACCCTCCGTGAGAGAGATGGAAGCGAAGCGCTGGAGGACACTGCTCTTCTGGACAAGAGCTGTTTCCTTAAGGGCTAAGAAAGCACCTACCAAGACGAGGATGCTGACGATGGAACCGATAGCAACACGACGCAGCATGCGGTTGTCGCGTTCAAAGAGCGCGATGAGGAGCGCCGCGAAACCTACACCAGCGATAAGGCCAAGCATGGAGCCGCGGGTGCCAGTGTTGTAGAGCACGAAGATATTGAGGAGAGCGACGGCGCCATAGGCGTAGCGCACCCAGGCACCACCCTTGTGACGCAGGAAGAGGAAGGCTGCAAGGAAGATATGAAAGAGTGTGTAGACCGCGAGGTAGGTGGCATTACCGAAGGTACCATCGAGACGATCCGCGCTCTGACTGATCCCCACTGCACCAAAATACTGGAGGAATGCGTAGCCGCACATGAGCGCGTTCGCGACAAGCGACGTCTGGAACCATCTCTCCCAAAGAGCCTCACGATTAAGCACCGCTCCAAGCACCAGGAAGTAGGCGCCGAGATGGAGGAGAGTGATGTAGCCCTCCATGCGCTCGAAGTTACTCCAAAAACTCTTGGCGGGATTCTCCGCGAAGATAGTGGAGATACCCATAGTGAGGACGAGAGCGCCGAAAGAAGCCGCGATAGCGGAGAAGCGCGGACGGTACGTGACATCGCGAAGCGCGAGCACCGCCCAGAGCGCGAGCATGATCTCTATAAGAGCGCGGAAAGCGAAATTCTTACCAGTGATGTACGGGAAGAAGAGCGAGGGAGTGACGATGAAGGAGATGAACGGTACGGCAAAGAGTCCGGTAAGGAGAGCGTAACGAAGGTAGCGATTCATACGAAAAAGTGAAGAAGATTAAGGCGACGCGTACGGAAGCCACTATACCAAGGCGGGATTGCTAAGACAATTAAAGCAAAGCCTCGGCTTCTCGGATAACTTCTTTGGGGGTAACAGCTTCCGCCTGTCGGCGAGCCTCCTCCAAATTAAATACAGCAGCGTTCATGATATGAAGCATCGGCCGCTCCCGCTGCGGCACCACCACCCGATGCTTCACACCCTGCGGCGGCTGCTCATTCTCATCCATGGGACCCACGATATCTACCGTAGGGATGCCGAACGCCTCTGCGATATAGATCGGACCAGTGTCGACACTGATGAAGAGCGAGAGTTCCCCGATGACCGCCTTCAGCTCTTCGAGCGAAAGCTTGTTTGAAAGATCAATAAGAGGAAGAGATGAGGGAAGAGCGGAGCGCATCGCCCGGACTTCCTCTGCGTCCCCCGCTCCTCCGATGAGGACGATGCGTCTGCCCGGGCGTTCTCCGAGCGCCTGAGCGACCTCCGCGAAACGCGCGCCTCCCCAGACCTTGGCCTTGTTCCCTACTCCGGGAGCGATTCCTATAAGCTTCTCGCCGCTCACCCCGGGAACCTCGAGCATGTACTTGGCATGAGTAGTCGCTTCTTCAGATACATATAGTTCTTTGCGCGTATCCTCAGAAAATATACCGAGCGGTTCAAGCAGACGCAGATATTCTCGCGGAGCGTAGGAGCCCATATGGTGCGGCGCCGTATCCACGGAACGCGCGAGGAAGCGATATGAGAGGGTCTCATACGGCGACCAGCCGTTCTCGATACGCGGCACGATGACCTGAGATACACGTGCGAAAAGAAGAGCTTGGAGCGACTCGTTGTCGGGGCCGGGCAGAATAGCTGCGTCCGGCTGTATCTTTGAAATAGACTCTATGAGAGCAGAGAGACCCGGCGGACGGACCAGATATTCATTGATGTGAGGATTCCCAGCGAGAAGTTCTTTATTCAGCGCATTCCCCATCACATACAGTGCGCATCTCGGATAACGCTCCTTGATCGCACGGAAGAGCGGCGTCGTGCAGACCATATCTCCCATCTTGGCTCCCTGGATCACCAGGATGCGCTGCGGATCCCCCGCTTTCTTTCTTCGGAAGAGGTAGACGAAGCTCGCCGCAAGAGCGAGCAGCCCATTCTGAACGCGGGTCAGGAAGATCATAGCGATATCTTGTACAGCTTCGCCCAGACCTGGAAAGTAAGCACAGCCCAGAGCTGATTAAGATGATACGCTTTCGCCTCAGTGTGTTCTTCGAGCATGCGTGATATCTCCGTCCAATTGAAAAGAGCAGCCGTGGGAGGATAGTAGCTCTCAGAGAGAACTTCGCGCGCAAAAGATTTAAACGGCTCTCGGCGCAGCCACTTAGCACCCGGCGAGAACCAGCCGCGCTTCGGCTCATTAAAGAGATACGCAGGGAGACGACCGCGAAACGCTTCCTTAAGAACAACCTTGGTATTCCGCAGACTGACCTTCTCAGAGAGCGGCATGCGCGCGGAAAGCTCGATCATGTCCACATCAAGAAGCGGAGGCCTGCTCTCTACACCTGCAGACATGGACATGGAATCCGCCATAGCAAACGCCTCGTCTACGAGCCAGGTCTTACGATCAGCTTCCATGAAGGCGTCTTCGAAGTTTCGTGTGTCATGCACTAGGTGCGGAGCGAATACCTCTTTAAGATTCGGGAGCTCAATGCCAGGAGCGAGGAGTCGACGCACGGCTTCCTCCTTCTCAGCCATGAAGAGCGCGATGCGCGCAGGACCAGGAGGCGTATTCAATTTCGAGAGCGTGGGATGGAAAGACAGGAGAGAGCGGAGTACTCCTGGTACGTATTTCTGGTATCTGCTCGCCGCGAGCGAGAGACGATAGCGCTCATAGCCGCCGAAGAGTTCGTCTCCCCCGTCGCCGCCTAAAACAACAGTGGCTTTGTCTTTGGTGAACGCAGCCAGCTTGAACATCGGAAGGATAGTGGCGTTCGCTACCGGCTGATCGAGGTGCCAAACGGCCCGCTCGAAGAGCTCTGCCGCGTCCGTAGTAGTCATCACCACTTCGTGGTGATTGGTGCCGTAGTGCGCCGCGGTGCGGCGCGCGAGATCAAAATCCGCATTGAAGCGCTCGGACTGCTCGCCCTCTCCGAGTTCGAAGCCGACAGAGAAGGTGTCTACGTTGGAGCGGATGCGCGAGACCGCATCGAGCACCACACTCGAATCGATACCACCGGAGAGATAGATACCTATAGGACGATCCGAGACGAGCTGCATGGCGACAGAGGCATCTACCTGAGCAGCGACTCGCCTCCTCCACTCGGCCGAAGTGAGTGAATCAGTTTTTACGCCGTTATGGACATCCCAATAGGTCTCGATGGAGAGCTTGCCATCCTTGTAGAGTGCGCGGGAACCAGCTGGCAGCTTGAAAATACCCTCGAACATTGTCTCTGGCCCCGGCGCGTAGAGGAGTCGCAGGTAGCGTCCGAAAGCTTCCATATTGAGACGCCGCGGCAGATCGTACTCCAGGATACCCTTGATCTCGGAAGAGAAGATGAGCCCACGTTCCGTCTCCGCATAGTAGAGGGGCTTGATACCAGCATGATCCCGCGCAAGAAAAAGCTCCTTGTTCTCCCTGTCCCAGATAGCGAGCGCGAACATTCCATTGAAACGCTCCACCGCCTTCTTGCCCCAGCGGATATAGGCTGCGAGGATGACCTCCGTGTCTCCTTCCGAACGGAAAGGATAATCCGAGAGCTCCGCTTTCAATTCTTTAAAATTATAAATCTGCCCGTTGAATACCAGCGTGTAGCGCCCGCTCGCATCCGTCATCGGCTGAGCAGAGCGCGGGGAGAGATCGATGATGGCAAGACGATTGTGTCCAAAGGAAATCCCCTCCTCAATGAACGTGTCGGTCGCATCCGGTCCCCGGTGCGCAGTGACCGCGTTCATGCGTTCTGCGAGCGCCTCATCCCTCCAAGTGAATCCGTTGATGGCGCACATGACTATTTAATACAAGAAAAAGCGTACGCTAGCACGAAGCGATCCCGGAACGGGAACCGCTTCCCGAAGAAGCGCAGAAGGAAGGCATCCTTCGCATAGGCAGCAGCGAACCAAAGCGGCTTCAGGATGCGCGGCAGAAACATCTCCACCTGCGTGTACCCAGCAACGAAAGGTCCACGAGAGGCAGGAAGGATCTCTACCTCCCGGAATCCCGCTGCAGAGAACATGCGTTCGAGCTTCTCCGCAGTGAAGCGCTGGAAATCATGCGGGTCAGGATGCACGTTCACCAAGAAAGGAACGCTACCAATGAGGCGGCCACCCGGAGCAAGGACCCGATGCATCTCTGCGACCACCTTCTCATACTTCTCTATATGCTCGAGCAGATTGAAACAAAGAACCGTATCAAAAGATCCGTCAGGGACGGGCATGGGAGAGGCTTCGAGATCGACCACGTAATCAGGCCGTGCTTCCTCACGGATATTGAGCGTCTTCATCGCAAGCGACGGATCAAGCCTAAGATACCGATAATGACTCTCTTCCCGCGTCCCACCCACATCGAGCGCGCGGCCTGAGACCGTGAAGCGAGGAAGGAGGATATTGGTGAGTGCGCGGGAAGCTGACTTCCCCCGGAGCACTTCGCGGAAGACGAGAGAGAAACTCATGAGAGCAATTGTACTATGCGCGGGATGAGCCGCACGACGCTGTGATCGCGCTCGATGGAGCCGCGCAGGTGATTGCCGCTGCTCTGGCCGTTGTCCCCGAGCGCCAGGAGCTCGATCTTACCGGCCAGCTCACGGTGCCCTCCTTGCGGGAAGAAGTAGGTCTCGTCGAGCACGCCCTTGAAGCTCTCGTTTGAAGTAAGGACCGGAGTGTTGCAGGCCATAGCTTCGAGCACGGTCTTGTCGAGCGAGCCGGTCTGACTCGTATTCACGAACACATCCGCCGCTTGGTAGTACTTCACGATATCCTGGTACCCCACGCCGCCCACGAAACGCACCAAGCTCCCGAGGTCGTGTCTCTTGATGTAAGTCTTTATCTCATCGAAGTATTCCCTGTCCACGTCCGTCACCGGAAGCCCTACCACCATGAGGGTCACCGGAAGCGTCGCTCGCCCGCGGAGTTCCTGGATAGCTCGAACAAGGGTCATGATGTCTTTCACCGGAGCGATACGACTCACCGAGAGTACGCGGAACTGGCGCTCGGGCGGCGTCTCTACGCTCTTCTTCTCCGCGGGCTTGAAGTATTCGGTATCGATACCATGTCCCAGGACGTGCACCTTAGAAGAAGCGATACGGAAGCTCTCTGCTGAACCAGTGAACACCAGGTCGGTGAGTGCGAGCGCCCCGCGCAGACGCCAGTTGACCGCCTTGTGCATGTACCAGAGAGCAACGCGTTTGCGGAGCGCCTTCCAAAAGAGGCCGCCGAGAATCACGTACTCCGGATTCATGTGCACGAAGACCGCGTCGTACTTGTTGCGCTCCGCAAGGATGTATTTATAAAACCGGAAGAGCCGCACGATGCGCCAGGTCTTCTTCTCCTTGCCAAGGGAGAGCACCTTCACGTTCTTAGGGAGAGATACCTTGCCCCGCTCCAGGCAGATGACCGTGACAAAATCCACGGAACGCGCGAATTCCTCGAGCCAACGATGAAAGAAACCGAGGATGGGATCCTCCCGATCGACCTTCTGGGTAAGTATCAGTAATCGCATACGTGTAGATATACGCCTAAACGCCGCGCGCGCAAGCCTCTCTCCAGAGACCGACGATCGTCTCTGCATAGCTCTCTGGCGTGAGCGGCGAGTGGCGCCTTACCGCCTCCATGGCCAGCTCCGCCTTCTCTCGCATGTACTGCGGATTCTCAAGCGCAGTCTGCCAGGCACGGGCCAGCGCGCGAATGTCTCCCGGAGGAACTACGGAAGCGTTCTCCTCGGTAATCACTTCGCCCACGATGCCAACGTCGGTGGTAAGGATGGGGCAGCCCGCCTGCGCCGCTTCGATGAGGGTGAGTCCGTATCCTTCGAAAAGAGAGTTGAGCACGTACAGATCGGCCTCTTTGTAATACGCAGCGGGAGATTGCCAGCCCTCGAAGAGGACGCGCTTCTCGATCCCGAGCGTGCGCGCATGACGCTCCAGAGCCTCACGCTCTCCCCCCTCCCCCACCAAGACAAGCGCAGCCTTCTCTTCCGTACGGGAGACTTCCGCGAACGCCTCGAGAAGCCTCCGGAGATCCTTCTCCGGCTCAAGGCGGGAGACAACGAGAGAGAAAGAAGAGAAATCAGAATGCCGCTCCTTGAGATGCACCTCCTCCGTCGGAACAGAAGAGGGGTTCATTATAGGAAGCACGGTCACTTTTTTCTCCGCGAGGCCATAGCGGGAGAGGATGCTTCTCTTGATGCGCAAAGAGACGACGCGTATGGAGCGAGCCTTCGGGAGGATGAGGCTAGCAAGCGCCACGCGTACGCGGTTTAGATATGAGTGTCGGGCAAAATACGGGCTCAAGAAATCCGTGTGCACCTGCACCTCAAGAGGGATTTTCAAGAGCATGGAGAGGATGAAGCCAGCGAAACCTGTTTCAAAAGGATCTTGTGCCGTGACGAGAGAGAACCCTTCCTTACGGAGAGAATATCCGGCACGGGCGAGCGCGAGAGGACGGAGAAAACGGGAGCGTGCGGAAACCGCACCCAAAACCACTCGCGGAGAAAGAGCCACCTCCTTCTCCTCAGAGAGCCCGCCCGCAGAGACGAGCACTCTGATCCCTTCCGTAAGTTCGCCATACGCAATAAGGCGCGACGCGACCGCGCTCCTAATATCGAATACCCGCGGATCAGTGGAGAGCATCAGTATTTTCATAGGGTCTTGAGTTCGCTCACTAACCTCTCCACCAACTCGCTTTCGTCGAATGCTGAGAGCCTCTCCTTGGCATTCCGCGCGAGCTTCCCTGCAAGGTCATGGTCCTTCAGCACCTCTTTAGCTCCCTCAAGGAGCGCAGTGCGATCGTCATACGGCACCAGGAGCCCGCTCTCGCGATGAGTGATGAGCTCAGGATTCCCGCCCACGTTCGTGGTCAGGATGGGCGTCTCCATAGCCATGACCTCTACGAGCTGATGAGAAAAGCCTTCATAAGAAGTATTGAGCATGAAGAGGTCCGCCGCGCGTACATAATTGAAGACGACCGGCTGTGGCAAGCGGCCGAGGAGGGAAACCTTGTCTCCGAGATGCGCCGAGCGGATCTTCTTGTCGAGCGCTCTCCGCTCAGGACCATCCCCGATGATGAGGAGGCGTACGTCCGGGAAGAAGCGCTCGAGCGCAGGTACAAGCTCGGTAAGCGTAGCGAAGCCCTTCCAAGGGACGAGCCTGCCTACGGAGACGATGATGGTACCCTCAAGGCCTAAGCGCTCCCGCAGTGCGGCCTTCTCTTCGATTCCGCTCGGCAGGGCATATGAATTGTAGATGACCGCGATACGGGAAGAGGGGACGCCCCACGTTTCCACGATCCGTTTGAGATATTCACTCGGCACAATCACCCGATGCGCAGCGCGCACCACTCGGAACTGCAGCTTCCGAAGGAAGATGAGATACGGATTCCACTTCCAGGAAAAGACCGGAAAAGCATCAAGTGTCTCCGTCACCTTAAACCTCTGCACACCCTGCTCCCAGACATGGTCTCCCGGCACGCGCACGAAGAATCTCTTGCGCAAGAAGAGATTAGCGACATAGGCAGGCCAGCCCACGCTCATGGTGTCTTGTGCGTAGATGACGTCAGCAGAGAATCCCGCCGCAAGGAGGTGGATGAAATAGATGATATGCCGGATGACCGGAGGGAAATGCCGCACTCTCCCGAAGGAAGCTACAGAGACGGCGATCCCCCTCTTAGGGAGCTCCCGGAGGAGCATGGCGCTGTAGGTAGCGGGACCTCCGATATCAGGAGGAAAGAGTCCGGTGGCGATGAGCACCCGCATAGTTTTTTGATTATGACACGCCTAAGAAAGCCTGTCGAAGACTTCCTCTTTCATCCTCGCCGCGATGAGATCCCAGTCATACTTCTCGGCGGCAGCGCGAGCGTTCTTGCGGATACGCTCGGTCATCTCCCTATCCCCTTCGTAGAGGTGCACCGCGCGGACAATGCTCGGGACATCCTTACGCTCCACCGCTCTCCCTGTAGGTTCTGCCCCGGCATCTTTCTCGGGATCAAACAGGAAATCGGAGATACCGCCCACCTGAGTAGCGATGATAGGAACACCTGCAGCCATCGCTTCGAGGAAAGAGATACCCAAGCCCTCTGAGAGAGAAGGACGGATGAAGATACTGCCCAGCTTCAAGAATGGAGCGACATCCTTGTGAGCGAGAGCACCGGCGAATCTGACACGCTCCTCTACACCGAGCGAGCGAGCCAGTTCTTCGAGCTCTGCACGGAGAGGACCGTCGCCAGCGATGACAAAAATTACCTCAGGAAGCTCCGGCATCGCACGGATCACATATTCAACGCCGTTCTTAGGAACAAGACGCGAAGTGGTCACCAGGATAGTGCCCTGCTCCGGAAGCTTCAGATACTCGCGAAGAGCCGCGGTCTCTTTCGCGTCCACTTCACTAAGTACCCTGAGATCAACTCCGTTCGGTACGACCACCGGTTCTCCTTTGAAGCCAAGAGACTTGGAGAGACCTGCGAGATAGCGTGAGATCGCCTGTACCGCGCGAGCGCGCTTGAAGGCGGAGCGGATGAGCCAGACAAAGGGACGGATACGCGCGCGCTTGAACATATGCTCTACACTGTCTCCGTCCTGGAGAGTAATGAGGAGCGGTACGCGGAAAAGCATCGAGGCCAAAGATGCTCCGATGGCGTTGTATGACATGACCGCCCAGAGAAAAGCCGGACGTTCTTTCATGATGAGCCGGCACGCCTTGAAGAAAGAGAGCGGCGGATAGAACACCTTAGTGAGATACCAGGGCAAACGAAGGAGGTCCGAAGGAGCCGGGTTTCGCTTGGCGAAGCCGACCCGGTGAATGCGGATATTTCCCTTCTCTTCGACGCGCGGGGAATTCCCGTCGAGAAGAGCGGTGATGAGGTCGAATTGATAATCAGGGAGTTTTGAAGTGATCTCCCTGATAGCCACCTCCGCTCCTCCCCAGAACGGATCGTAGGAAAGGGAGAAGGCGATGACTCGGCGCGACTTAGTATCGGACATAGGGAAAGTAAACCCCGAGAGGAGTGATTAGTACAGACCTTCAATTTCTTGCCTCCCCGCCCGTCCCAGCCAGAAGACACCGAGCAGAGTAGAGCCGAGAAGCGCTCCTAAGAGATAGAACCACTTATACTCCCCCAAGTGCGATGAGGCAGCAGTCGTCGTCGGAAGAGATGCGGCGGCCACAGCCGCTACAACAGGAGAAGAGCGTTCGGGCACAGAAACCCTGGTAGGAGCCTCCGGAGAGATCTTCGGCGCAGACCGCTGCGTAGCAACCGAAGAAACAACAACAGAGGAAGGAGCTGGAGTAGGAACAACGGAGATAATGCCCTCTGCAGTGCTCGTGAGAGCGGGAGTCCCGTTTGGATAGCGAAGTTCTGCAGAAGGAGTGAAAGGAAGTGAGGTCACCCCTTCGGGGAAACGGACACTCTTCTTCGCGAGAAGGAAACTATCTTTCGGAAGAGTATACAACTTCCCTCCCGAGAGGAACTGCCAATACGAGAGGTCCACTTCCTCGCTTCCCCGGTTCTCAATCTCTAGGTACCCTCCGAGCGAATCCCGCCCGCTCCGCAGAGAGAGGTCCGCAGTGGCCACTGTTACGATGAGCTTGTCAGAGTTCGAGAACTCTCCAGAAGAGACATCGAGGGTGGCAACGTAACTGCCGGGATAGTGGTAGGTATGGAGGACATGCTTCCCTTCAGCGTACGCTCCGTCCCCGAAGTTCCAGAGATAGCGGGCATTCTGGAGCGGCTTCTTATCAATCCCGAGCGCCTCTCCTATGAACTCCTCCGGAGTGCCTACGGTTACCGCTCTGTCATCCCCTGCATAGGAATAGATCTGCGGCTTAGTAGGCCATTTGGAAGAGCTGCCCGAGACAGGGGCGCTCGATTGGGTTACTGATGGAGTAGTCGAGGAAGTCTCTGTGGAAGTATCGGCAGAGGAAGATTCTGTGGAACTACTCGAGCTTCCTGCGGAAGATGAAGAGAGAGCGGATCCAGGCGTCGGGAGCGCTGCGATCCAGCTTCCCTCTGACTTTTGCAAACTCTTGCCATCACCTGCCGCACCCATCTCTGAGGAATAGGTGAACTGATCAATATCAAGGAGAGCAGTGTCCTTCAGTACGAGCGTCTCTCCAGTATTAGAAAGGGAGAAAGAACTATCGAAGATAGTTCCTGAGAACGACGGATTATCCGTCAGGAACTTAGCGGGGTTATCCGCAATAATGGCGACACCTCCCGCAGCAAGCATCGCGTCCCCCTGGGAGAGGGTCAGAGCGTGGTTGGTCTCGGCTTCACGGAAGCGATAGTCGGAGACGTCTATAGCTGAGCTCCCGCTATTGCGTATCTCCACCCACTCCCGCCCACTATCACCCCCGGTCTCGAGGTCGTACATAACCTCGCTGAACTCTACCTGCGCGGAGGCAGAGAGTGGGAGAGCTATGGCGATGATCAGCGAAATTCGCGTGAACATAGACCGCGCCGCTTCGAAACTATTCGAGCAGGCGCTTGAGTTCGTCTTCGGGTACTTCGCGTACATGCGAAGCCTTGGGTCTTGGGGCAGGACGCTCAGCGGCTTGATTCGACTCAGGAGGATCTTCCCTTCTCTCTTCCTTCGGAAGCGGATTAGGGGGAACAGGAGTCGCTTTCGGAGCAGAAGCTAGGCCGCTTGGATTCTGTTTCTTGAGGGCCTCCTGGAGCGCAGCATGGAGGAGCTCTTTGTTGGCGGTCTTGCCGCCGCGGACTTCCCCTTTCGGCTGGGGAGGTTTCCTGAGGCTTTCGTTCTGGGAAGGCTCGGATGAACGACTCGGGGCCGTTTTAGTCACAGGAGGACGCGGGGCTTGAGGCGCAGGCGTCTGGCTCTCTGACCTCGGAGGAGACGAGTCGCGTGGCGGTCTCGGCATCTCCGGCGGACGAACGACGGAGGGTTTCTCTACGGGAGGTCGATGAGCGGGTGCCGCAGCGGGAGGCACTTTGGGAATAGACGGTATGGAAGAAGCGTCTTCCTTTACCACAGAAGCAAGCACCGCACGAAGGCCAGTGAGATGCTGCTTGGATTCAAAATTCTCGCGCTCTGCTTCGCGCACCAGCGCGGACGGAACGCGAGGGGCGTCTTCCCTCACAGAAGGCGGACGAGGCGTAGCTATAGGAGTCGGACGCGGAGCCGAGGTGGAAGCCGAAGGACCAGCAGCCTCTTTCGGCTTGAGGCTCGCCACCACCGCAGACGACTGGGTCTGTTCAGCGATACTCACCTCCACCTGTGCACGCGGCTTAGCATAGACCATGCGCGAATTAGCGATGACACTATCCCTGAAAGAAAGCGCGGGAGCGGGTATCGGCGGCATGGTAGTGGCAGAAAAAGGCGTAGAGCTGACTCCGTCGATCATGAGCTTAAGATATATCTGGCGTATCCCTAGGTTCACGATGTCTTCGGCCAGGAAGTGTGGAGCGAACTCCTTCTCGAAGAGCTCTGCATCGATTGCCCCCACGCGGAAGGCGATCAGGGTACCGACGTTGCCGATGACTGCGGCACGCACTTCTTCCGACATCTGCTCCACGTACTGATGGGCGATGGTCAGATTCAACTTATACTTGCGCGCCTCCGAGAGGATGTCTGCGAAGGACTCGTTGGCGAAGGACTGGAATTCGTCCACGTAGAGATAGAAATTCGGGAGCTTAGCGAGCTTGTCTGCCGGCACATCCGCGCGGCTCATGGCCGCGAGATATATCTTGGTAATGAGCATGCTACCGAGGAGATTGGCATTGCTCTCCCCCACCTTGCCCTTAGAGAGGTTGATGATGAGGATCTTCTTCTCATCCATCATCTTACGGATATCAAAGGTGGAATTCTCCTGACCCACGATATTGCGGATGAGCGGATTAGAGGTGAACTGTCCCACTTTGTTCTGGATGGCAGGGGTCGCCTCCGCTGCGAACTTGTCCGTATACTTGGCGAACTCATCCACCCAGAAGGATTTGGTTCCGGGATCCTTCACCGACTCCACCACCTTGTTGCGGAACGCTTTGTCCGTGAGCATCTTGTTGATACCCATCATGGTGGCGCCGGGGAATTCAAGAAGAGCCAGCACCGTGTTCTGGAGGATGTACTCCATACGCGCAGACCAGGCATCCTCCCAGATCTTGTGGAAGGCACTCATGAGACCGGAGACCACTAAATGACGACGATCCGCACCGATATCCTCGATGACGTTGAAGCCGATGGGGTACTCCATGTCGAAGGGCGCGAAATACAAAACATCCTTCACGCGATCTTCCGGTATGTAATCGAGGAGCTTCTCCGCAGTGCCGCCGTGCGGGTCGATGAAGGCGAGACCATCCCCATTCTGGATGTCCTGGATTGCCATGTTCTCGAGCAGGGTCGATTTACCCATGCCCGTCTTGCCGATGACGTAGACGTGCTTGGTACGGTCCACCGCCTTGATGCCGAAGGGCACCTTCTTATTGCGCGTGTCGGTCAGGCCGAAATAGGTGATGCGATTGTCGTCCATAGAAAGAAAGTCCCAGATAGTATACCAAAAATAATTCGGGACCCCACTTTTCAGCGGGGTCCCTTCTGATCATCTTAATTTCCACCGGTTGTGGGTACGATCGTACTGTTTGACCATCTCTCGGTAGACGGGCTCCATCTGAGCAAGGCCCGGCGAGTAGCCGACAAGCGGCTTTCCACTCTCCAACACCTCTATCATTTCGCCCACATGGCGGGGATCCATGCGTCCGACGTAGCCTCCCCAGATAGCTTGGAGGGCTTCGAGCGGCAATTCATCGATTTCGATCAGAATCCTCCAGGAAAGAGCAGAGGCCGATATTACCCTCTTCGACTTCGAATAGGCAAGCCTTCGGTTACTTCTCTAAAACCTGCCGCAGACTCGTGTATTTATTCGCCGCATCCCAGAAGATCCAGGACGTAAGCCCTGCGTCATACGTCGCCTGTATCTGCGCCTTCACCATCTCCGGAGTGTAGGGTACCGGGTAATCGAAGCTTTGGAGCCAGGGGCGCATCTTCGTACGATCGTATGAAGGCTTAGCGTAGAGCTGCGGCGAAGTCGAAGCGATTAAGGTATGAGTGAGGGCTGCCACAATAGTCGTAGTGCCAGCCGCGCGGTCCGCTGCTCTCTTCATGGAAAACTGCACGATGTTGTAGGCATTAGCATTCACGTTCTTGTAGCCGTTGAAGCCTGTGGGATAGTGCGAGGGATAGACCATCGGATAGATGTAGTCGAAGTACGGCAGCGCGCGCTCCAAAACCTGGCCGATGTTGAGATCATCCACATTAGTGGCGGTCATGCCGAAGAGATCCGCGGAGAGGACTGCGCCCGTCGGGCGGAGCTTCTCACTGAGATATTTGAAAAACTCCTCGAGCGCCTCTGGCTTGCTCTTACCCTTGCTCCAAGTGTAATCCGCCTCCGCCATGGGGCCGTCGGAGGGGAAGCGTACGTAATCGAAATTGAGCTCGTCGAAGCCGAGCTCGTAGGAAATCTTGCCGAGCTCCACTACGTGATCCCAGTACGGACGAGCACCGACATCCACGAAGGCGAGCCCCTTGTTGTCCTTCCAGACTCCCCCGCTCTTCTTCTGTACCGCCTGCTCCGGATACTGCGAAGTGTAGTAGGGGTTCTGGAACGTGGTAATGCGACCAATGACGAAGATGCCTTTCTCATGGAGCGAAGCGATGAACTCCTTCATATCCTTGGCGCCACAGGCGTCGGAGACGGAATCCTTCAATAGCGGATTGTCCGTAGGAAAGGAGATCTTGCCGGTGAAATCGCGGATATCGATGATGATCGCGTTAAGCTCTGTATCTTCCACTAGCTTCACCAGGCCGTTGCGGATGGATGGAGTACCAGAAACACACTGGCTCATGTAGATGGCCTTGAGAGGTTCCGGAGCAGGTAGATGCTTGGCGGCAGGAAGAGTCGGCTTTAGAGGAGTCGAGCTTGCTACGGATACTTCAGCTGCAGCCGCCGGAGCATTCTCGTAGGTAATAGGGGTGAGATATGGAAAAGCAGAGACACCCGCAAGGAGGAGAAGAGCGGGTAAAGCGATGATCGGAAGAAATCGCATGACTTACGCTTCCGAAGACGGATGGAGAGGAGCCGACTGATTACTCTGGGAAGATCCGCTGAACTCCTTGCGAGAACGACGTACGATGATGGGCTTCCCTGGCACGTGCTTCTTCTTGGGTACGCCCGAGTAGTAGCTCGCAGAAGCGATTCCCGCGCCGAGGATGAAATACAGAGGGGTCTTCCAGGAACCCGGAAGCCCTAGGAACGGCATGATGGCCACCAAGACGCCGAGCGTAGTAACAAGCTGTCTATACATCACACGATTATACGACAGCGCTTTTTTCTGCGCTAGGCGCGACCGCTCACCATCAGCACGAATTCACCCCGCACTTTCTCTGGATTCTCGAGGAAATACGCCCTCACCTTCTCTGGCGAATCAGAGACGACTTCTTCATATATCTTGGATATCTCGCGGGAGACCACGAGAGTACGCGTGGGCTCGAGCTTCTCTACGAGCGCATCAAGCGTCTTTTCGAGACGATGTGGGGATTCATAGAAGGCCACCGTACGGGTGGAATCGGCGATCTCTGCAAACAGCGTGTTCCTCCCCTTCTTGTGCGGCAGGAATCCTAAGAACAGGAAGTCAGAAGACGGAAGACCGGAGACAGAGAGTGCTGCGGTGAGGGCGGAGGGTCCGGGGATGGCGATGATGGAAACTTCCGCGCCAAGCGAGGTACGGATAGCAGCCACAAGCTTAGCGCCGGGATCCGAGATCGCAGGCGTCCCGGCGTCCGAGACGAGCGCTAAATTCTTTCCTTCTTTCAAAAGCTCGACGATCTTCTCTTCTTTGGCCTCATCGGAATTCGAATGATATGAGAGCGTCGGCGTATGGATATCGTAATGAGAGAGGAGCTTGCGGGTGAGCCGCGTATCCTCGCAGAGGATCATGTCAACTTCTTTCAATATGCGAAGCGCGCGCGGAGAAACATCTTCTAAATTCCCGATCGGTGTCGCAACGACGGAGAGAGTAGCCATAGATTTATGAAAGTATAGCTTCACCTACCTTGTGCGCCTCGCCAGCGCCAAGCGTAAGTACAAGATCAGAGGGACCAAGCGTGCTCTTGAGATATTCTTCCGCTTCAATGAAGGAAAGCGGAGAAACTTTGACTCCGCGCTTTCCGAGTTCGTCAGCGAGCATCTCGGAAGAGGTGGACCCGTCATCCTGCTCGCGCGCGGCATAGATCGGGAGCACAATCACTTCGTTGGCATCCCCGAAGCTCTCCGCGAATTCCGGAAGCAGGAGCCGCGTACGGCTATAGAGGTGCGGCTGGAAGACCGCCACAATGCGGCGATCCGGATACTTCTCCCGCGTACCTTCGAGCGCCGCTCGTACCTTAGGAGGGTTGTGCGCGTAATCGTCATAGACAAAGGCTCCCGCAGGAGTCTCACCCTTATACTCGAAGCGCCGTGCGGTACCTTCAAAGGAAGCGAGTGCGGGCAATACCACATCGTCTTTCACTCCTACAGTTCGCGCGGCAGAGAGTGCAGCCTTAGCATTCGCGATATTGTGTTTGCCTGGGAGCTTGAGCTGCGGGATTTCCCCCGCTTCAGCATAATTGACGACCGTAGCCCTGAGCCCCTCAATGACAGGAAACAGATGGGGGTTCGCCGTATCGCAGACGACGAAGCCGTCTTCAGGCACTTTGAGCGCAAGTTCGCGGAAGGCGCTCTGGATATCTTCAAGATCCCTGTAGTAATCGAGGTGATCCCGATCAATGTTGGTGATGACCAGCACCTGCGGAGAGAAGTAGAGGAAGTGCCTCATGTATTCGTCCGCCTCCACCACGAAATATTTTCCACCGCCTGGGCGGAAATTACTCTTGGTCTTGACGCGCAGCGATCCCACAACTGCCGTAGGATCAAGCTTTGCCTCCTCCAATATATCGGTAAGCATGGCAGTCGTGGTCGTCTTGCCGTGAGTACCCGCGACGGCAAAGAGGTAATACCCACGGGTCGCTTTCCCAAGGGCTTCGAAATATGAGAGCGTGGGCACGCCGCGCGAGCGCGCTTCTTCAAGCACCGCCGGATGCTTGGTGAGCCAGGCGTCGCTATATATGTAGCAATCGGCGGAAGGGAGCGCCTTGGGATCTAGGTCAAGGGAGATGGAGACTCCCTGAGCACGGAGCTCATCAAGCGTCGCCGCGCTTTCGTTATCCTCCGTGCCGGAGATCACACGACCCTCGTGATGCAGGAGCCGTGCGAGCGCGGAGATACCGATCCCTCCGATGCCAATGAGGTGTATCCGCTTCGCCTGTGTGAGAGATTCTTCCACGGAAAGGAGTATAGCAAATGACCCTACTTGAGCGCCCTGATGAGCTTCAGGAACTTCTCTCCCCTATCGTATTCATTCTGGAAGAGACCGAAGGACGCAAAAGCCGGACTGAAGAGGATGACGTCCCCCTTCTCAGTGGCATCGAAGGCTTCGCGTATCGCCCCCGAGAGATTGGTTACTCGCACAACCTTCTTTTCAAGCACCGCAGAAAGCACCAGCTTATCCGTCCCCGTTCCCGGCAGGAGGATTATCTTCTTCGTATGCTTCGGCAGGACCAAGAGGAGCTTACTCATATCGAGCTCCTTGTCCGCCCCGCCCATGATGAGGATGGGTTTCTGTGGGGCGAGAGCGGCGAGCGCTGCACGAGTCGCATCCGGCGTAGTGGCGTTGGTGTCGTTGTACACTTTGACCCCGCGCACCTCGCGCACGAATTCGAGGCGTCCCGGAAGACCGATGAAATTAGCCAGCGTCTCTCGCATCACATTCTCCGGCACGCCGAGCGCGCGGACAGCTTCCACAGCAAGCGCTGCGTTCTCCCGGTTGTGCTCCCCGGGAATAGCGAGTTTGAAGGAAGGCGGTAGCTCCGAAGGAAGGATCAGCTTCCCCTTCCACTCATGCTCCTTAACGATGGTACGGATCTGCTTGGCAATCCCGCGGCCCGCCACCAGTACACCCCCTTTATCCTGATGCAGGAAGATCTGCGCCTTGTCCTTGAAATATTGCTCCGGGTCGCTCTTGTAGTAGTTGCGGTGATCCTCGAGCAGATTGCTGAAGACGGCGACCTGGGGAGAGATCCTGGCTTCGCCAAAGCCCTGGAGCTGCCAGGAGTCGAGCTCAAGGACGGTAATATCGCCCGGCTTCACCTTGGGTAAAAGACCCAGAGTAGAGACGCCACGGACATTGCCGCCGAGGTGCACTTTTTTTCCTGAGGCCTTGAGCATCTCATACACCAGATGCGTGATGGTGGATTTTCCGCGAGTGCCGGTGACACCCACGATCGGCCCTGGTGCAAAGCGCGCGAAGAGTGAGGCACTCATCTCCACTGGTATCCCCTGCGCATGCGCTTCCGCGATGTAGGGAGAATGGAGCGGCACACCGGCATTCTTCACCACCAAATCAACGTTATGAAAATCTGCGATATCATGCTTCCCCAGGACATAGCGGATGTCTTTGTATTTCTTGAGCTTCGTAAGCGAAGGGCGAAGTTCCTCCTCGCTCTTGAGATCGGTCACCGTGAGCACAGCTCCGCACTTGGCCAGGAACTCAGCATCCCCTGCACCGCGGCCGAGAAGGCCTAGGCCCATGAGGGTAATGCGCTTCCCTTTGAAAAACGATTTATAGTCCGCAGGATTCATAGGAGACACTATATCCACCATACGGCTCTTTGCCCAGACCAGCCTCGTTAAACGGGATTGACTTTGCGCTGGCTGCGGAGTTATGGTGAAGCTTGGCCTTCCTGTTTTTCTGTGAACCGGGGCCAACGTGTAACCATAGACTTCTAGCTTAGGGGACTAAAACGATGAGTGGTCTGGACAAACCTCTGGTCGCACATCCACTGGAACTCGGCGATAACGGCGCACCTCTTCCCTTCGGAAGAGAACGCGGGCCACGAGACGAAGGCGAAAAGATCCCTCCTCCCTATGGAGATGATCTTGTCGTCCAAAATTGTCTCTTGGCTAAGACCAAGAAGCCGTAGAGCTAGGAACACAACCGGGGGCGAGGGTTCAGCGCAACCCTTGCCCCGGAAGGTAACGGCGTCCGATGAGGACGGCCGTTTTTTAATTTCGTCGCATGAACACGAAGAGGATACCCCAAGAGAGGAAAATGAGGGCGGAACCCGCGAGGAACGGAGCGTTCAAGCCGAGGAATCCACCGCCAAGACCGGCGGCCACCGGGATCACTCCCTGAGCGAGCGCCATGAGGGAGCCATTGATGCCGAGTGCTGCTCCCTGCCGGTCCGCAGAGACGCTCTTTGAGACGAGCGCGCTCATGTTGGCCATAGTGAGACCTTGCGGGATAGCGAAGAACGGCATGAGCACGAAGAGGTAGAGTGCTTCGGGCATGAAGGGATAAAGCGCGAGCATAGCCGCTACTGAGAAAATACTCACTTTCAGGATCTTCCTCTCTGCAAATTTTCCGGAGAGGATACGCAGGATCACGAGCTGAGTGAAGACGATCCAGAAGCCAGTAACAGCAAAGAAGGTGCCGACACCTTTCTCATCGAAGCCAAAGCGGTTTACCAAGAGGATGGAGATGAAGGAAGTGAAGAAAGCGAAGCCCGCCATATAGAGAAAGCTCGAGAGATATACTGGCCGGGCATCGTGATCATCGAACGCCGCCTTTATATTCTGAATCCCCTTCAGAATGTGGAAACTGCGCTTCTCAGCAGCAGGAGTGCGGCGTGTCTCCGGCAGGAAGAAATACAGGAAGAGGACGTTGAGGATGCCGAGCGCTCCTGCAAACCAGAACGGCGCAGACGCGCTATGAAAATACCCAGCGATCAATCCCCCGAGGAGCGGACCGAGGATGAAGCCGATGCCGAAAGCAGCCCCGGTGAGCCCGAAGTTCTTGGCCCGATCCTTGGGTTCGGTCACGTCCGCGATCGTCGCCTGCGCGATGCTGAAGTTCGCCCCCGCGATACCCGCCACGATACGGCTCACGATGAGGAGTGCGAGCGAAGCTGTCTCGACGCCGAAACCAAAGAGAAGCTGAGAAAGCGCAAGGACCGCGACGCCGGTAATAAGGAGTCGCTTGCGGCCATAGACGTCAGAGAGCTCGCCTAAGAGCGGCGCTGCGATGAATTGCATCAATCCGAACAAAGCAGTCACGAGCCCTGCAATGAGAAACTGCGCACTCTGCGAATAGCCCTGCAGAATAAAGTGCGAAGAAGCTGGATCGGTGAAGATGATCGGAATAATGGGAATGATCATCCCGATACCGATCATGTCGAGAAGCAGCGTGCCGAAGATAACGGGGAGGATTCTTTTTTGCATAAATAAAAAGCCTAAAGTTCTTGATTATGCACTTTGTGGGCGAGGGGAGACTCGAACTCCCAATCCCTTGCGGGAACTACGACCTGAACGTAGCGCGTCTACCAATTTCGCCACTCGCCCACAAAATCCACAATGACCCGCCCATACTAGCGGAAACCCCGATGTCGGACTAGCCCCGACTTTCAAAAGAACGAGAAACGAGAGAAACAGCAAGCAACATCAGAAGCGCGCTGATTGCCATCACCGGGAAGGTCACGTAACCGAATTCCTGGAAATAGATCTTGGAGCAATCGGGGCCATTCGCAGCACACGGAAGCAGAGAGAGATTGAAGGTCTGGAGAAGCCAGTGCGCCCCAGCGAAGAAGAGGCCGAAAACGGAGAGCGGGAGCGTGTAGCGCCAGATCCCGTTATCTCTCCGAAGCCAGGCAATGAAGAAGAGGACCACCTGCGGATAGATGAAGATGCGCTGCCACCAGCAGAGCGTGCATGGCTCGAAACCGACGATCTCTGAATAGTAGAGACTCAAGACGAAGGAGAAGAGAGCGATGAGTGCCCCCCAGAGGAGCATGGGCCGCACGAGCGAGGCAGGCAGATAATCCTGCGGATATTTCCCGAATAGCATCCCCGCAAATACTGCGACAAGCGCGATGTCCGCCACAACAGTAGCGAAAGAGAGGATCGTGGTGATGAGAGCTGCGTTCTCTGCCATAAGGACTTAATTGGAAGCAGGCAGCGGACATCCTGTCTTCTCGGCAAGGATGGCAGGAGTAAGCGTCTCAGCATCCCTCGTGCCGTCCGCGAATTGCCAGGTAGGATAGCCGGTAACGCCAGCATCCGTGCAGACCTTGAGCTGCCCCTTGCCGTTCGGCGTGGAGCACTCCACATACGGGAGAAGCTTGGCCGACTTGGCACCGAAGAGCGCCTTCTGCTCCTTGCAGTGCGGGCACCAGAACGCTCCATAGAAGGTCACCCCTTTCTCCTTGAGACACAAGGCAAGGCCGTCATACTGTCCCGGCGTGCGGGCATCGATGACGTACCAGGCTAGGAGTCCTCCGATGATGAGAACGGTGATAACGCCCCATACCCATTTAGCGGTTCGGTTCATAGGAAACATCCTAACATGCCGAATGACTCCTTAGGAAAGAGCATCTCCACTCAAGCCGACCATTTGGAAAATGAGCTGACAATGGTTCCGTATACCGGCAAGGAGGGCAGCCACGTACCAGGGAGCTGTACAGGAGAGGAGGTGTAATTGGCATTTCCAAAGCCTAGCTTGCCATTCAACCCATGCCCCCAAAGCCACAATGAACCATCGGCTTTTAAAGCAGATGTATGAAAATTCGCTGCAAAAACAGAAACCCAGGTGCCCGCAAGCTGCACTGGAGAAGAACGGTCAATAGTATCCCCGAGCCCCAAGCGACCACTCGCACCAGTGCCCCAGATCCACAGAGAACCATCGTCTTTAATGGAAGCTGTGTGATTTGCTCCAGCGGCCACCATACTCCACGAGCCAGATATCTGCACCGGAGAAGAACGGTCAGCAGTATCAGCAAGACCGAGCTTCCCAAGCGCTCCAGCTCCCCAGACCCACAGAGAGTTATCAGGTCTTAAGGCAGCACCGAACGCGCCGCCAAGTTCTACGATTTTCCATGTTCCAGCGAGCTGCGCTGGAGAGGAGCGATTCAAAGTATTTCCAAGACCCTGTCTCGCGTTAGTACCCGCACCCCACACCCACAACGTTCCGTCCGATCTCACACTTGAGCCGAAGGCGATGCCAAGAGATACGCTTTTCCAAGTCCCCGCGATCTGCACCGGAGAAGAGTGGTCTATTATGACCCCAAGACCGTGTCGTCCGCTTGTGCCATTACCCCATCCCCAGAGCGAGCCGTCTGGCTTCAGCGCGATTGAATGGGTGTTACCAAGAGAAGCGGCACTCCATGTACCAGTGATCTGCGTGGGAGAGGAGCGATCAAGAGTATCTCCAAGACCGTTCCTCCCGTTGGCAGCAGCCCCCCATAGCCACATGGAAGCATCTGGTCGAAAACCGATGGAGTGAGCGTTACCGAGCGTTATCGCGCTCCAAGTGCCCGCAAGTTGCACTGGAGAGGAGCGGTCGGCCGTATCTCCAAGACCCATCCGGCCACTGGAACCCGCGCCCCATATAAAAAGATTGGGACCGATATCCTTAGCGGCAGCCTGAGAATTGAAGGACAACCGATCCGACAGCATGTCTCTGAATTATTCCACCCTTTCCTGACGTCAACAACCAGAGAAGGGCAGGGGTTCCTAGGAGTTAAGCGAAAAAATTCTCCAAGATCTTGTGATATTCAGGAAAAAGCGTGATTTCCTTAAGATCTTCCTTCCCTATCCAGCGAACCTCAGCAATCTCCCCATCGTCAAAAGAAAACTGAGTGCTTTCATCCAGAGAACCTCGGAAGGCAATCGCCACAGTTTGAAGACCGGTCTTTCGCTTGATGAAAGTCCCTGCCCAGATTACTTCCCCTATGGTGGGTTCTACCCCTATCTCCTCGCGGATCTCCCGAGCTAGGCCAATCTCCAAAGTCTCCCCCGCATTCAAGACTCCCCCAGGAAGATCCCAGAAATCCTGGTCATGCGCGTTCCGACAGACCACTACTTTCCCGTTCGGAGAAACCAAGACCCCTTTGCACGATACCTTGCCAACAAAATGCTCTTCTCCTTCTTTCATATGGTGCGAGTGGAAGGAATCGGACCTTCGACCTTTTCATTATCAGTGAAATGCTCTACCACTGAGCTACACTCGCTTGTCGGAGGAATATAACAGAAAGGAGGGTAGGTGACAATTGAACCCAAGGAGGGATTCTTGGTTATCCACCCCTTGTGCTCAGGGCCACGGAATGTATGATAAGCGGCGTTACCAATTTTTTAGCCTCCTTCAAACAGACGGTCACCGACGTACTGGAGACGGAACGAGCGGAGGAAAATTCTCTAAGAGGAAATGGATCACCCCCCACAGAAGGAATACGAGACGGAGGTCGTCGAGTACCCTTGGATACCAAGCACTACTAAGAACCGCCAGCAGAAAAAAAGCCTCAAAAGCTCCCCTATCGCCGCGCCGGATAAACTGTCACGACTGATCGCAGAGCAGAATCCCCAGACGCCCTTCCTGGCTGTCGACCTGGATGTCATCGCCGCCAACTACAGATCCCTCCGCACCAACCTGCCGAAAGCGGAGGTCTTTTACGCAGTGAAAGCCAACCCAGAGCCAGAGGTGGTCCGTCTCCTCGTAGGACTCGGCTCCTCCTTCGACGTCGCGAGCCCTGCCGAGATAGAGCTCGTCCTCGGAGCCGGCGCAGAGGCGAACCAGGTCTCCTACGGCAACACCATCAAGAAGGAGCGCGATATCGCCTTCGCCTACGAGCAAGGCGTCCGCCTCTTCGCCTTCGATTCCGAAGAGGAACTCCTGAAGATCGCGCGAGTGGCCCCGAGATCCAAAGTCTTTTGTCGGATACTCACCAGCAATGAAGGCGCAGAGTGGCCGCTCTCACGCAAATTCGGCTGCGAGATAAGTATGGCCCGCGATCTCCTCATCAAAGCGCAGGAACTCGGCTTAGAGCCGCACGGAGTTTCCTTCCACGTAGGCTCACAGCAGACTCGTCTGGATCAGTGGGATACGCCACTCCGCGAAGCCTCTGAACTATTCACCTCGCTCAAAGAGGCTGGTATCACCCTCTCCATGGTCAACATCGGCGGAGGACTCCCTGCACACTACCAGAACGACATCGAACCAGTAGAGGCCTATGCCGCCGCGATCTCTGATGCGATGACGAAGTCTTTCAGGACAGAGCAGCCGCAGATGATCATCGAGCCAGGTCGCTCGCTCGTCGGCGACTCCGGCACTATCGAGACAGAGATCGTCCTTATATCTAAGAAGTCCTACACAGACGATGTCCGCTGGGTCTACCTCGATATCGGAAAATTCGGGGGTCTCGCCGAGACGCACGACGAAGCCATCAAATACCGCATCGAAGTGATCGGGCGCAGCGGCCCCACCGCCCCCGTGATCCTCGCCGGTCCCTCCTGCGATTCCGTAGATATCCTCTACGAGAAGTTCCAGTATCAGCTGCCGCTCTCGATGAGGGTGGGTGACCGCATCCGCATCCATGCGACCGGTGCATATACCTCGAGCTATTCCTCCGTCGGCTTCAACGGCTTTGCGCCGCTGCCCACCTATTGCATCTAGAGAATAGCAGGAATAGACTGCCACCAGACCAAAGTAGGTCTGGTGGCAGTTTTGCAATCCTTCAACCTTAGAGCAGGGGCACATGCCAATCAAACGGATTAACGGACGCACCACTCAATACAAGGGACGCTCCAGACAGGCACGCCCTGGAACATCCCGGGCCCTTAGGACCCAAGAGCAAGACCAAGAGGTAACCCCGAGCGACAAGGTCGCATGGACGGCCAAGCCGCCTGCAAAAGAGACCAGCCGTCCTTCTGCACAAGCGAGCGCTCGTGCCGCGCGCGATCTCCTCGACAAGAAGGCTGCTGCGCGAGCTGCTGCCAGAACCTCCACCACCTGACCGATACAACCCCGCCCGCCGTTCCTCAGAACGGCGGGCGGCGATTCGTTTACATACAAAAACAAAAGACCCCCTTGCTCTGCTGCGCGGAGTTGCGCGCAGCAGAGCAAGATGGGTCCGAGATCAGACGAGGAGAGACCGGAGCCAGGGATAGATATTCATCCATCCGTGAAGCCAGGGATAGTACTCGCTGTCAGCGAGAAACGTACCGATGCTGGCGGCGAAATAAAGCAGAAGAAGGAGAGCGAGGAAGGTGCGAATGTTGCCGTTACCAACGCATTCACCCTCGAGGTAGGCCCGTGAGTGGTTCTTGACCACTTCAAAGTCGATAAGCTTCGAATCGGAGTTTGCCACGGTGTTCCCCCTTCGGAACGTTAAGCTGTTTTAACTATACACACAATATACATATCTGTCAACCCCCTCTCAAACAAAGCAAAAACCACCCTTTTGGGGTGGTTTTTGCGAGTATTACTATCCTTTCTTTTGTTCCGTTCTAACCGTCCTTTCCCGGTACGGTGTCGGTCGCTCCAATTTAAGGTTTAAGAGCGATTACCTACTTCTTGCGAAGTATCGGCCGATCAGTCCTAGGCTTGCGCCCGGACATTTCAATTTGAATAATTCCACGAACAGCTTCCGCTACCCGTGCCTTGTTACGACTTACTCCCTGTCACCGAGCTTACCGTGATCCCGCTTGCGCGGGGCTTCGGGTATTCCCGGCTCCCTTGAGTTGACGGGCGGTGAGTACAAGACTTGAGAACGTATTCACCGCGGTATAGCTGACCCGCGATTACTAGCGATTCCGGCTTCATGGAGTCGAGTTGCAGACTCCAATCTGAATTGGGGCCACCTTTCTAAGGATTTGCTCCGGCTCGCGCCATTGCGTCCCGTTGTAGTGGCCATTGTATCACGTGTGTAGCCCAGGGTATCTAAGGGCATGCTGACCTGGCGTCATCCTCTCCTTCCTCCCCCGCAGCTACGCACCTTTCTTTTTAGAAAAGCTGCGCAATTGCGGGGGCAGTCTCGCCTGACACTTGAAACAGGCAACGAGGGTTGCGTTCGTTACCCCACTGAAGGGAACAGTTCAAACCACGAACTGACGACGGCCATGCACCACCTGTCTAGCCGCCCTTGTGAGGCGCTAAATCTTTCGGCTTAGCTTCGTCTAGATTTCTAACCCTGGTAAGGTTCTTCGTTTAACGTCGAATTAAACCACATGATCCACCGCTTGTGCAAGTCCCCGTCTATTCCTTTGAGTTTTAACCTTGCGGTCGTACTACCCAGGCGGTTTTCTTAACGCGTTAGCTTCGCCTCTCAGAGGGTCGATTCTCCGAAAAGCCAGAAAACAAAGTTTAGGGCGTGGACTACTGGGGTATCTAATCCCATTCGCTACCCACGCTTTCGTGTTTGAGTGTCAGAAATGCGCCAGCATGCTGCCTTCGCTTTCGGTGTTCCCCATAATATCAACGGATTTCACCCCTACACTATGAGTTCCGCATGCCTCTCGCACTCTCTAGTCGTACCGTTTCCCCCGCAGATCCAGGGTTGAGCCCCGGGTTTTAACAGAAGACTAATACGACCACCTACACACCCTTTACGCCCAATGATTCCGGATAACGCTTGGGGCCTCTGTATTACCGCTCCTGCTGGCACAGAGTTAGGAGCCCCTTATTCATGAGGTACCGTCAATTACTTCTTCCCTCATAAAAGACCTTTACGTCCCGAAGGACTTCATCAATCACGCGGCGTCGCTCCGTCAGGCTTGCGCCCATTGCGGAAGATTCTCGACTGCGGCCACCCGTAGGTGTATGGACCGTATCTCAGTTCCATCGGTGGGGGTCAGCCTCTCAGCTCCCCTAAGCGTCGTCGCCTTGGTAGGCCATTACCCTACCAACTAGCTGATACTGCGCAGGCTTCTCCAGAAGCGATAAATCTTTACTCTCGCGAGACTATCGGGAATTATCCTGCCTTTCGGCAGGTTATGCCCGACTTCTGGGTAAATTCCTACGTGTTACTACCTCGTCTGCCGTGGGTCTAACCCACTCGACTTGCATGCCTTATCCACGCCGCCAGCGTTCATCCTGAGCTAGGATCAAACTCTAATAAAAGAGATGTTGTCGCGATACAAAGCTTGCGCCTTGTATCGGGACACTATATCCGTTCGAACGGAACAAGAGAAAAGATAGTCTTTACTCATGCGTTTCGATGGTACTCAGGACTCCTGTTGATTAGACAGGATCCGAAATCATTTTTTGGAATAATTCTACTCCAACTTGCACAAGACCAATGTCTTGTTTGGCCCCTCGCAGCCGATGAGGGCGGAGGGGCTATGTCGTAACTTTTTCAAACATCAAGCCTCACCCATTCGTGAGGCAGGAATGCATTATACGCACGGGGAACCCTAAGTCAAGGAGCCCTGGAGGGCCCTTGACGAGGGGCTGAAATAAGGGCATTTTATGCCTCAGTCCCGTCCCCCACCGAGGTGATCCATGCGCCACTTCTCCCTGGCCATCTTGGCCTTCGTGGTTCTCGGTTTCCCCCCAAGCTCCGCAGGATGGATGTCGGTCCCAGAGGTCGAGGAGTGCAGTATCTTCGAAGTCGGCAGGACCGGCGTACTGCGGGCCGAACTCAATGAGACGACGAGGAAGAGGCGGGTATGCAGGATCCCCTGCCAAGCGGATCCCGCAATTCCAGCCTTCGCCCGCCACCCCGCCATCATCAAATTCGAGCCCAAAGAAGAAAGGTACTTCTTCAAGTGCGTACAAGAAGGGCCGATGAAGATTGAACGCTGAAGCAGAAAGCGCCTGACGACCCATCGTCAGGCGCTCCCCTTTTTATATACGAACACCGCCTACTTCCTCCGCTGCCACACTTCCGCAGTCACCAAGAGAGGCGACGCGATGAAGATCGAAGAGTAGGTACCTGCGATGATACCCACGAGGAGGGCGAGCGAGAAGTGCTGGGTAGAGTGGCTACCGAAGACATAGAGCGCCACGAGTGCAAGGACGGTGGTGAGGGAGGTATTGATAGAGCGAGCGAAGGTCTGGGAGATACTCTTCCCCACCGTCTCCTCGAAGGTCTCCCGGATACCCTTCTCGGAGTTACGACGCAGATTCTCACGCACGCGGTCGAAGACCACGATGGTGTCGTGGATGGAGAAACCGAGGATCACGAGGAGCGCAGTCACGAAGAGTGTATCCACTTCTGCACCCGTGTAGTGGCCGAGGACGGCGAAGAGGCCGACTGGGATGATCACGTCGTGCGCGAGGCCCACCACCGCCATGAGGCCGTACTTCCAAGAAGAGACAGGTGCAGAGACCTTGCGGAAGGCGAAAGCGATAAAGAGCACGATAGCGAGGATCACGAGCAGGATAGAGAAGAGCGCCTTAGTGCGAAGCTCCTTGCCCACGGTAGGCCCGATAGCATCAAAACGCGTCTCCGTGAGCGGCACCGTGCCCCCACGAGAAAGGACCGTCAGGGCATCCGCGTGGCCGCTACCCTCCAGGAAAGGAGTGCGCAAGATGAAGCCCTGCTCACCCGTCGGGCGCACTGAGTAGCCGCGGAAAGCGGGGTTCACATCGAGATCGAGCTTGATCACCTCGATATCCGGACGCTCGGCGGCATATTCCACCTCCATGATGGAACCGCCTTTAAAATCGATGCCGAAGTTGAGCCCGAAGACCGCCACCGCAGAGAGCGAAGCGACGAGGAGGAGCACCGAGAGGAGGTAGAAGGCTGCGCGGTGTTTAACGATGAACATATTATTTGTTGGAAAAGCCATTACCGAAGAGGAAGCGGACCGCGCCCTCGTTCTTACGGAGACCAAGGCCCAAGGAGAAGAGGAGCGTACGGGTCACAGTGATTGCGGTGAACATGGAGACGAGCACGCCGATGACGAAGACGAGGGCAAAGCCTTTAATGATCGGTGTGCCACCCATCCAGAAGAGGATGGCAGCCGTGATGATGCTTGAGAGGTTTGAATCCCTAATGGAGAGCCACGCGCGCGCGAAGCCCTCACGCACCGCATCATTGAGCAAGCTGCCATTGCGGAGCTCTTCCTTCATGCGCTCGAAGATGAGGATGTTGGCATCTACCGCCATACCGATGGAGAGGATGAAGGCAGCGAGGCCCGCGGCAGTGAGCGTCACCGGGATGAGCTTGAAGAGCGCCAGGTTAAGGCAGACGTAGAAGATGAGCGCGATAATCGCGAGAAAACCAGGGAGACGATACCAGAGAAGCAGGAAAGCGGCGATGAGCGCAAAGCCGATGAGACCCGCGTAGACGCTGCGCGCAGTAGCCTCATCACCAAGGGATGCACCGATGGTCTGGGTAGAGACGAGCTCGATCGGCACGGGGAGCGCACCGTAGTTGAGGTCGCGCACCAGAGTACGCGCTTCCTCCGGAGTGAACTGCCCGAAGATCTGAGCCTGTCCGTTCGGGATAGATTCGCGGATGACCGGAGTGGATATCGCTGCGCCGTCGAGGAAGATGGCGAGAGTGCGTCCCGTGTTCTCACGAGTGATCTTGGCGAACAGCGCCTTACCTTCATCATTGAACTGCAGAGCGACCAGAGGCTCTCCGCTCGTCGAATCGAATTCGAGTGTGGTGCGCTCAAGGAGACGACCGGTGAGTCCGGTCTCCTCAAAAGCACTCTTCAACACCTCCGGATCTGCGAGCGTGTCGAGAGAGATTCCCTGCTTCAAGAGCTTGAATTCGAGCTCGGGAGTAGCGCCGATCATCTTGATAGCCTTGTCGATATCCGTGACTCCCGGGAGCTCCACGATGAGACGCTCTTCTGGAGAACCCGTAAGAAGACCTGAGCGCTCTACCTGAACCAAGGGCTCGGAGACACCGAAGAGGTTGACCCGGCGCTCGATGACACCGCGAAGAGACTCCATAGAGCTCGCTACATCCCCTGCCGCGAGCTTGGTAGTATCCGCGCGATACACGAGATGCGCCCCTCCCTTGAGGTCGAGACCAAGGACGAAGGGGAACCGGCCGAGAGCGGAGGATGGCTTCGTTTCAGAGTTATATACAAACGCAGCGATGAGGCCGGCAGCAAGGATGAGGGCAGCAGCCCCGAGTCGTATTTTCCACATAGGCGCTAGTATAGCCGCTAAACAGCTCTGTGCAACTTCGATATGCAAATAGGCTACTCCACCCCGAAGATCCTTTTCAGCTCAGCGATGCCCTCTTCAAGCCTCACCTTAGGCTCCCAGCCGAGGAGCTCCCGCGCCTTCCTGTTGTCCGCCATGGAATCATGCGCTTCGATGCGCGCCGGGCCATAGACGATCTCGCCCCCGAAGAGGTCTGCCAAAGCCTTGATGGAAACGTTGCGCCCGGCGCCTACGTTTACCACCTCACCCTTCCCCACCCGAGGACTTTCTGCCGCAAGGAGATTTGCTGCCACCACGTCGCTTACATGAGTAAAGTCGCGGGTCACCGTACCATCCCCATAGATAGTGATGGGTGTACCGTTTTTTCTTGCAGAAAGGAACCTGCCGATGGCGAGCGCATAAGGACCTTCAGGGTCAAGTCCAGGACCATAGACATTGAAATAGCGAAGAGAGACGGTCTCGATCCCATAGATCTCTGACCACATGCGCGCAAAAAGTTCGCCGACATACTTCTGGAGACCGTACGGATTCACCGGGTTCGCAGGCAGACCCTCGGAAAGAGGGAGCGTCTCCTGGGATCCATAAGCGGAGCCGGAAGCAGAATAGACGACACGGCGCACCTTGGCCCGGGCAGCGGCAGTAAGTACGGAGACGGTGCCAGTGATGTTCTCGTCGGTTGTCTCGACCGGGTGCTCGATGGAGTACGGCACGCGCGGGATAGCGGCGGTATGAAAAACCACATCCGCACCTTCCATAATCGTCTGGATCTTGTCAGTCTTGCGCACATCTACCTCATGAAGCACAGCTTCCTTGGGCAAGGTCGCTCGGCGAAGCGATGGATCCTTATCGATGATGGAGACCTCCCATCCGGCTTTGACGAGGGCGGCGGAGAGATTACTTCCGATGAATCCAGCACCTCCAGTGACCACCGCTTTTTGAGACTGTCCCATGTCGCCGATTATACACTACGCGCCCGAGCGAGAGAGGATTGTCTTTATGGTCTTAAGCGCGATCTTGAGATCGAGGACGAGGGAGCGGTTCTTGAGATAGTAGAGATCGTAGGAGAGCTTGCGGCGGGTCTCGGGGATATCTACGCCATGATGAGGGTGAGCGTCATGGTAGATCTGCGCCCAGCCGGAGAGGCCCGGAGTGATGAGGTGACGGAGGTGATAGAACGGAATGGCGGCGACATACTCAGCGACGAGCGCGGGCAATTCGGGACGCGGACCGATGAGCGAATAGTCTCCCCAGAGAATATTCCAGAGCTGCGGCAGCTCATCAATACGGGTCTTGCGGAGGAAGGCACCTACCGGGGTTACCTTGTTCACTACGCCAGCCACACCCTGCACGCCCTTGTCGTCGACGGACATGGACATGGAGCGGAACTTGATCAGACGGACGGATTTTCCCTCCTTGCCGATGCGTTCCTGGTGAATGAAGAGCGGCCCTCCATCCTGGAGCTTCAAAGCGATCCAGACGAAGGGATAGAAGACGAGAGAGACTGCGCCGAGCACTGCCGCGAGGAGGATATCGAAGGCACGGCGCATGGCGCTGTACCAAAGAGACACTTCGTTCACATATTCGATCGCCCAGTTAGGCTTCAGGAGCGTAAGCGGCATGCGGTCAAAAATCTCTTCATAGAGGCGACCCGCATCGACAAAACGCACAGAGGGCTTCCCGTAGAGAGCGGAGGAGATAGTGCTCGCCACGGAGGAATCGTGAAAGTCAGCGACAATGAGGGAGGCTCCGCTCTTCTCGAGAACTTCCGGAAGCGCGGAGAGGTCGTCCTTGAGGATGACCGGAAAATGGAACGAGTAACGCGGATTCTGATTAATCTCTCGGGCGAGGTCCTCGATATCTTCCCCGGAACCTATGAGTATCGCCTTCTCGCGGGAGCGGAGTGCGAGGAGTTCCGGACCATAGAGGCGCCAGAAGAACAGGAGCCCGGAAGAGACCAAGAAGTAGAGGAAGAGACTCGTCTTAGGGTTGATGCCATAGGAAGGGCTCACATAGAAAAACGCTACCGCTATCCCCGCATTCGCGATCTGGGCGTTCGCGAGAAGAAGAGCGAGCTTCCTCTTGAAGAAGAGCGTGTGCTTTTCATAAAGACCGGCGATGAAGAAAACCACGATCCAAAATACGGAGAGGATGGAGAACGGGAGGGCGTGCAGGCTCCAGAGAGATGCGCTCGGCACCTCGAGATAGCGGAGATAGAGAGCGAGCCAGAGACCGACGGCGAAACACGCTAAGTCACCCGCAAGGAGTACGAAGGGCTCGCGGCTCTTCGGAGAAATTTTCATACGGTATATTATCCCACAGAGTCACCACTTTGACAATGTGTTCAAAAAGTGTTACTTTTAGGGCGATTTCAGGGTTACCTAAGGATAACTCTCCCCGACCACCCAAAGTCACACCTATGAGCAAGAAGATTCTCTTCGTGATTACCAAATCAAATTGGGGCGGCGCCCAGCGCTACGTCTTCAATATGGCTCGCGCCATGCACGAAAAAGGATACGAGGTATCTGTTGCCGCAGGAACCGCAGGACTGCTCGCTGACAGACTGCGGGAGATTAATATCCCCTTCCGCGCGATCTCCGGCATGGGCCGCGACATGCGCCCTCTTTCTTCCGATATCCGCGCGTTCTTCTCTCTCGCTCGCATCATCCGCGAAGAGAAGCCGGATATCCTCCATCTCAACAGTTCCAAAGCTGGCGGCATGGGCGCCCTCCTCGGACGCATCCTTTCCGTACCTCGCATCATCTACACCGCGCATGGCTGGCCGACCAGGGAGAAGCGCTTCTTTCTCTCCCGCCTCCTCATCACATTCTTCTCCTGGCTTACTGCCGCTTTCGCCCACACAGTCATCGCGGTATCCCGCGCCGATCAGGAAGAAGCATCCGCGTGGCCATTCATGAGAAAGAAGCTCGTCACCATCCACAACGGAGTCGAAGCGCCTATGCTTCTCCCGCGCGAGGAAGCGCAGCAAGAGCTCGGCATAGAGAATAAGGACGCCTGGCAACTCGGAACGATTGCGGAACTTCATCCCAACAAGAATCTCTCCGCCGCCATCCTTGCAGTGGCTGGATACAACGAAACGCATACTAAGAAGATCGAGTACACCATCATCAGCGACGGAGAAGAACGAGAGAGACTGGAACACCTCATCGCCGAGAAAAATATAGGTGATTTCGTCCGCCTCGCCGGTTTCCGGAAGAACGCGACCTCCCTCCTTTCTGCCTTCGATGCTTTCCTCCTGCCCTCGATCAAAGAAGGCCTGCCTCTCACCCTCCTTGAAGCAGGGTTCGCAGGGCTTCCCACGATTGCTACCACCACGGGCGGTATCCCCGAGATCATCGAACAGAGAGAGACTGGCCTTCTTCTTGCCACGCCAGATACTGCTTCAATCGCGGATGCGCTTGCCGAGCTTTTCAATGAATATTCAACTCACCTTGGCGAACGCCTAAAAGAAAAAGTACGCGCTGATTTCTCCTTGGAGCGATGCGTCACGGACACCGTAGCTGTATACGAACGCTAGATCCCCAGGAATTCCCTGCTGGCGTCCTCACGATGCATCCCGCGGGAGTAGCGCCGCATACTCATGAGGAGACCTAACCCGAGAAAGGTAGTGATGAGATGAGAGCCGCCGTAGCTCATGAACGGCATAGTCACACCCGTCACCGGAAGCAGCCCGATATTCATACCGACATGGATGAGGAAGTGCGAGAGCAGGATCACCGCGAGCCCCGCCGCAAAGAGTGTTTCAAAATTAGTAGCCCCGTAGAGTGCAGAGCGCACCAGGCGGAAGATGACGATACCGTAGAGAAGAAAAAGTACGAGCACTCCGAGGAAGCCCCATTCCTCCGCAAAAGCGGCGAAGATGAAGTCAGTCTGATACTCCGGCAGGAATTGGAGCTTGGACTGAGTGCCGTAGCCGATACCCTTGCCCCACAGCTCTCCGGAGCCTACCGCGATGGTGGATTGATACGCGTTGTAGCCCGCGCCGCGAATGTCCGCGAGCGGATGGAGAAAAGTCTTCACGCGCTGCTGCTGATACGGCGCGAGCACGAAGAACCAGAGACAGACGGCTGCTACCGCAGCCCCTCCGAGCACCAGGAACAGGTGTTTTTTTGAGATGCCGGAAACGAGCACCATCCCGAACCACACCGAGCCGATGATGAGCGCCTGACCGAAGTCAGGCTGTATGAATACGAGCCCGAAGAGAAGGCCTGCGTAGAGGCCGGAGATGAGGATATGGCGAAAGTTCGCGATCTCGATATGCCGTCGCGAAAAGTACTTGGCGAGAACCAACACCAGGATGAGCTTGGCGGGGTCGGACGGCTGCACCGCGAAGAGCCCCAGGTTGAACCAGCTCTGTGCTCCTTTGAATACTGACCCTACTGCGAAGAGCGCGAGGAGAGTGCCGATGGTCGCGAGGTATAGGAAGACGAGGACCCCCGTACGCCGTAGGAACCGCACGTCTATCCCTGCTACGAAAAAGAATACGAGAAGCGCTAGACCAAGGAGAATGAACTGCTTCTCGAAGAAGTAATTCTCCCCCTCGAAGGAGTTCATGGTGAGAAGCCCTGCGCCGAGTATCGGCACGAGCGCAGCAAAGAGCACCCAGTCCACCGAAGCGCGCAGCGCCTGGAAGTATTCCCCGAGCACGCGTCCCATAGATTACTCGCCCTGCGGCACTAAGAAGTAAATACGCTCTGAGACCGCTGAGGAAGTGAAGGGCGCAAGCCAGGTGAAGACCACGTGGGCAGTGCCACCGCCCGCGATACGATCGATGATCGTCTTGGACGCACCGATAGCGTTGTCTTCTTCATCATAGATAACGCCGATAGCTTCGATGTTGCGCAAGGTACTGACACCGGGGTTAGCCACATCAGCCTCCAAGACAAGCGCCTGTTCATCAAAGGACTGATTTCTTATCGAGAGATCCGGCGGGCTCGTCTGCGGCCGCCACGCAGGTTCACTGGTGAACTCAAGGAAAGCGCGAGAAGGGATGCGGTTCCCTACCGGGATACCACCTTCGAAGATAGGAAACTGCGCGTTCGGGAGGATGTCGGCAACTCCGCGACGCTCGGCAATGAGGATATTCTCCGTGTCATAGAGACGCAGCCGATAGCTGACATCTGAAGCACCGAGAGCGGGATTCGGATTGAGTACAAAAGCAGCGCCCGAAGCTACTCCCGGAGCGACGAAGAAGGAGCGAGTCCAGAGTACGCGCAGAGGCTGTGTCGCCGCAGCGCATATCTTGCTGCAAGAGCCGCCGCAATCCACCCCTTGTTCGTCCTGATTGCGCTTCCCGTCCGAACAAGAGGGCTTGGGATAGATATACCAGAAGAGCGGAGCGAGAATGGCCGCCAAGATGAGCATCCCGAAGGAGGAATAGAGGAGTTTCCGGCGCGTCGCCCAGGTAGACATGCGGATATTGTAACAGAAAATAAATAGCCCCGCCGGGAGGCGGGGCTATTTATTTTACGATCTAAAATGAGTCATTGAATGCTTTAACCTGGCGACTACCTACTTTCCCCTTGCGAGTATCATCGGCACTACGGTGCTTAACGGCTCTGTTCGGAATGGGAAGAGGTGTGGCCACCGCGTTAAATCACCAGATTGAAGGATTCAATGTCATAAGCAGGAAGAACGGGGAGGGGGAGCTAGTCCGAGAGTTAAGGATATCTCCTAAGGATCAAAGGTGGCGGTCTGGCACCCTAGTCATCCGAAGAAAAAACCACACTCTCAAGGATTCGCCGTCACACCCTCCCCTGCGCCGCACCACGTCTCTCCGGAGAGACTTTCCCTTGCTCCTCAATCGCCATCGAGAGAAACAAGGGTAGGTACGGCATGTCTGCCCTGCTTTTTAACGAATTCGAGTAAGTATGTCAAACAATGCGTGCTTCACAGATACCCTGACGGGAGTCGACGGATTAGTAGTTCTCGGCTCAACGCCTTGCGGCGCTTACACCTGAACCCTATCAACGTGATAATCTCTCACGGGTCTAATAACGATTACTAATCTTGGAGCTGGCTTCCCTCTTAGATGCTTTCAGAGGTTATCCATTCCCGACATAGCTACTCTGCGGTGCCCTTGGCAGGACAGCAGATAGACCAGAGGTCAGTTCACTTCGGTCCTCTCGTACTAGAAGTAACTCTCCTCAATAATCAACGCCTGCAGTAGATAGGAGACCAACCTGTCTCACGACGGTTTGAACCCAGCTCACGTACCTTTTTAATTGGCGAACAGCCAAACCCTTGGAAGCTTCTCCACCTCCAGGATAAGATGAGCCGACATCGAGGTGCCGAACTCTGCCGTCGATATGAACTCTTGGGCAGAACTAGCCTGTTATCCCCAGGGTAGCTTTTATCCGTTAATCTCCGGCCGCATCTAACGCGGACCGTCGGTTCACTATGTTCCACTTTCGTGCTTGCTTGGCATGTACGCCTTGCAATCAAGCCACCTTGTGCCATTACACTATCGGCACGGTTTCCATTCGCGCCTAGGTGACCTTGATAAACTCCTCCGTTACTTTTTAGGAGGATATCGCCCCAATAAAACTACCCACCAGATACGGTCCCGTAACGTTTTTTCCGTTATGGTTAGCTGGTGCATTCGCGCAGAATGGTATTTCACTGACGAGTCCAGAATGACCGAAACCATTCCTTCAACCTCTCCCATCTATTCTACGCAGCGCAAACGCAACAGCAATATCAAGCTATAGTAAAGCTCCTGGGGTCTTTTCGTCTAACTGCAGGTAACCGGCATCTTCACCGGTACTGTATTTTCACCGAGCTATTCCCCGAGACAGTTCCCCAGTCATTACACTATTCGTGCGCGTCTGAACTTACCAGACAAGGAATTTCGCTCAACTATTCCTCTCAGTTGGACTCTCTCTTAACCCACTTTTGCAAGTTTGGGTCCGTGACGTTGGTCTCTCGTTGATCACGTTGGACTATCCGCGTATCTCGACGCGGTAGGTAGCTGGAAGTGCAATGATTATTGTTTTATAACGGTTTACCTTTTTCTATAACGGTCCCAGTCCTTGTGCGCACGAATTACTTCGTTCGCACAACCTTAGGACCGTTATAGTTACGGCCGACATTCACCAGGGCTTGCAACAGTCACCACCACATCTTGCGACATGGCAACGCCGTTGTTTGACCTTCTGGCATTGGTCAAGTGTCACCCCCTATACATCCTCTTACGAGTTCGCAGGGAGCTGTGTTTTTGGTAAACAGTTGCCAGGGATACTTTCGCTGCGCCCGTCTTGCGACGGGAAGCCTTATTCCGAAGTTACGGCTGCTTTTTTGCCGAGTTCCTTGGGGAAATTTCACTCGTTCGCCTTGCTCTACTCGAGCTGACCACCTGTGTCGGTTTGCGGTACGGTTTCCTGCATATTGAAGCTTAGAAGATTTTCTTGGAAGGCTCTTCGGAAGGCTCCCCCGCTTGCGCAGAGTCGTACGAATGAACGAAGTTCGCATTTAAGCGAGTATCCCGGATTTTCCTGGGATACGCTTCTCATCACCCATAATGCAAATCCAATAATGCACCTTTCCTTGTGTCCTCCGTCCCTCCATCGCATATGCACGAAGTCATGGAATATTAACCATGTGTCCATTAGGTGCGGCTTTCGCCATCCCCTTAGGCCCGACTAACCCTTGGCTGATTGTCATCGCCAAGGAAACCTCGGTCTTTCGGCGTGGCGCGTTCTCAGCGCCATTGTGGTTACTTGTGCCAACATTCTTACTTCCACACGCTCCAGAGTGGGTCACCCCTTCTCCTTCATCGCAGAGTGGAATATTCTCCTACCGCTCATGAGTTCCATTGAGGAGGCGAAGTGATACCTTCGCCAAAGAACAATATTTGTTGGTCGCCCCGGATGGAGTAGAACCATCGACCCCTCGTTTGCACGAGTGCTCTTCTATCCTGAGCTACGGGACGACTACCCAACAAACTTCCTCAATGGAACTCACAAGCCCTCAGTTTCGGTACTACGCTTAAGCCCCGATTATTTGCGGCGCGAAATCTCTTGATGAGTGAGCTGTTACGCTTTCTTTAAATGATGGCTGCTTCTAAGCCAACATCCTCATTGTCGGAGAAATAACACCTCCTTTAGTGCACTGAGCGTAGATTTAGGGACCTTAACCGGAGATCAGGGCTGTTTCCCTTTACACCTGTGAAGCTTAGCCCCCACGGTGTTACTGCCGAGTAATTACTCTTGGTATTCGGAGTTTGATAGGTCTCGCGAGCTTTCGCCCTGTCGAGACCTTCCAGTGCTCTACCCCCAAGAGATACGCTCGACGCTATGCCTAAACATATTTCGGAGAAAACCAGCTATTACCAGGTTCGGTTAGCTTTTCACTCCAACCCACAAGTCATCCGAGAGTGTTGAACGGCTCACCGGTTCGGGCCTCCATCTGTCTTTCGACAAACTTCACCCTGCTCATGGGTAGCTCACCTGGCTTCGGGTCTGATGCATACTACTTAATTTCGCGCTATTCACACTCGGTTTCCCTATGGCTCCGGCCTCGCGGCCTTAGCCGTGCAGCATGCATCAACTCGTTGGCTCATTCTTCAATAGGCACGCCATGACGGTCTTGCGACCGCTCTGACTCCTTGTAAGCACACGGTTTCAGGTCTATTTCACTGTCCTCACTGGACTGCTTTTCACCTTTCCCTCACGGTACTAGTTCACTATCGGTATTTGAGAGTATTTAGCCTTGCCGGTTAGTTCCGGCGGATTCACTCAAGCTTTTCGTGTCCTGAGTTACTCAAGAATGGCAAAAGAAAGTTGGCTGCATTTTCGGCTACAGGGCTGTTACCTTCTCGGGCGCTGCTTCCCAGCAGCTTCGCCTAATGCGCCAATTTTTAACTTTCCGAACATAAATGTTCATATGCCACCTTACAACCCCTAGTCTCACTATCGGTCAACATTTGCATGCGGACCGAAAGTAAGACTAGGTTTGGGCTCTTTCCGTTTCGCTCGCCGCTACTAAGGAAATACTGTTTGGTTTCTTTTCCTCCAGGTACTGAGATGTTTCACTTCCCTGGGTGCGCGTCCTGGATCAAGTCGCAGGACTATAGCGGTTCACGCTATAGGGTTTCCCCATTCGGAGATCTTCGGATCAAAGGTTGCTAGGCACCTCCCCGAAGCTTATCGCAGCTATGCTACGTCCTTCATCGCCTCTCAAATCCTAGGCATCCACCGTGTGCTCTTAATCTCCCGTCAGGAGATCTATGAATCACTACTTTGTTGTCTTACTTACCTGCCCCTCTCCATCGCCCTAAAAGACCCTTAAGCCCCGCTTGCGCGGGAAAAGGAGGCGGCGTGAGGGAATGAAGTTGTCAACGTTCGTGGATTCGGTCGATTCTCCCAACAAAAAACCCGCCTTCCGGCGGGCAGAGCAACTGGCTCGTCCTACCGGTTAACAGTGAGGTTTTTTGTCGTAGCCATAGTCAGAATGAGGGTAAGTATACGGATATATAGATAGCTGTCAACAAACCCTGAAGAGGGGCAAAAGGAGGCCTAAATATGGCCATAAACGGCAAATCCCCACCGCTCAAAGAGCGGTGGGGATTTGGAGTAAAAGACTACTTGTCTGCGAGTTCCTTGCGGGTGCGGTCGATGAGCTTGGCTGCTGCATCCTGGCCGCCGAGGCCGAAGGCGAGGCCCACCGCGATGGAGATGGCCACCACGAAGCCAGTGAAGAGTGTCTGGACAAAAGGAGCCGCCACGCCGAGCTGATAGAGCGCGGTAAGGATGGCGAAGATCCAGATGGACCACTTGGTCACTCCCGCGAGGAAGTTGGCCGAGGAGACGCCGGCCGCGCGCGCAGCGCCACCCACCACTTCCTTCATAGTCTCAGCCACCACGCCTGCCACAAGGAGGACAAGGATGGCTACGATGACCTGCGGCAAGTAGAGGAGCACTACCTGCTGGAGGAAGATGTTCACCTGCACCAGACCCAAGACATCAAAAGATGCGATGAGGAAAGAAACGATGACAAACCACTCCACGAGGAGGCCCAAGAACTTACCGGAATTGAGCCTAAAGCCCGCACGAGAGACGAGCACGCCGATACCAGCGCCCTCGAGCACCTCGTCGATGCGGAGCATGTCGATCACTCGAGCGATCGCACGCGCGAGGAGAGAGCCCACCACCCAACCGGCGAGGAAGATGATGACTGCTAATAAGACCTTCGGCAGGAAGGCCACGAGCCCGAAACCGAGATCCTGGAACGAGCGCAAGAGCACGTCGCCCCACATTTCAAGTGCCATACGTATGTTAAACGCGACCGCATGATAGCGGCGCAACTATGCTAGTAAAGAACAATGAAATTGTAGCACCCTCTAGACACGCGCTGCAGCACGTCGTGTGGATAAGCCAGTCTGCCGAGCGAGGTCGTAACGATCAACGATGACCCGATGCGGGTAATCAAACACATCGCGCACGAGCTTGTCATAGATATTCAAACGATAGTCGAAGTCCGCACCAGAGAGCACCGCATAGCGGAGCTCTCTGGTGCACTCGAGCTCGAGTTCGCGCACCGCCTTCTCCAGATGCTTCCTCTTAAGCTTGTCCCCCACGATAAGGAGATCGAGACGGCTCTCCGGATTGTCCACGAAGAAGCCAGCGGAAACCAGGAGCTTCATCGTGCCCGCCTTAGTGAAGCGCTCCTTAAGCTGGGCATCCCCGAAAGGGGCTATCTCTCGTACCAGCTCGCGGAGGACATCCGCATGCGGGAACTGACGGTTGAGAGAGAGCCTGACCTCCTTCTTGCCGCGGAGCGGGGTGCGCTCCATGACGAGCCCCATGCTCTTGAGGGAGGAGAGTTCCCGACGAGCTTTCTTAGCGTCTACGCCGGTGCGCTTGCGGATATGTTCCCCATCGAAAGCAGTAGTCGGATTGAACAGGAAGAGACGAAGGAGCTTAGCCATGCGTTCTCCACCGAAGAGCTTAGGGGCGATATCCATAGGTGGCTCAATAGTACTAAAGGGGTCTAAAAAGAAAAGTCCCGCCTTCGGGCGGGACTTTTCTGCGAGAAAGATAGGGCTTATTTCAGCTCCACCTTGCCGCCTGCCTCTTCGATCTTCTTCTTGAGAGCTTCTGCCTCTTCCTTCTTCAAGCCTTGCTTGAGCTTGGAAGGAGCGGCATCCACGAGATCCTTGGCTTCCTTGAGGCCGAGAGCGAGGGCCTCCTTGACCACCTTGATGACGGCGATCTTGTTGGCACCTGCTTCCTTGAGCTCGACATCGAAAGAGGACTTCTCTTCGGCCGCCGATGCTCCGGCACCCGGGGCTGCCGCAACTGCGACCGCAGCTGCAGAGACACCGAAGCGCTTCTCGAGAAGCTTCACGAGTTCATGGAGGTCGAGCACACTGAGCGCCTCGATGGAATCCACGAACGACTTGAACTTCGCCGGTACTTCTACCTGAGTGTTTTCGTCCATACGTTTGAGATGATTGATAAGTTAAGTGATTCGCTTAGACCGTAGCTACTTCGCCTGAAGGCTCCGAAGCCGGAGCTGCTTCTGCCGCAGGAGCGACTGCTTCGGGAGCTGCGGGAGCCGCAGTACCCTTTGATTCCGCGATTGCACTCAGCGCCAATACGAGGCCCTGGATCGGCGAGTTGATGAGATTCAACAGCTGGCCATAGAGCACCGGCATGGACGGAATGGATGCGATCGAAACCATCTTTTCGCGCTCGGCGTAAGTACCTTCGAAGATACCACCGACGATAGAGACGTTGTCCTTCAGCTTCTTCTCGAAGCTGTAGACTTCGCGCGCAGGAGCCATAAGGTCCTCTGTGCTGTACGCAATCGCGATCTCGCCTGGAAGCTCCGGTACGGAGCCCTCGAAGCCGAGCTTCTCCAGCACGCGACGGAGAAGGGTCTTCTTAGCCACGAAGTAGCCCACGCCCTTGGAGCGGAGTTCCTTGCGGAGGGCTGTCGTGTTGGCGACATTGAGCCCGTGGAAATTCACGAAGACCGCAGAAGAGATGCCGGTGAGGGCTTTCTCCGCCTTCTCCATTATTCCCTGCTTGTCTTTCTTGCTGATTGCCATAGTTTCTTCTTTTTATAGGGGCAAACAAAAAGCCCCTTACAGGGCTCTCACCCAGCTGAGCTGGGACGTAGATTCGACCTTCGGTAGGCTAGATTAAGGCTCTTGCGAGCCGCCTACTGTCTTGAGGCCTGTGAGGAGGATAGTACCGAGAGACTGGCTTGGTGTCAAACGAAACCGGCCCCGCTAAAGCGGGGCCGGTTTCTTCCTGCTCTTCCCGGCTAGCGCAATGCCGATTCCCAGAAGGAAGCTACAGAGGCACCAAGCTCTGCACCCGAAGCATAGCTATACAGGGAGAGTCCCAGGAAGAAGATCATGCCCATGGTGATGATCCCCACGAAGCTCGCTGCGAACCGGAAGAAGGATTTATTGAACATTCTCTATTTCTTTTGCTACTCGATAGCTTTGAGTTCGGCCTTGAGAGTGATCACTAGAGCGTCATTCTTAAGCTCTGTGGCCACCACGATCGCCTGCTGATAGTAAGTGCGTGCATCAGCGAGATTGCCCTTACTGCGATAGTAGGTCGCAAGCGCCACCATGAGGTCAACCGCTTTAGGGTTCTGCTTTATCCCCTGCTGCAGGATATCAGCCGCCTTAGTGGTGTTCTGCTGATAAGAGAGACGGTAAAGATCGTGGAGGTTGAGGTAGGAAAGCAAGTACTGAGGATCATTATGAACAGCCTGCTTTAAGTTCATCTCCGCGCGCACGTAATCCTTGAGCTCGTAGTGATAGAGATTGCCGATGTTGTTGTAGGAGACGATGTTGGTCGGACTCATAAGCGAGACATACTCCCAGGCTTCGCGCGCCGCCTCGTAGTCATTAATCGTCTTGTACCGGATGCCGAGGTCGATCCAAGCATTGAGGTCCTTCGGGTTATTACGGAGTCGGACACGGACAGCTTCAATATCTGCCAAGACGATAGCCTTCTCCTGGACCGTGAAGCTCGCAGGAACAGAGATCTCCCGGTTGATGAACGGATGAGGAGGAAGACCAGAGCCAGACTCAGAAGGCACCGGAAGCGGAGTGATGGTTACTGGCGCGCTCGTGGAAGCACTGACCGGGAAATTAGATTCGGGGGTGGTAGTAGCGCCAGAAGCGGGAGTATCAGAAGAAAGACTCTGCCATTTCCAAACACCGAAACCTGCTACTCCTATGAGTACTGCTGCACCGACAACTATCAGGATATTTTTCTGCATAGAGCTATTGTAGCTATATTTCCAAGTAACGCAAAAACCCCGCCGTGAGGCGGGGTTTTTGCTAACCGTCCCGACGATTAGCCTAAGCTAACCGTGGGATCCAGAGTAACGATGTGTTACTTGGAGATGGTGACGGAATCCATGTTGTCGGACGGAAGGCCCGAGACAAAGTATCCGTTGGTCCAGTCGTTGCCAGTCGTAGCAGACGTGGTGGTCGAGTTCGGAGACCAGACGAAGTCGTCATTGCCATCCGCATCGATTGCCACAGCGTCATCCATGAGAGCGGCGAGAGACGGGTATGCCGCATCTCCATCGATCTTAGTGATGACCTGACCGCTGGTTACGCCGCCCGTGAGAGTGACATCACCCTGTACCTTGAAGTAGTAGGTGCTGCCAGTCGGGATGCGGAAGTAGCCAGAGGAAGCGCCCGTTACAAGCACATCGTTAGCACCGCTCGAGACGAGTCCGGCGATAGTCGTGTTGACCTGACCAGAAGTGGTGAAGCCAGAGACTGCCGAGCTGAACGAGCTATCGGTGTAGGCCATGATCTTGAGGTTCGTCACGGTCGTGGAAGAAGTTCCAGACGGAGTGGACGAAGTCGAGACGTTGACCGTGAACTTGTAGATGGAGACTCCGTCGCTGCCGGCCTGACCAGTAGAGGTCACGCTGAAGCGGTAGAGATCCATGCCGGACTGCGTGCTGAGGACGCTATTCGGGATGCTCAAGCGAGCAAATACCGGATAGGACTTCATGACGCGGATGCCGTCAACGTCGGAGTCCGAAGAGGAACCGGTGTTGAGGGTGGTGCCGGATTCAACGCCCGTACCCTGGGTACCCGTCGAGTCGTTGCCATCGTAGTCAACCTTCACGAGGTGACCAGAGGAAGTGGCGTTCTGGCCAGTACCAACGGTGCTCAGGTCAACCTTGACGGTGATGAGCTTGGTGCTGTCCTTAGGGACGCGGAAGGACTGGGTAAGAGTCGAGGTAGCCGTGCGATTCTCACCGGTGAAGGTGGCCTCGCCGACCTTAGTGGAGCCATCCCAGAGGGAGACCTTCGTAAGGTGAGACGGGGTGCTCGAAGCGGCTACGCCCGAGAGCTGGAGAGCAACACGAGTGATGTCTACAGCTTCGTTGGTGCCTGCGAAGCGGAGTACGCCTGCAGTGACACCGGAAGTTCCGCCAGCCGCGATCTGGTAAGACGGGCTAGAAGAATCCTTGGTAACAGTGAACGAACCTGCGCCGATGGTCTGAGTCTGACCGGTAGCAGCCGTGACAGTCTCAGAGACGTCAGCAGAGGACGTTACGCCAGTGACCGTGATGGAAGGAGACGATGCGATACCCCACGAGAAGGTGTTGTTCGTCACAGCAGAAGCCGAGACGTTACACTTAAGCGTAAGAGTCTTGATCGTGCCCTTCGAAACCACGAGGGACTGGTCGAAGGTGTAAGTCGCAGAGCCAGAAGCCGACGGATTGACCACGTTCGAGCTGTTGAGCGCGGTGGTGCCGTCGTAAAGCTGACAAGACGAGAGAGAGGTGGCTACAGCCGATCCGCCGAGCGTGAGCGTAAGCGGGATCGAAGAGAAGCGCACATCCTCGCCAGACTGAGTCGCGTCAAGCTGGACGTTCGTGAAGATACGAGACTGTCCACCAGGAACGATGGTCTGAGCAGCCGGATCGGACGAGATCGTGATGGCAAGAGCTGCGCCCTTGACCGTCATGGTGTTCATCGCGAACTGACCGTTCGAGAGAGTGATGCTGTTACCAGTAGTCTGACCGCGAACCGTCGTCCAGTTGTCCGAAGGAGTAGTGGACGCGATGTAGGTCGAGTTAGAGGCAACACCAGTCGGGACCTTACCCTTGAGGGTGTAGGTCTGCTTGCCAACCGGGTAGGTGATGGTGTCCGAGAAGACAACCTTCTGGTTCGTACCGCCTACGGCAGTTGCATCTACCGGACCTGCGACGACCGCACCGTTCGAGTCAACGAGGGTAACGTTCGTGAGGAGAGCAGAAGAAGCTGCACCGGAAGTGGTGAAGTAGAAGGTAGAAGACTGGACAGTGATCGCCTCGCCCTTGATGTCGGTCTCATAGCCGCCGAGTACCTGGTTAGGCACGTTGACAGCGATGTTCTGAGAAGCGACAGAGGTGGCCTTGGCGATCGTGGTTGCAGTACCGCCAGTGACGGTCACGAGAGAACCGTGGAACCAAGGGGTACCAGCGGTGAACTCAGACGTGCTGTCGGAAGCAGAGCTTGCGCCAGCCGGAGGAGTCACGCCGTAACCGTAGGTCTCGCCAGTTGCGTAGACGTCAGTGCGGTTTGCGATGTCGAAGCGGACCGTGCGGCCAGCAGCGTTGCCACCGACGATGTCACCCTGGATGTAGATATCCTTGGAGAGACCCTTGTCGATGACGAGACCGGAGCCGAAGGAAGCAGTGACATACTTACCATCTGCAGAAACCATGGTGTCGTAGCTCGTGCCATCTACGAAGACCTTGATGTTAGCGAGGTCAGTCGTGAGAGAAGCAGAACCGGCCTGGTTCCAACGAACGGACCAGAGGCGGAGCTTCTCGGCAGAACCCGCGGTGACGCGGACGCCGGCAAACTTGTAGCCAGTGGTGCCGATCTCCTTGCTTGCCGAAGTGTTCGGGTCAAACGAAGAGACAGCGTTGGTGATAGTACCGATTGTGAGAGACGCGTTGATGGTGTGACCTGCGCCGGCGATCGGGAGCGAGCCAGAGACCGTAGCAGAGGTGTTCACTGCGACGACCGAGAGCATTGCTACCTGACCAGCGTAGGAGTCAAGCGTCGAAGCCATGTTACCAGCGACAGTCACCGTCTTAGAAGTTCCCTTCTTGACGACGAACGGCTCGCCTACAGTAGCCTGGTTGTTCGAGTTGAGAGTCTTTGCGATGCCGATCTGAGTACCGTTCTCATCGAGGAGGACGATACCGTCGAAGACGGCGTTCTGAGCGAGACCGCCGCGCTCAACCACAAGGCTGTTGACCGTCACATCACCATCGTTAGACGCGGTGAGGACGACCTTGGTGAAGGGAACGCGAGAAGCGTTCTCAGGAGCCAAGGAAGCCGCAGGCTGAGTTGCCGCAGAGATCGAGAGACCCGTACCGGCAGGAGTGGTGGGAGTGGTAGGGGTAGTAGGGGTGGTCGGAGTCGTCACCACGACCAAGGAGTTGAGCTTGGCGCGGGTGAGCGGACCGACAGTACCCGTAGTGGAGATTCCGTACTTAGCCTGGAGCTTCATCACTGCAGCCCGGGTAGCCGGACCGAAAGTGGTGGTTTCCATGCCAGGAGAACCTGCACCTGAGAGAGCGACGCGAGTCGCTGCATCCCTGTTGAGAGCTATCTGGAGCTGCTTCACTGCCTCGCCCTTCGAGCCGAGCTGAAGGTTAGTAGTGAAGTTGTAGCCCGTGCCAGCAGTAGAGCCGCCCGTGTTGAGCTGACCCTGAAGCTGGGAAATCATCGCCAAGAGGCTGGCAATCTGCGCCTGAAGCTCTTCAGCAGTGGCCGCGTTTGCAGACGACGGCGCAACTACGAAGGACAGGGCCATTGCGAAGCCCACAAAACCGGCGACTACTTTCGCAGTTTTCGATTTTAATGCCATACGTTATTAATTACTGAACGAAAGATATGCAGCACGCGTTGTGCCGCATATTCCCTCGGTGTGGGATTTGACGTCGGAATCGACTTACCGACTATCCACACTGCAACGCACACGGAGTGACCCGCACGCGCTACACAACTATCCCGTACGCTTCTCTATCTTTCGACAGAGGGCGTACAGGGTAGCTTGCGGAATGATAATGGTGGTTCGGACACGCGGTAAAAGAGAGGGATTGATCATCCATTCGGGAATGCTTTGAGTTTGGTGGTTTTCCAAACCTCTATGAAATTGTCAACGATCGTTCTTTTGAGGGCCGGTCGGAAACTTCTTCGGTATATCGGTCGTTCAGTAGTGATGACGGACACGACATAGAATATGTCGAACCGTAGCGCGAATTATAGTATTCGCCTCACTCCCCTGCAAAAGTTTTTTGTGGATAACTCCCGAAAAAAGCCTTTATCAGGCTCTTTTTTGTGGGAATAAGCCACCTCGCCATGCTCGCATAAAAAGACCCCGAAGTCAACGAAATTAAGGGATATTCCTATATAAGGAGAAAGCCGGCGCACCCGCGCCGGCTCAAAAGCCCTATCAGAGTAGTTTTAAGGACACTTACCGCAGAGAGTAGCGGCTCCAGCGACGCTCCCCTTCACGCTTAAGGACACCCTGAGCGACCAAGCTTCCGAGCTCGCGCTGGATGGTCTTCTCACCTACGCCCCGTATATGGCTGGCAATGTCTTTTATACTCAACGGCAACGAGCTCCTCTTGATGAGGTCGAGAATAGAGAGGGAGCGCTCCTTGGTCACGGCAGGTTCTTGTCCTTTATTCTGTCCCATAGAAGAAGGCGTGCGGCGCGGGAGACTGCTCGCAGGCGTAGCAAAGGTGGAAGCCGATACATAGCTCGGATCAAGCACGCTCGAGACAGGAAGGAGGCTAGGGACCGGGGGCATCGCATCAGTTTTTAAAAGCTCTTCGGAGAGAGCGATGACCGGAGCTGAGGAGAGATTCTCCGCCTTAGCGAGAATCTCAAGCACCTGGTCGTACTCATGCTTCAGCACCTCCGCATTCATAGGAGAGATGAGGCGTGCGCCAGAGGCGATCTCGAGGAGCGAGAGAATCTCCAGGATCTTCACGGACGGAAGCATCCCGCGCATCGTAGCCGAAGAGAGGATGTCCTTAACGAGTCCCACGGAGAGCTCGCGCAAATCACGACGAAGCTTCTCCTCCTCAGAGACAAGATCTGTCACCAGGTAGACAGCGGCCGCGAGCTTCTGGCTCTTCTTGAATGCAAAGAGAAGACCGTCATTCCCCTTGAACAGGGCGGTATTCTGGTAGCTCGGAATCATCTTGTCCTTTTGTTCTGTATCGGACATATTGTATGTCTTTTATACCACGTATGTGTCTTTTAATCAAGTGTAACACCGTCCTAAACGCCTGTCCAATAGAAAAAAGGCCTTATTTATGGCTGTGCATTAGGTTTTCCCCAGCCTGTGCTAAAATTGCCCTATCTATATGGCCAGGGCCAACTCTAAGCAAGATAAGCAGGAGAAGCTCGATGCAGCTCCCCCGTTCAAGAACCCCTGGAGCTCTCTTAAAGAGGGTACTCGTCGCGGCATCGCCGCCGTGCTCTACGGCTCCGCGACCATCTTCTTCCTTCTTGCCGCCCTCTCGCTCGCGGGCGTAGCCGGGAACGAGGCCTACTCCCTCCTCTCATATCTCTTAGGTTACGGATACTTCCTCCTCCCCATCCTTTCTCTCTTCCTGACCGTCTCCTACGCCCGCACCAAGCGGGAAGAGCCCATCGGCCTCAAGGCCTTCGGCTCCGTCCTCTTCGTCATCTCAGGTCTTGGTGTTGCCGCCCTCCTCTCCCCGGAAGCCGGTGGCATCGTGGGCAGCTCCATTGCCTCCCCTCTCCAGAGCGCCTTCGATTTCTACGCGAGCGCGGTAATCCTCGGCGCAGCACTCCTCGTCTCCGTTTTCATACTCTTCGAACTCTCCTTCCCTGAAGTAGCCTTCTCAGGCTTCAGCAACCCGTTCAAGAAAAAAGGAGCGAACGAAGACGAACTCCTCGCTCCTCTTGAAAGTGAGCAGTATGAGGATGCGCCGCTACCAGAAGAACGACCGGAAGCTACCGAAGAACCTCAGGAAGAAGCTGCTCGCCCGACCCCAGTAGTCGCGAGCGAAGCCTCGGGCGACAAGATCGAGGGTTACAATTTTAAGATCACCAGCTCCTTCGGCACTCCTTTCGTGCCGCCACCTTTGACCCTCCTCGAGAAGGATCGCGGCAAGCCAGCAGTCGGCGACGTGAAGGCGAACGGCAACATCATCAAGCGCACCCTCCAGAACTTCGGCATCGTGGTGGAGATGGATGAGATCTCCATCGGTCCATCGGTGACTCGCTATGCGCTGAAGCCCGCAGAGGGCGTGAAGCTCTCCCGCATCGTCGCGCTCCAGAACGACCTCTCACTCGCGCTCGCCGCACACCCCATCCGTATCGAAGCGCCGATCCCGGGTAAATCTCTGGTGGGTGTAGAGATTCCTAATAGCGTAAAGGCGACCGTCGGTCTCTCCGGTCTCCTCTCTAACGAAGAGTTCCAGAAGTCGGACAAGCCGCTCTTGGTAGCCCTCGGCAAAGGCGTCTCCGGCAAGTTCCACTACGCCAACATCGCCAAGATGCCTCACGGCCTCATCGCCGGCGCTACCGGCTCCGGCAAATCCGTGACCATTCACGTAGTGGTCACCTCCCTCCTCTTCCGCAATTCCCCAGAGAACCTGCGCTTCATCATGATTGACCCGAAGCGCGTGGAGCTTACGTTGTACAACAAGATCCCCCACCTGCTCACTCCAGTCATCACGGATGCAAAGAAAGCCATCCAAGCGCTCAAATGGGCAGCCAAGGAGATGGATCGCCGCTACGACATCCTGGAAACAGAGAGCGTGCGCGATATCGAGAGTTATCATAAGAACGTGCAGAAAGGCACCACGAAGATGAAGAAGGATGGCCCAGAATCCGCCGGTCCCGAGCCTATGCCCTACATCGTAATCATCATCGACGAGCTCGCCGACATCATGCAGGCCTACCCACGCGAACTCGAATCCTCTATCGTGCGCCTCGCTCAGATGAGCCGTGCGGTGGGTATCCATCTCCTGCTCTCCACCCAGCGCCCCTCAGTGAACGTCATCACCGGCCTCATCAAAGCGAACGTCCCCGCTCGTATCGCCCTCCAGGTAGCCTCCCAGATCGACTCCCGCACCATCCTCGATATGGCAGGCGCCGAGAAGCTCCTTGGCGCGGGCGATATGCTCTACCTCTCGGGCGAGATGTCCCAGCCACAGCGTATCCAGTCCCCCTACATTTCTGAGGACGAGGTGAAGAAGGTGGTGAAGTTCCTCGCAGAGACATACAAGGATGAAGTGCCGAACGAGATCAATCTCGGTGGCCCTGCTGCTGCCACTGAAGGCGGGATATTCGCCTCCATGGTCTCTGATGACGACGTGGACGACGACATGTACGAGGACGCTCGAGAGACGGTCATCTCCGCCGGCAAAGCCTCTACTTCCTACCTCCAGCGCAAGCTCGGCGTGGGTTACGCCAGGGCTGCCCGCCTCATGGATATCCTCGAAGAGAAAGGTGTCATCGGCCCTGGCTCTGGCTCCAAGCCCCGCGACGTACTCATCAAGTCCGGGAACGCTACTTCCTCCTCCGAAGTCCCTGAAGAGATATGAGGACGGTCAGAGAGTCACTCCGTCCCCTTTTTATAATAGTCATCCTGGTTGGCGCTGTAGCCTATGGCTATTTCCAGGCCCGCGCCTACCTCGACGGCCCCGTCATCACCCTGGAGTCCCCGCTTGAGGGCACACCCTTGGAAGGACCCCTCTTTACGGTCTCCGGCTCTATCAAGAACGCCGCGTTCATAAGCCTGGATGGGAGGCAGATTTACACCACGGAAGAAGGCCGCTTTCGAGAGCAGCTCTTAGCCCCCCTGGGCTATACTATAGTCACGCTTAAGGCCCGGGATCGCTTCGGCCACAGCGCCGAAAGAGAGATCGAGCTGGTACGCACTAAGTAATTTTCTATGCAGAAAAATAAGAAAGAAAAGAAGGAGAAGGAAGCAGTAGGAATGTCCGGCATCGAGGACACCCTACGCTCTATCCGCACCAAGTTCGGCGAAGAATCCATCATGAAGCTCGGCGACAAGCCGCGCGTAGACGTGGAAGCCGTCCCCACCGGCTCCATCGGGCTCGATGCAGCCCTCGGCATCGGCGGTCTCCCCCGCGGACGCATTGTGGAGATCTTTGGCCCCGAGAGTTCCGGCAAGACCACTCTCGCTCTCCATGTGGTAGCAGAAGCGCAGAAGCGCGGCGGCATCTGCGCCTACATCGACGCAGAGCACGCCATGGATCCGGAGTACGCTAAGAAGCTCGGCGTGAACATCGAGCACCTCCTCATCTCCCAGCCGGACACCGGCGAGCAGGCGCTCGAGATCGTAGAGAGCCTAGTACGCTCGGCCAAGCTCGACGTCATCGTCATCGACTCCGTAGCGGCCCTCACCCCCAAAGACGAGATCGAGGGTGACATGGGCGCGCAGCACGTGGGCAAGCAGGCTCGCCTCATGTCCCAGGCGCTGCGCAAGCTCACCGCCATCGTGGCACGCAGCAAGACCATCATCATCTTCATCAACCAGATCCGCATGCAGATCGGCGTAATGTTCGGCAACCCCGAGACTACCCCAGGCGGCAAGGCGCTTAAATTCTACGCCTCCGTGCGTCTCGATATCCGCCGTATCGCCTCGATCAAGAAGGGCGATGAAGTCATGGGCGGCCGCGCGCGTGTGAAGGTAGTCAAGAACAAAGTGGCTGCTCCATTCCGTCAGACCGAGTTCGACCTCATGTACGGAGAAGGTATCTCCAAAGAGGGCGAAATGCTCGCGCTCGGTGAGAAGTTCAACATCATCCAGAAGTCCGGCGCCTCCTACAAGTACGGGAATGAAGCCATCGGCCGCGGCTATGATGCTGCACGCACCTTCCTCAAGGAGAATCCCAAGATAAGCAAAGAGATTCTGGAAGAGATCAAGAAGAAATTACAGGAAGAAGGAGCGACCGCAGCAGGAGGATCGGAGGATTAAGAGAACTTTTCGCTTGAACGAAAAACTCTGCTCTCTACTGCTTCAGACCCAAGCTGTTATTCCTGCCTCCAGACATAAGTCCCCAAGCGCCCGTAACCTGCACAGGAGATGAACGATTGACGAGATCGCTTAGACCAAGCTGCCCCGTATCGTTGAGGCCCCACGCGAACATCTGACCATTGGTCCTCGATGCTACGTGATGATATTGGCCGGATCCGACAGATAACCATGTACCCGCAAGCTGAGTCGGCGAAGAGCGAGTGACGACATCGCCATGACCGAGGGCCCCCTGGGAGCCAAACCCCATAGAGAACAGAGCGCCATTCGAACGGAGAGCCAGTGAATGGTGGCTGGTGTTATGAGAGAAAACCGAAGACCAAGAAGTGTCGGCCCCCACCTGTACCGGAGACGACCGATTAATCGCATCGCCGAGTCCCATAGCCCCAAGGGCGTTATACCCTCCTATCCCCCAGAGGGTTCCGTTGCTACGCACCCCCATGGTGAGATGTACGCCGCAAGCAACAGAAGACCAGGTGCCCCCAATCTGTACTGGGGAGGAGCGGTTTACCTTATCTCCTAAACCTAGATGCCCGAAAGTGGTATTCCCGCCGGTGCCGAACAGCTCTCCGGAAGAATTTATAAAATGCGAACGTCCGCTCCCGCCGAAGACGTCCGTCCAAACACCAGAAGATATCTGGACGGGAGAGGATCGCTTAGCCGTATCAGAGAGGCCAAGTGCGCCAGAGGCGTTATACCCCCACCCCCAGAGCGTACCGTCAGCCTTTATACCGAGAGTATGGTACTGCCCCGCAGACACGGCCACCCAGGTCCCCGCGACCTGCGTCGGGGAAGAGCGGCTAGCGATATCGCCAAGCCCTAGTTGTCCGTTGCCATTATCACCCCAAGCAAACAAAGAGCCGTCCGTACGCAAAGCCAAAGCGTCATAGCGTCCTCCTGTGGCGCGTACCCAGGTGCCCGCCAATTGGACAGGAGAAGAGGCGTTGACAGTGGTAAGTCCTTGTCCCACGGCACCAACGCCTCCATGACTGCCCCAACTAAAGAGCTGACTTCCGCTTGATGAGTTTGGCATCGCTACGCTCCCTCTCCAGGTCGTGCCGTTGTCAGTCGTAAATAAAGTCAGAACATCAGTACCGATAACCGAGAGCGTCGGCGCAACAGAGTTCTGCCACTTAGTGCCACTCATCCAGGTAGTGGTGAATCTGCCACCGTTGGTGAGGACTAAGGTGAAAGAAACATATTGAGTGGCAGAGGGAATATTAGTTATCGAGAAGGTGGTGGCTGCGGTTACCGTAGCCGTCACTACCGTGCCGAGGGAAAGATCTATGGCGGTAGCGCCGCTCACGTTGCCGAGGGCATTCTGTGTCTCCGCGTAGCCACGCAGGTCAGCGTTGTCTAAACGCGCATTGCTCAAATCGAGACGGGAGGCAGATAGCTTGATAGCCATTTTAGGAATTATAGCAAACTTCAATAGCTTCTCCTCTTGTCCTAAAGCGTAAGACGAGGCACAAGGAGCCGTCTCCTCCTCTATGAATGTAGCTCTCTACTGGACCATCGGATTTATCGCCCTCGTCATCCTCGCCGTAGGTGCCTATTTCCTCTTCTTCCGGAGCGAATCCCTCAACATCACCGGAGCGCCGCAATCTTCCAGAGTCTGCACCATGGACGTGAAGCTCTGCCCTGATGGCTCCTACGTGAGCCGTATCCCTCCCTCCTGTGCCTTTGCCGCCTGCCCCGCTCCCACGGAGGAAGCTCCGGCAGGAGGAAACCCGGATTTCGACGTTAAAGGCTAGCCACATAATTTTATGCTTATCACCATCGCCGCCCTCCTCCTCATCCTCTGGTTCCTTGGCGTCATTGGCACCTACTCCATCGGCTGGTTCGTGCACCTCCTCCTCGTGGCTGCGATCGTCATGTTCCTCATCCGGGTCATCCAAGGAGAGAATCCGTTGAAATAACAAAAAGCTCCCCGTATGGGGAGCTTTTTGTTTTCCCTTGTCTTAGTTAAACGATCTCGCACGTACCTCCTGCGCACGCTAATTCCTTCTTCTGCTCCGTCTCATCCTGCATCTCGTAGGTCACGAGCTTGGAGTAGTCGATGCTGCCGAGGCGCGAAGAGAGGAGTTCGTACGTCTCCTTGGTGCACTTCTCGTAGGGCGCCAGACGATAAACATGGTTCTCGCGCGGGAGGAAGGAGAGGCCGCCAATTATCTCCCAGTTCTTGTAGACCCAGTTGACCACGTCGATCCATTCATCGTCCCCCACCGAGATGGTGGTCGAAGGGTTATGCTCGGTGAAGTTGAGCTTGACCATCTTCCAGTACTCGAGCTGCTCGATAGCGGTCTGATCATCTTTGAAGATAGAGCCGCTCGGTGCCTTGATCGGGAACTCCAGCACGTAGGTATTGGCGTTCTCCATGGTCTGGCCCACTTCCGGATGATACGGCACACCCTGATCCTTCATCATCTTAAAGAGCGAGTCGGTCGCAGAGATGCGCACGCGGCGGATGTAGTAGGGCGCATGGCGCGGATGCATGCCGGAAGAGCTGTTGATGGTCTGAGAGACGGTGCCAGAGGGCTTCACGCAGGTGATGGAGGAGGAGACGTTCACTCCGAAGCGCTTGGCATACTTCTGGTTCACCTTGATAGACTCATTCTTCATAGCCTTCATGGTGTCCGCATTACGCACCGCCGGGGAGTCCCACTGGCCGGTGATGGAGACGCCGAGGAGGCGCTCCTTCTCGCAGTTGTCCTTCCATTCCTTGGAGAGGTAGCCGAAATTAGTGAGAGTTGATTGATAGGTACCGACGAGGGTGGCGAGGCGCGTCTTCCTGAGGAGAGACTCCTTGGTGTCGCTCGCACGCGCTACCACCTCAGTGAGATTACAGAACTGCTTGCTCTGGAGGATGATCTCGCCACAGGGGTTGGTGCCCACCTGACCGAGGCGGCCCTTGCCATACTTCTTCTCGAGGAGCTCGATACGGCGCTTCGGCATGGTCTTCGCCAAGGATCCACGATTGAAGATGCCGCGCTCGCCGCTCTTACTCTTCATGAGAGCCACCCACTCATCCATGAGCTCTTCGGTAGAAGGCTTCTGCTCGTAGACGGCGGAGTTGTTGGAGATGGAGCGGTGTGGGTCGGTGAGGAAGAACTGACCCTTCTTGGCATCACGGATGAGATCGTCATCGAGGTCAGAGAGGGAGATCATGGCCGAGCGACGCACGCCACCTGCCACTACGCACTCACCGATCTTACAAAGGATGTCGTGGGCATCGATGTTGCGGAGGCGCCGTCCCTGGCGGGAGAGGATCGCACTGCGGGAGAAAGCGAGAAGAGACTGGAGAGGTGCCGGGCCGGAGGCCTTGCCACCCATGGTCTTGAGGCGCGCACCGGCTGGCCTGATCTGGGAATAATCAAAATCGATATCCTTGCCTGCGTACCATGTCTCAAGGCCCAAGGTGAGCGCATCGCACCAGCCCTCCTTGGAGTCGTCGACAACGTGGGTCTTCAGTTTTTCTCCGATCTGCCTCTCAATCTGCGGAAGCTGCTGGATGTTCTGGCTCTCTGCAGAGAAGCCGACGCCAGTGCCGCACATAGAGATGTACATAACCTCAGCGAAGTCCCGAAGCTTGGTGGGGGCGATAAAGGAGCAGTTGTAAGCACAGACGTTCGTCTTGGCGGCTGCCTTGCCTGCGAACTGCATGAGACGCATAGACGGCATGATCTCCTGCTTGCGGATGGCTTCGCGCACCTCATCGTACTCTTTCTTAGTGAGCTTGTCTCCCAAGTTCTGCTTCATGAAATCTATATAACGCTCCACCGTCTCCACCCAGGTCTCGCGGCGGCCTTCTGCTTCGATCCAGGAAGAGTAGCTGCGGAGATACACGAACTCGCCGAGCGGATTGTTCTTGAAATATTTAGCGCTCTCCTCCGCGAGCTGACGCACGCGCTCCGGGACTTCCACGCCCATAGAGCGAAGCTCTGAGCGCTTCTGGCGATAGAGGATGTAGTTCTTGGCAGTCTGCACGTACTCCGAGAGGATGAGCTCCCGCTCCACCGTGTCCTGTATCCCCTCCACCGTCGGCAGGAAGTTCTTGTACTTCTTGCTGATCCTCACCAGGTCAGCAAGCACCTTGTTGGCCACGAGCGCAGCCTCGTCCACCGAACCCTCGCCGGAGGCGAGCATGGCCTTGTAGATGGCCGTCTCCACCTTGTCCATGTCGAAAGGAGCGATGGTGCCGTCGCGCTTCTGGATCTGTTTGACGAATTCGTTCGTCTTGGGCGTCCGAGCCAAGGGCACCTTTGCCTTGGGGAGAGAAGCGGAGACAGCTGTTTTGGTGAGGGTCATACGTGGTGAGGGGGAGCTTAATGAGTAATTAAATTGGTAAAGGTAATGACTATTCTACCCCGCCGGGAGCAGGCATTTTTTGTGGATAACCCCCTCATTCCCCTCCTTAGAACGATTTAGGGGGCGTGTAAACCTCGGTGGGAGAAAACTAGCGTAAAACAGGGGTTATACGGGACTAAGTGGAGGTAATTTTATTAAAAAGGCGAAAATCAGTTTAAAAAATGTATTTTTGTGCTCAGTTTTTTGCAAAAGATGTAGATAAAGTTACAAAAAAGCTAATCGAGCTTACGAAAGCGGGGCTGCCGCTTGCCTTCTACCTCTATTTCCTCAAGGAACATAGGCTTAGGACGCACCCAGACCTCCCCTGTATCAAGGTGGCGATAGATGACCATCTCCTCCAAGGTCTCGCTATGCTTGCCGAGGCCGGTCACCTCTACCTCCGCCCCCTTGTAGTGCCTGTAGCGCCCGAGCATAGCCCCATGATACCAGAGGAGGGATAAGAGGGTCGCATGAGGGAGTCAAACAGGGCATAATGGGGAGACGTTCCCTCTAGATTGCCGCTCGGGCAGTTTCCCAACATGAAAAGGACTCTTCACACCGGACCAATCCTCTTTCTCATACTCGCCATAGCCCTCCTCCTCTATCTCGGATTTGCCAAGAACCTGGAGGGCAACCTGAGCCTCCTCCCCAAGGCCGCTACCTCCCCTATCCCCGTAGTCACAGAAAAGCCCACCCCGTCCGTCTCCATACACGGGACCCGCATTCGGGTGGATGTGGCCACCACAACAGCGGCCGTGCGCAAAGGTCTCTCCGGCCGTACCCGGCTCGAGGAGGATGAGGGCATGCTCTTCATCTTCTCCGTTCCCGATATCTACCGTTTCTGGATGCCTGACATGAATTTCCCGATCGACATCATCTGGGTACACGACGGCGTAGTGGCGGACATCAGCCGCAACGTGTCCAACGAGTTCGATCCCGCTAAGCCCGTCTTCTACTCCCCCCGCGTCAAGGTAGAGCAGGTGCTCGAGGTGAACGCAGGCTTTGCCGCAGAGCACGGCATCGAAGTCGGAGACCCCGTGGTCCTCCGCAATATCTTTTAAACCATGAAGATACTCGCCTATCGTCACGACAAGGACCACTGGAACGAATTCGTACGTAGGCACTACCCATCGGTAGGAAATTTCATGCTCTCCTGGGAATGGGGCGCGTTCCAGAAGAAGCTGGGACGAGAGACGAATCGCTTCGCTATTGAGAATGATGCGGGAGAAACCGTCGGCCTCTTCACCCTCGTCTACTACTCCCTCCCCTTCGGCTTCCGCTACGCCTACCTTCCGCGCGGGCCATTAGTGGCGGCTACGCCGGAGGATTTTGATACGGTTTTCAACCAAGCGCTCTGCGCCATCGAAGCGTGGGCCACGGAATATCTCGCGGACTGCGTCTTCCTCCGTCTGGAGCCTCCGGTAGAGAAATTGCCCGCTCATATCGATATCCGCTACCACGAGCCCGACCACTACGTGCAGCCGCGCTACAACCTGGCTATGCCGCTCACCGGTGACCTGCGCGCGGGGATCCACCCCTCCACCCGCTCCAATATCAACCGTGCCGAGCGGCGCGGCGCCTCCGTGGTCATCAAGGACAACCTCAGCGAGAGCGAGTACGCCGACTTCAAGGCGATGGTGCAGGACACCATTAAAAGAAACAGCGGAGTAAACGCCTACCCCGACGAGGCCTACTTCCGTGCCTTCCTCAAGAACTTCGCGGAAGACTGCAAAGGGGGCGTCTGCGCGGACGGCGTCTCCCTCAGCGTCTTCTGCGGCTACCGCGACGGCGAGCCCGCAGGCACCCACCTCGTCCTCTACTATGGCGATACCGCTACCTACCTCTTCGGCGCCTCCCTTACCAAGCACCTTGATTCCAAGATCTCCACCTATTTGCATATGAAAGCGGCCGAGGACGCACAGCAGCGCGGCTACCGCTACTACGACATCGGCGGTATCGACCCAGAGCGCTGGCCTACGCTCACTGAGTTCAAGCGGCAGTTCCGAGGTACCGAATTCTCCTATGTGGGCAACATCGACATCCTATTGCGTCCTACGCTCTACGCGATCTACACCCTAGTGCGCAAAGTGAAGGGGTTTTTCCATAGCCTCCGTCAGAAAGAGAACAAGAAAGCTGCTAAGCCGGGAGCGATGCCTGGAACGAAGGAGATTCCGGCGTAGTCTGGCGGCGATAAGAATCGCGAGTGTTTTTGTATATACTGACCCCATGTTCGGACTCACGCCTGCAGAACTCTCGATATTTAAGAAACTCTCCACCCCGCAGAAGATCCAAGATTATCTCGATACCCTCCCGCGGAATTTCGAGAAGAAAGGCCAGACCTGCTACTCCGCACGCATGGTATTGCGCGAGCAGAAAGCACATTGTGTGGAGGGCGCCTTCTTCGCCGCCGCCGCCCTCCACATCCACGGAGAGAAGCCGCTTCTCATGGATTTCCAGACCACGCCCGAGGACGAGGATCATGTAGTGGCTCTCTTCCAGCAGAACGGCTACTGGGGCGCCATCAGCAAGACGAATCATCCTGTGCTGCGCTACCGTGATCCTATATATAAGACCCCGAGGGAACTCGCTCTCACCTATTTCCACGAATACTTCATGGTGAATAACGGGAAGAAGACGCTGCGTGCTTATTCCAAGCCCTTCTCGCTTCTCCCCTACGTTCCCGAATTCATCATCAGCGAGAAGCGGCTCTGGGATCTCGTCGAAGAGCTCGATGACTCGCCGCACTTCCCTCTCGTACCTAAAGCGAATATGCGCCTGCTGCGCCCTGCGTCAAAAATTGAACGCGATGCCTTTTATCTCTCCGAGTGGACTAAGGAAGATCCGCGGACTTGAAATTACGCCTTCAATTTTTTCAAAGACTGCTCGAAGGAGAGAGGTTTAGAGAAGAGCGCCTTACAGGCCAGATACGTATCAAAGACCTTGCCATGCTTAAGTCCCAGGAGCGTGTCGGCAGTAATAGGTAAACGTAAGCCGAGCATTTCAAAGAGACGCAGTTCTGGAAGAAGGAGTCCTCCTGGTAAGGGCAGGAGCGGCATGCGGCGGTTGGCCGCGTCCGCAATACCGCGGTAGAGCTCGCGGATGGAGATGGGTTTTTCGTGCGCGATAGGAAAGACGCCAGAAGCATTACCTTCCACCGCCTGCACGATGGCCTGACAGAGGTCATCGATGTAGACCACCTGGAGCGCGGCCTTGCCGTCGAAGAATACCGGAATCACCGGCATGGTTTCTATAAGACGCTTCACTCGGGTAAAGAGTCCGCCCTGCCCAATCATTATCCCCGACTTCACGATGCAGTCCTTTTCCGGACTGAGGACCATCTCCGCCTCTAACTTGGTACGGCCATAAACAGAGCGCGCCTCTTCGTGGGCGGCCATAGAGGAGATGAAGATGAACTGCTTCACTCCGAGCTCCTCGCAGAGGCGACGTAGCGCATGGGTGCCGCCTACGTTGATGTGGCGCGCTCTGGAGAGCGAGCGGGCACCATCCCAGGCAGCGTGAATGACCACGTCGGGAACTTCTTCAAACTGCCACTCTCCTGCCCTCTCCAGTTGGAAATTAGGTCGGGTCAGAGGGAGAACCGCGTAACCACGCGCGAGAAGAGCTTCGGTAAGAGCGCGTCCGAGAAAGCCATTAGCGCCAGTGATGGCCACCGTCTTGGCACGGCCATGGCCGGTGTGAGAAGCGGTGGGGTGGAGTGCCTCCATGTATAGCAGGACGGGTGGAGGGGTGGGGACTTACGAGATTTCAGCGAGATAGGAATCTCGCTGGTAGGAAAGAGAAGATCCTATAAAGCTTTGCGAGGTAAAAAAATCAGTTTTTACGTTCTTCTTCATCGTGCGCCAAAATGCTTTATAGACTAGACTAGCGCTATGAACCAGGGGGATGTACTGGACAAGCACCTAATTGAAGGAAGTCTTGGTGGTGGGAGCTACGGTAAGGTTTATCGGGTTATACACCAGGATTCAGGTACGGCCATGGCTCTTAAGGTTGCATCCTCAAAGGATCCGATGGACGCACTTCGTTTTCAAGGGGAAAACGAAATCATGCACAAGCTCAAGCCTCATCCTAAAGTAGTACAGCCCTTTAGTAATGTTGTACAAGTTCCTCCAGACACTTTTTATTACACAATGGAACTTGTGGACACTAACCTGGCTGATTACATGAGTCTACAGGGATATTTCTCACCTTCAGATTCATTTAAAATTTTTAAGGATATTTGTGAAGGTTTGGCACACGCACATCAAGCAAGTATCGCGCACCGAGATTTACATTATGAAAATGTTCTTTTAAATATCGGTAGCGGGGTGTATGTAAAATTGACAGACTTTGGTAAGGCGAAGGATTTTGACCGCACCTGGGGTACAAACTCTTTGTCACCATGTTGGGGGTGGTTCGTCAGTCCTCCAGAAGTTTTTTTTAAAGTTTGGGATTCACCCTCGCTCCCAGAGTCTATTGCAGGAGACATGTATGCTCTTGGTATATTGCTTTTTTCACTTATTCAGGCCAAACCACTAGTTGAACTTGACACCTTAAGGCATCAAATAAAGGGTTTCCTTGGGTCCCATCCTTCACTTGATTATCTTGATATACAGGAAAAGAATAAATTGTACCGTGACTGGATTCATAGTCGATCTTTTAAAAGTAACACATTAAACGTTCGATTATCTGACACTAATGAGAACGCTAAAATTAACTCCATATTGGACCGCCTAACCCATATCGACCATTCAATTCGCTTTAAAAACATAGCTGAGTTACAGGAAGAACTAATACTACTAGGACTATGATTTCTCCCACTTTAGAAAAAAAAGAATATTTTCAGACCATGCGTGACGAGACAAAGCCAAGAATGAGCTATTCAGATGCTCTTTTTGAGCTTCCCCCTATTCAAGGAGATACATTTAGGCAACAACTTGTGCGGGCTCAGTGGAATTATGTCAAAGCTCAACTAAAGAAGAATGAAAATCCAAGGACCTTAGTCGAAACTGGAGACTTGTATCTATTGAAAAATAATTACAAAAACGCGATAGATTATTACCAAAGAAGTTTGGTACTGAATCCTGATTTCATACTGGCTTACGAAAAAATTATTCTTGCATACTCCTTACACCGCAAATATCATGAGACGATACCATATTTTAGCCGACTCCTAGAGTTAACAAACAACAGAGTAGATATCCTACGAAAATACGCTGCGCTGAGAGTTAACATATTTTTGACACAGAACGAAGGTAAAGACGACGCAATGAGAATTCTTGATGAAGCATTAAAATTAATGCCCGAGGATGTAGAACTAATCAATACCTACGGTTTTATACTTCTTAATCATTTCCCAGAAAAACTTAGTGAAGCTAAAGACTATTTTAGTAAAGCTTTAAAAATTAATGGAGAATATATCCATTCATTAAATAATCTTGCTGTTTGTTATATTAAAGAGGGAAAATGGAAAGAAGCTGAAGAAATTCTTTCAAAAAGTATTGCCATTACTCCCCCGAATTATCCTCATACCCATCAAAACCTAGCTCTTTTGTTACTAATACAACAAAGATTTGAAGAAGCTTATTCCGTCCTTGAAAAAGCTGTTAAGAAAGGTGTCCCGATAGAAAATTCAGCCCACCATTTAATGGGGTGGATTTTGTTGGAAATGCGCGATCTGAAACGTGCGCTTGTGTGGTATGAAGAAAAGATAAAAAGTGAACCAGGGAACGAGTTGCTCTTAAATAATTTAGGCTTTTGTTATGGAGCATTTGGAGAAAAGGAAAAATCAGAAAAATGCTTTAAACAAGCTGTTTCAATCTCTGAAGATAAGATCAGAAGAACTCGTCTCTTCGATATGCGCGCCCTTCGTGGTTATTATAATTTGGGTAGAGTAAGAGCTGCTGCGAGTGATTTCAAAGAGGTTGAGAGAATCTCAAATAGAATTTCCGAACTTAACCCGGGAGATGCTTTTTCTATTTATTTAGCAGGTGTATCAAAGGTCATTAATGAAGAATACGAAGAAGCTAAGAAATTTTTCTCTCGAACACTTGCATTAGACGAAACAATTTCAGATGTATATCCTGATTATGCCTTTATCCATGAGTGCATCGATGGAAATGCGCAAGCGGCAGCTGATCTACTTGAAAAAGGTATTGCGTTAGGGTTCGATAAGATTCTTATTAATAACAATTTGGCTTTTGCATATATCCAATTAAACCAACTTGATAAAGCTGAGAGAATCTTGCGAAGGTACACAGAGCCTATTCCCGTCATCTTGGCTACCAGAGGATTGTTGGAAATGCGGAGAGGAAATCTTGAGGAAGCCGAAGCTCTTTACACAAAAGCCATATCTCTTTTTGAAGGTAAAAATAGAAAAATTTGCACACAAATACATCTCTTAGAAAAAGCTCGCTATTTCTTAAAAAGAAATAGCGCCGGGAAGGCACAAAAACTACTCAGAGAAGCAAAGGATGTTATTACCTCTTACTTGACGCCCCAAATAGAACTCTTGGAGATAGAAGCTAACGAACAAGTAGCTAGCTCAAATAACCGTCATTAGTGTTAACAATAAACCTTACCCCACTGCGACGAGTTGGCCGTTGAGGACCCGGAGACGCTGGTGGAGATCACGATAACCTGACTATCTTACAATAACCTCTAGAGACCACCCTTTACTCGGTTGTGTGTTTTACATAACATCTGACAATTTTTGGCGGTGGTTTTCCCTCCTTCGTGCCAAGGAGTAATGTGGTCAGCTTCCATTTCGGCAAATTCCCACTTCATTTTTTCACGCCTCTCCTTTTTGCAGAACGAGCATACACCGCCTTGGTGTTCGTATGCTTTCCTCTTCGTTTTGTCATCAAAATCACGCAAATTGAGGTATTTTTCCTCACGCGTAAGGATGTATGGATAAATTCCTCTCAGGCTCTGAACTTCGTCGTCATCAATCAGCTTCAAAGTCTCCTTTTCAATGTCCCTAGAGTCGTACCTGGCATCCTTATATTTGTTGTACAAGAGCCCCCATTCTACCCCCTTCATATCTTTGCGATACGTCGTAAATGTCTTCTGCACCCAGTCAAATACTGCCTGCCAGTATTGCCAGAGTTCTTGTGCGTTTGTATCGTCCTTGTGCTCGTTCATGTATTGCTCAATGTGATCGCTTGAAATCCATCTCAAGGCCGTTTCCAAAACCTCCTGTCGTATAGGTGAGCCACTTACTAATTTCTCTCGCCCATCTTGCACCGCGGGGGCACCCGTTTTACTAAACCATCGTTTCGCGTCGGTGAGCCACTTTCCTGTATGTTGGGCATTCAAAAGCTCTTGATCGGTCAAGGGCTTACCTGCAATATTGATCGTACGAAACCAGGCGAGTTTTTCACTTGGTGTCCCTTCGCACACATACACCGAGAGTTCGTAGTTCAAAATCTCTTCCTGCTGATCTTTGGGTAAGCTTGTAAAAGCAAGCTCATGATCGTCGTCAAACTTAATGGGGATGATTTTCGTCACGTATTGGCATATGGAAACAGTGCGCTGTTGCCCATCCATCAATTCGTAGTTACCATCTTCATCAACCGACCAATACATTGTGTTAAGCGGAAAACCTTGCCGCACGGTTTTAATGACCGCGTCGCGCTCCTTGTCGCCATAGATAAACTCGCGCTGAAACGCAGGACGAATGTTGAGCTTGCTTCCATACCCGACGACACCGTTCTCACCGTCGTCTTGGTAACCATCCACCAAATCGCGAATGGTTATTTTCGGCACATCTTTCCCGGAAAGTCTTATTTTCATATTAGTTTTTTTGTCGAATGAACAGCCGCTGATAGGCAGATTGTATTACTCGACCATCCTTATTGATAAAATAGTTCTTCTTTCCGTCGTTGCCAAGTAAATTTGCATTTTCATTTGTTTTACCACCGGACGATCCAGTCCTCGTGCCATCCTGCCTCATTTCCCAGTAATCATCGTATTTCTTTGTGTCGGGAAGTTCATCATGACAACCCCTTTGAGATGCGCCTAGTAGTTGAAACTGCTGAGGATTGTATTTATCCAGGAAAGTAATGGGCACGCCCATAGCACCGCCGTAGTCAGCTGGGATCTCCGCAACTTTGGCGACCTCAATGGCGTCGTAATTGTCATAGTGTGGATACTCTTCCGGCGTGTATTTTTTGTAGAGAGGAATATTTTGGTGGTGTTTCGCCACATCCATGTTTGTATACCAGCACGAGGTAGAAACACGCGCGATTTTTTTACCGCTTTTCTCGTCAATATGATGATACTGCGTGAAATAATTCGGAACTTCGAAAAACATGCCGACATTGAACTTAGTATAGCCGGTGCGGAATTTATTTTCTTTAATGAGTTTGAAAATTTCTTTGTAAGTAATAGCGTTCGTGTTGCCGATAATCAAAAACTTCTTGTCGTGTTCAACGAGCTGGGCAACGTACTCAATGAAGAGTGAGAACGGCGGGTTGGTAATAACGATATCTGCCTGCTTTAGGAGTTCACGGCACTCGGGTGAGCGGAAGTCTCCATCGCCCTGGAGCGGCCGCCATTCGTTTTTTTTGTTTTCTTTCAGCTTCTCGGCGATATCGCGCCGGTCAATTGCACCATCACCATTGAGATCCTCTACTTCGTTAATAAGAAAGGCGTTGGCGTTCACCTTTGGGCGGCCTTTTTTCGGCTCGAGGGTCTTGTCATCACCAAAGAGGCCGAGCTGGGTGTTAGCTATGGGCGAGGGCTTGTAGCTCGTAGCGATGAGTCGCTTGATGCCAAGTGCGTTGAAGTTTTCTGCGAAGAAGCGGAAGAAATTGCTTTCAAACGGATCGTCACAGTTGCAAAAAATGACTTTGCCTCTGAGCTGGTCGCGATAATGATTAAGCTCGTTAGCGATGTCGCTCATCTGGGTATAAAACTCATCGCTCTTTGCCTTTTTTGCTTTAGAAAGATTACTGTGTGCCATGTTTTTTACATGATTCAAACTTGGAAACAGAGCGGGGCAGATTAGATGTAAACTTTGCAATCAGCTCAAAAGTACTCCCATTCTAGCGGGTTTTGGGGAGGAGTCGAGGAGCCGGGGTTAGGCCCTACTCCACCGCCACAAGCTGACCACCTACTACCTTGAGATAAGCAGAAACACCAACGGAAGGCTGAGCAACCATAGGCTCGCCATCCTTTCGCACAGCGAAGTTCACAATGACCTGGCCATCCCTGATCTCCGTCGTCTGCGGAGCAATGCGATCCCCTAGGAGGATAGTGTTGGTACCGAGGTAGCCCTTCTCGCTGCCGAGCGCTACTGCGGCGAGATAGAAAGTGCCAGAGCCGCCCGCGTTCTGGGTCATAAGGAAGGCTACGTCTTCCTTACCATCCCCATTGAGGTCTCCTCTCGCCTCATTCCCGAAATAGCGAGTAGTCACCGTAGCCGCCGTATCCGTATCTATCTTTATCTCCGAGAGTCCTCCTGTGAGTTTGACCTTCTCGCCAAAGATCTCGTAAGTGCCGTCACGGTAGTCTGCGGCATAGGCAGGTCCTGTGGTGGAGCCTGGAGCAGGCTCGTAGGTCAGATACACGACGCCGATAACAAACAAGAGAAGCGTTACAGAGAGGATGATCACTTTATTCATCCCCTTAGTATAGTCGAATTCCCCTTCTTACTCCCGTAGACCCGCTCAAAAACCGATGATATGGTGTAGCCTGGCACATTCAGCGAGCGAGGGATCCGATGCCGATCACCTTGGTAATAGAGCGTAATCTGTGGAAGAAGTTTAGCAATCCACAGGGGCAGGACGACCGGTGGGAACTCAGCATGCACGAAGAAGCTGAGTCGGCGAAAAATGAAATCGCCGACCGTCGGATCAACAAGGATCTGAAAATATTCGCGGTCATCCTGGAGAACCCTCAAGAAGAAGAGGCCAGGGAGATGGTTCGGTGGCTCAAGGGGGTTGCGCTCAATATTTCCGTGTTCACCGCCTTCAGAAACCCCAACCTGCAGGCTGAATTCATCGCCACGGGGTGCATCGAGGCGGACTGGGAAAACCCTTTCATAGCCATCGACGCAACCCTCGAGATCAGGGCCCACGCGTAGCGCATCCCTATCATCACCGGCCAGCGCCCTTCGGGCACTGGCCGGCTCTTTTTTATAACCTTCCCTCTTCTCGAGCTGTTACTACAGCAGCTGCGCGTCATTACAAGCCGCAACGACTGATCTTTCCTCCACTCCCAGCAAAGGAGCGTGCAATGAATACGGAGTCAGGACCGGAAGTCCTCCTCGTCCATGCCGACTCCCAGACCTTGGGAGGATGGGCCTGGTCGCTGCGGGAACTCTTCCCAGGCATCGGCGTCATCACTGCCCAGAAGGTGGTGCATGCATTCAACCAATTCGTCTGGGACGCCAAGCACCTCAAGGTAGCGGTGCTTCCTCGGCGAGGCGCAGACGGATGCACAATCGAGTTTGCCCGCAGGATCCGCCGCGACAAGGAATTCACAGGTGTCATCTTCACTACCGCTACGGACCCTGAGTTCCTCAAGGAGCTCGACCCCAGGAAAGGAGACCGCGTCTTCGAGAGCGAACAGGAGCTTCTCACTGCCTTAAGCATCGCCCTCGCGCACCAGCGCATCGGCGGGACCCCCGTAGTCCAACCCGAACTAATGAGCGCCTGAGGCGAGCAAATTAACGGCCGGCGCTTGATGCGCCGGCCGTTCCTTCTTCGCATGTATCCTTTTCGCTTCCTGCGGGTTCAGTACAATAGCAGCTCTCACTGCGCGCCTTGCCTCGCTGGCTTGGACGTGATATCACGAGCTCCAATCGATCTTTCTCCAACCAGTTCCCGAGAGGACACCCTCATGCGGATCATCCTCACTCTAGGTTTCGAGGCTCCGGAAAGCTGGCGAAAAGCATTTCCGAGACGCACCTTCGTTCACCGCGAGACCGGAAGCGAAGGCCTGCAGCTCCTCAGAGAACAAGGAGTCAGGCTCGCGGTCGTCGTCTTCGACAAGGAATTCGCGAACGACAACCCAGGCCAATTTGGCACGCTATACCTCCGGTTCCGAAAGGAAGGATTCCAGGGGGAATTCCTTCCGAACATCGGCGAGGAGCGCTACATCCTGAAGACACTCATAGCGGCGTTCTACGCAAACGCTTCGAATCGTCTGACGGACAAGAGGGTCCGGAGCAGCCCGGGACGCATTCCCACTCCTTCACCCTCCACGATCCTGCGCTACCTCCAAGAAAAACTCACACAAGGAGATCTCGTCCAATTCAGCGCGTGACCCCTCGCACATAGCCGCCCCGCCGACGCTCTCCCCCTCCTGGAGCGTCGGCGGTCTTCCTTTTCTGTAACCTTTCCCTCTACCAGCAGTTATTCAGATAGACCACTCCGCCCCACCATCCTTCGCTCTTTCTCTCATCTCGTACACTCCTCCCCTGTGTGTACACCCCTCTTGCCCGCCGACCCTGAATACATTCGTATTCTTTACAGGTCGGCTTTTCTTTTTCCCTACCAGCTCTTCCCATCGACAGGAGTGACGTTCAGCTTCTCGAGCTCGACACCATCCAAGCAGCGTATATTAATAGCTACAGTGGGTTCGCCCTCCTTGTTGGTGCCCCGACCAAAAGACTGCACGCCGCAGATCTTACAAAAGAGATGTGCAATCTTCTTCTTGTTAAAACGATATTCCGTGAGCGCCTCTTCTCCCGCGAGCAGGGTGAACCTCTCCGCCGTAACGAAGGCAAGCAGGAGTCCCTTGATGGCACAATGCGAACAGTTGCAGGAGATGACCGTGGCGAGATCTGTCTCAACTTCGTAGCGCACTGCTCCGCAATGGCAGCCTCCTTTGTGAGTAGAGAGTATTCCTTGCATAGCCTCAGTATATCAAAGTAAGTCTGGCTTCCCGCAGACGTCTACATAGGTAGGGGTATACTTAGGAGACAGCCATATCAGTAACCTTTTACGTATGGATAACAACAATAGTGGTAGTGGTATAAATACGATCCTCATCGTCGTAGTACTTCTCCTTTTGGTAGGCGGCGGCGTCTGGTGGTACAAGACCTACGGCCCAGGCATGCCCGTCGAAGAGAACAACGGCCTGGAGATCAATCTCGGCACCAGCGAGTAAGGAGAGGAATGCGCAGATAGCAAAAGGGTGGACCACGTGGTCCACCCTTTTGCTATCTGCGCTCTTTACATAAAAAATATTACATTGTATAATGCCGAGCGAACTTAATGACGGGAGGACGTAATGCCGTCAAAGATCTTTTACGTGCTCATCGCACTCGTCGCTCTCAGCGGATGCGCCCACAACCTCCCCCTGAACAGGGAGGTTCCGCCAGCATCGTGTATGACCACAGGAGACTACCATCCTGGTGGAAACCTACCGAATATCCTAGAGCAGGTCAGCCGCGAGCGTGCCACGGGTAAGAAAAAAGAGATCCGCGGCTATTACGCAAGCTCTGCGATCGCCTACCTCGCCTGGGGAGGAGAGCGAGGGGACAATCTTTGCATCTCGCCCATAGCGTGCTTCGGAGTACACGAAGCGCGGCACGGGAAATACGAAGAAGGAGTCCGTAGCGAGCTATGGACCGCAATCCTCCATCAATACATCCCCCGCTGCACCCAAAGCCTCTTCGACTCTGAGAACGCTTTTAGCAGCGGAAAGGGGACGTTCTTCACTGGGGCAGAGGTGCTGAAGATCTGCCAATTCAAAGCTTGTAGCTGAAGCCTCAACCTGGGCCCGCCGGATCGAATCCGGCGGGCCTCTTGCATTTACCCTCTCGCCCATCAACTTATCCACATAGTACCTTGTATCGCAAGGTACTATGCCTTATACTCTCTTTCATGCACGAAGAATCCCTGGAACAAAAACGCTCGCAGATGCGCAAAGGACTGTTGGAGTTTTGCATCCTACTCGTCATCTCCGAAGACCGTACGTACTCGACGGACATCCTCAAGAAACTAAAAGAAACAGACCTCCTAGTGGTGGAGGGTACGCTCTATCCCCTGCTCTCCCGCCTCAAGAGCCAAGGGCTAGTGGAGTATGACTGGGAAGAATCCAAATCGGGTCCACCGCGGAAATACTACGGACTCACCAAGAAAGGAAAAGAGACACTCGCGGAACTCAAGAAGACCTGGAAGGGATTATCAGCCTCGCTCAGCTCGCTAACGAATTAATCATGGAAAAAACGATTCACATCCATATCGGCAAAACCCTCTTCCAGCTTGAAGAGAGCGCCTACGAGAAGCTGTCCTCCTATCTCTCTTCCTTGAAGGTCCACTTCGCGGCCGAAGCCGATCGCGAGGAGATCATCCGGGACATCGAGTCGCGCATCGCCGAGAAGCTCCTCGAGAAGAAGCATCGCCTGGTCACCACAGAGGACGTAACCGCGGTCATCGCGGAGATCGGCGACGCTTCCGCTTTTGAGGCGGGATCCTCGGACTCTCCAGAAGAGCCCGTGCGCACGGCGCATGGCACCAAGAAGCTCTATCGCAATACCGATGACGCCATCATCGCAGGCGTCGCCTCAGGCATCGCCGCATATTTCAACATCGAGCCGATCATCATCCGCTCCATCTTCGCCGTCTCCATCTTCTTCGGCGGCACCGGCATCGCCGTCTACCTCCTCCTCTGGCTCCTGATACCGGAAGCAGAAACCGCGAGCCAGAAGCTCGAGATGCGTGGGAGTCGCGTGACCCTGGAGAGCATCAAGCGCACAGTGAAGGACCGCCTCAGCGAGACCAAGGAGCGCGGCACGCTCAAGAAGATCCTCTATTTCCCCGCCGAGATCATCAGCGCCTTGGTCCGCTTCCTGCGCTTCAAAGCCTTCCCTCTTCTCGGCAAGCTCTTCGGCGCACTCTTCGCCTTCGGCTCCTTCTTCGCCATCCTCGGCCTCACTGGCTTCCTCTCCGTCATCATCGCCAATTGGAATAAGCCGTATATCGATCCAGCCATAAGAGCGGCGATTCCCGAATCGATCCTCTCCTTCTCAGTGGGTGCAGGCTACGTGGTACTCCTCATTCCTCTCCTCTTCATCCTCCTCTTAGGCTTCCGCCTGGTACGCGGCCGGAGCACGATCGGAAGCGGGGTAGGCTTCGGCCTGGTGGGCATTTGGTGCCTCGCAGTCATCGCTTCAGGAGCCGCAGCCACCCGTATCGCCGGCGACTACTATGAATACACTTCGAACCACCCCGACTACCAGAACGTGACCCGTACGCTCGAGATCGCACCATTCCAGAGCGTGAGCGTAGAGAACGCCCGCGTAACCTTCCGGCACGGGGATGAGCAGAGCGTCTCCCTTGAAGGCCAGATGATGGATATGGAGAGGATCGTCGCAGAGACAGAAGATGGCGTACTCAGCATCTCTACCCGGACCGCTACCAGCACCTGCGTGCTGTTCTGCCACCACTCCCTCCCCACCGTGGTCGTCACCTCTCCGGAGATAGCCAATGTGACACTTGAGAATGGCAGCGCCTCCTTCGACGAGTTTGCGGCAAAAGACCTCGCGCTCAAGATCAGGAGCGGAAACGCGTACGGGACGCTGGCCACAGAAACTCTCGCTGTCGATATGGAGAGCTCCAGCCTGCGCCTCCGCCTTGAGACAGAATCGCTGACAGTGAAGAGCGCCAACTCCCACCTCGACCTCGAGGGTAGCGCAGACACAAGCATCCTCTCCTTCTACCGCTCCAATCTCTCTGGCGAGCGCTTCTCCATCGCGGAGGCCGAGGTACGCGCAGAAGACTCTTTCGTACAGCTTGGAGAAATGACAACGCTCCGCCTCAAGGAGAATGACAGCCAGGTCATCTACCGAGGGGAGCCAGAAGTGACGGAGATGTAGGGATAAGAATTGGGAAGTAGGAACGGGCAGCGAGGAGAATCTCCTCGCTGCCCGTTTTATTCCGCCGCCCTGCACACTCGCGGCGCTTGGAGCATCGCCCTCATCTTCTGCTCGAGCGTCTGCTCCCAAGAGGGTGAATCTTCGCGGAGAAACTGCCCGCCCAATTCTACGATCTCCTCCCTCACCTCCTTAGCGAGGGCGCCACTCCGGAGGATGAAAGGAAGCCCCCTTCTCTCCCGATCCATCTTGAGCTTGCGCAGGAACTGAAGACCATTCTCCCCTCCCAGGTCGTAACCGGAAATGATCAGATCGACGTTTTGATCGGCGAGATGAGCGTAGGCGCCGCGCGCACCTGCCACCACCTCGACTTCGTGTCCGCGACTCTCGAGCCACTTCCTGACGCGGAAGGATCCGGGATTACTCCCGACGACCAGTATCCGAGCCATTCGTCTCTCCCTCGGTAAGAACAGTTGCGTTAGCGTCCAATATCCTTTTCGATCTGCCCGAGGAGCCGCTTCTCCCAGCCGCTCATCCCCTTGAAGAGGACGCTGGCGCCCCTGCCTTGAGCAGCTATATGGACCTCCGTATCCACCCCCTCGCCCCACAGGACGAATGGAAGATTCGGCATCTTCAGCTCATCCCGGACCAGACAGAGGAGCCCGTAGCCGCTCCCCTTGGGAATATGCTGATCAGCGAGGATGAGGTCCGCCGACCCGCCGCTCCGAAGCAAGGCAGCAGCCTGCTCTGCATCCGAGGCAAAAAGAAGCCGGTAGCGGACCCGGAGAAGCGAGCTCAAGAGATCAGCGATCGCTTTTTCGCTCTCGACGACGAGTATCCTTTTCATCAGAAACCCCTGTGTACAATTGCGTTTACCCGATGTTCCATCAAAAACCCCTCTTTTGCAACATACACCTCCCGACTCCTGTCCCAGAAGAACGTCAGTCGGGAACCGGCCTCTTCTTTTCACTAGCGCTCTAGCGGATCTCCACCATCACTTCATTGCGCGCCATCCACGGCGGAGTCCACGGGGCGTTGTACCCGGCATACGAAGGACCGCCTATCACTTCCACCTTGTCGCGAGAAAGCATGGAGAGCAGCTGCTCTTCCCTTTTCTGTATGCGCTCGCTGCTCCTAAACCAGGAGAACTGGAGTACTGCCATCTTTTTTGCTGGCACCTCGACGAGCCTTACCCGGGAATCGTTCGGGGTCGGAAGCGTCGCAAGCGAGTAGCTTTTGGGCATGACGAACGCAATCACGCGCGCATCCCCTTCTGTGTGCGCAACGACCGGCGCGGTCATCGCTATCCTCTCCGACGGCTGCTTTTGCTCTCGCACCGGCGCGGTCATAGCGATGCTTTCTTTTTTGGTATTGCCGCCGAAAATATACCCAGCGATTATCGTAAAGCCCTTGTTCAGCGCTTCATCATACGAGCCTTCTACCGTGGTTTGAGCTTCAATATGGGCGGCGTATTCACGCACCTCATATCCACCAAGCTTCTTAACGACCGAGTACTGAGCCTGTTCCACATTAGAAGAGAAATACCCCCAGACGGACCAGAGAATCACTACAACGAGGACGACAAGGAAGATTTTCATTACATGCAGTCTACCATTTTACAACCGAGGCCGACAGAAAGACGTGGCAGCTGAAACCAGAGAGGGGCTATTTCCTAAGGGCGGAGGGTGAGAGATTCGAACTCTCGGTGGGTTGCCCCACGCAGTCTTTCCAGGACTGTGCACTAGACCACTATGCGAACCCTCCTCTTTGTAGAACTGGCCTAGATTAGCACAGAGCTCCCGACTCTTCCATAAGAGGCAGTCTGCCAGGAGTTATTCCTTAAACCCAATACGGGCCGTGATCAGTCGATGGTCGGAAACATACTCATCCCGACAAACGAAGGATTCGAAATCAAATAAGCGAGGGAGAAGCACATAATCAAGAGTATCGTTGTCCTTGGGGTAAGAAATGTAATTATAGCGTTCGCTCGAAGACACAAATTCATCTCCATACTCAGCCTTGTATCTCGCGATGTTAAAGATGTTGAAATCCCCCATAAGGATAGGATTCTCTATCTTTCTCTGCTTCAAGAGGGCGAGCGTCTCTCTGAAATGTGCTTCTGCCCATTCATCCGAATTCGAGAAATGTAGATTAACCGCCGTGAAAGTTTTCTCCCCAATCTTTATCCGGCAAATAAGAATTCCTCTTGTTTCCTTGTCGCCTTCGGCTTTTGTCAGAAATACCACTTCCTTCTCTAGGGGGTAGCGACTGAGAACACCTAACCCGTGCGCGATTGGCCGGGCATAGACCTTGCCTTTCTGCTCCGACCTCATCTCTATAGGCTCAAAGACCGAATAAGGATATTCGAGCTCGGCATTGAGCATCTCTATCTGATTACGGGAGTCTATCTCCATATTCTGCTGGGTCTCCTGAGTAAAGACCACGTCCGGTTTCATCTCCTTAAGAAGAGAGAGGAGGTGAGGAGACCTTTCGTTCCATTCATAAAAGCACCAGAGATTGACGCTCGCTATAGTCAGGGAAGGCAGGGAGGATTCCGAGGTAATCATTGACATAATCTGTGCAATATAGTCTATTACACAACAGAAAAAACTTCAACCAGAAGGAGGTAAGATGTCTACGCTCTTCCTCTCGCTGGAACCAAAAAAGCGTTTCCAGCGCATGCGCCAGCTGCTCCAGAACTTCAAACAACGCGCGGTCGAAACGAGCGCCCCTTTCGGAATACTCGCTTACGGCAGCGTGTCCTACGGGTTCAACGGCCTGCATTACGGAAAGCTCGACGACATCGATCTTTTCCTCATTGTACCCAGGGTCCTCTCAGCCAAGAACATCCTGGATGCAGCCAAGGAGGTCTTCCAGACGGAATTCGACCTCTCCCTCCTGCACATGGAGCAAATGCTCGCCGGCAAGTGGGATATGTGCCGAATGTATGGAAAGAAGGGAGACGTAAAGCTAGGATTCCGTCTTCTCTGTCGGGATGTCTTCGACCACATCTCTTCCCCACAAGGAATGCAGGGCAGCATCTTGAACGTCGCTAAGCTGGGGTCTTCAAGGATCATCGCTGACGTGGAGTGGTCTCTTCCAGAATGGAAATATATCTCAACAGAACTTGATCACTTCACGATAAAGGAAGAAGGAGATGAGTCAATTGTCGTCCTCCACCACGTCTTCTCCCCGCGAGGCGAACGACTCGGAGCCTTGGGTCGAAAACTCCTAACCTGTACGGTTGTTCACGACCCGACAAGCCACCTCTCTCAGGGCCTCGAAGAGGTGTGGAAGAGCTTCGTACAGGCATGCCTCGCGCAGCATCCATCCCTCGAGACTTCCGCCATCATTGACGCGGTCATGCGCTCAGAGAAGTTCTCTATCTCCTTCCGCAAACGCCTCACAAAAACGATCGAAACAGCACGACAGCTATCGCTACGGCTTAGTCTCTGACTAGGCCGTTCTCTTTTGAGAAAAAACCGCTCGAAAACGAGAGGGCGGTCGCTACCGAAGTAGCGCCGCCCTAGTCTGCCGCCCCCTTCCTATTTCTTACCCAGACCAGCACCCATCTTGCGACTGCCGATGGAGCCCATGGCCGCAGAGGGAGGAGGGAGATTCTCGAAATACTTATTCGCCTTTTCCTGGTCACTCTTGCGCCTCTGGAGCAGAGCTTCCTGCTCCAGAGTCAGAGGTCCGACCTTCCTGAGAATCCCATTGACGAATATCATATCCGACATAGTGCCGCCCCCAGTAAGCTAGGAGATTGAAGAACTTACCGAACCATTCGGGATCTTTTTATATAGCAAAATTCTCGGACAAAAAGCAAGCACGGGGTGGTCAATATTAAAAAGCAGAAGACGACATCCGTTTTAGATGTCGTCTGGTTTAGAAACGGTCTTCCTTAAGGAGACCTAGGCGAACAGATAGGGAGCCTTCGCTTGGGCGATCGTCCGCCGAAGACGGGTGCGGAAGCGAAGCCCCCTGCGACCGGCGTTCCGGCGATCAGCCTTGCCGAGCTTCGGCGACCGAGGTTTCTTGTCGTCGAAGCGAGCCTCCTTCTGGACCTGAGCTGCCTTACGGCAGCCGATCTGATGCGGAAGATCCTCCGTGGCCAGCTCCTCATCGATGACGAGGGTCTGCCCCTTCTTGGGAGACCGGGGCTCCGGCCGATTGGCGAGGTCAGGCCCCCGATACTTCCCGAATGACCGGGGATCGAGGACGAGCCCGCAGAGCATGGGGTGCGACATTCCGTATACGAAGAAACCGGTGACGGCGACTTTCTCAGACGAAGGCATTGTCCCCTCCCAGGGCCAGCTAGATGTTGATTTGATTAAAGACCAGACTACTTTTCTAGCATGCCACTTTTATATGCAAAGTCAATAAGCCTGAATATCAGCCCCGTAGCGCCTTGATCCTCTCTTCTACCGGAGGATGCGTCATGAAAAGCTTCTCCATGAAGCCGGTCTTCTGCTCCTCTTCCCCACCAAAAGGATTGGCGATGAAGAGATGAGCCGTAGCGTGATTAGCTCTCTGGAGGGGACGGCCATAGTGACTGATCTTCTGGAGCGCAGAAGCGAGACCCTCCGGGTAACGGGTAAGGAGCGCGCCGGAAGCATCTGCGAGGAACTCGCGCTTACGGGAGATGGCGAGCTGGATGAGGGTGGCGATGATGGGAGCCAATATCGCGAGCGCGATGCCGATGACCATGACAATCGCATTCCCGCGATTGTCATTATCCCGGCTACCTCCGAAGAGATGCGCGCGGAAGAAGAAATCGGAGACGAGCGTGACGAAGCCTAAGAGCACTACCACTACGGTCATCACCAGAGTGTCGCGATTACCGATATGGGAGAGCTCGTGCGCAATCACCCCCTCAAGTTCGTTCTTCTCGAGTATCCGCAGGAGGCCAGTGGTCACTGCCACCGCCGCGTGCTCGGGATTGCGACCAGTAGCGAAAGCGTTCGGAGAAGGATCCTCGATCACATAGAGCGCCGGCATAGGGATACCTGCGGTGATGGCGAGGTTCTCCACAATCCGCCAGAGCTCGGGATGAGTCTGCATAGAGACTGCATGCGCTCCTGCGCTCGCGAGCGCAATCTTGTCGGAGTACCAATAGCTCGCGAAGTTCATCACGAAACTAAAAGCCACAGCCCCATAGAGAATGACGGGGTTCCCGAAGTAGCCCGAGAGGAACCAGCCGAGGCCTATGACCACGATGAGGAACGTGAGCATGAGGAACCAAGTCTTCCGTATATTGGAGTCCTTGTGGGTGTAAAGGGTGGCCATCGTTATATGAGCAGACTTTCCCTATCCGCGCGGAGGAATTTAGAAGTTAACCTTCACCGGCTCCGCTGCAGCTGCCTCAGTGAGTGCGAAGAGTTCCATCTTGCCGAAGTTAAAGATGCCCGCGACGAGATTGGAAGGCACGGACTCCACCATGGTGTTGAGTGCCATCACGTTCTGGTTATAGAAGCGGCGAGCAGCCTGCACCTTGTTCTCGGTATCAGAGAGTTCGCGCTGGAGCTCCAGGAAGTTCTGGTTGGCCTTGAGATCGGGATACGCTTCAGAGACAGCAAAGAGAGACTTGAGCGCGCCGGTGAGCTGATTCTCGGCTGCACCCTTCTCCGCAGTGCCCTGCGCATTCATGGCGACAGTGCGCGCGGTAGTGATGCGATCAAGCGTAGCCTGCTCGTGCGCGGCGTAGCCCTTGACCGTGTTCACCAGGTTCGGGATGAGATCGTAGCGGCGCTTCAGCTGCACATCGATGTCGGCCCAGGCTTCCTTGGCGCGGTTCACCAGAGTGACCAGACGGTTGTAGGCGAAGATCACCCAGATTCCGAAAGCGGCGACTATTCCCAGAGTGACATACGTAACAGACATATCAGTTGAATAGAGAGCGATTAATGCGTGTATTATAGCGTTTTTACGTTGAAAGTCAAGGGTTTTTAGCGAAAACACCTCACCAAAAGGCGAGGTGTTTCTCCACTACGAAGAAAATCGTTTAGTATTCCATGCCGCCCCGGCCGCCCGCTGCGGGTTCCTCCTTCTTCTCCGGCTCATCCGCAATCGCTACCTCAGTAGTAAGGAGGATAGCAGCAGCAGAGGCTGCGTTCTGCACGCAGTTGCGGGTGACTTTCACCGGATCGATGATGCCTGCCGCGAGCATGTCGGGTACGAACACATCCTTGAGTGCGTCATAGCCTTCATTGCCCTTCCCTCCACGCACACGCTCCACGATGACGGAGCCGTCATCTTTACCGGCATTGATGGCGATCTGGCGGAGCGGCATCTCGAGCGCCTTCAGCACGATATTCACGCCCACCGCGAACTCGCTCTCGAAGTAGCCCTGAGACTTGATGCCTTTAGCACGCACTTTCTCTGCAGCTTTGACCAGAGCTACGCCGCCTCCTGCGACGATACCTTCGTCGATGGCCGCCTTGGTAGCGTTCACTGCATCCTCGATCTTGAGCTTGAGGTATTTCATCTCTGTCTCGGTAGCTGCGCCCACCTTGATGACGGCGACGCCGCCAGAGAGCTTGGCGATGCGCTCATCGAGCTTCTCCTTGTCATATTTAGAATCGGTCTTCTCGCGCTGATTGCGGATGGTCTTGATGCGCGCGTCGATCTCGCTCTTCTTGCCCTTCCCTCCCACGATGGTGAAGGTGTCCTTAGTGGCGACGAAGCGGCTCGCGCGTCCAAGATGAGAGAGTTCCGCATTCTCGAGCTTGAGCGCAGCGCTCTCGGAAATGACGGTGGCACCGATGGTGACCGCGATATCGCCCGCGAATTCCTTGAGGCGCTCGCCGAAGCCAGGAGCTTTAACTGCGAGCACGCTGAAGGCGCCGCGGAGCTTGTTGAGCACGATGGTGGTGAGCGCTTCGCCATCCACATCCTCGGCGATGATGACGAGTTCCTTCTTACCGCTTGCCGCGACCTTCTCGAGAATGGGCAGCATGTCCTTCACGAAAGAGATGCGCCCGTCGGTGATGAGGATGAGGGGATCCTTGTACTCCGCCTCCATGCGCTCGCCGTTAGTGACCATATACGGTGAGACGTAGCCGCGATCCTTAAACTCGAGACCTTCCACGAATTCAGTCTCGATGCCGAAGGACTGGGATTCCTCCACCGTGACCACGCCGTCCTTACCCACGCGATCCACAGTCTCAGCAATCTTCTGGCCGATCTCTTCGTTTTCTGCAGAGATGGTGGCCACCTGCATGGTCTCTGCCTTGGTCTTGATGGGCTTAGCGATCACCTTGAGCGCGGCCGTCACTTCCTCCGCTGCCTTCTCGATACCCTGGCGGATGCCCATGGCGTTGATGCCCATAGCCGTCTGCTTGAGGCCTTCGGAGACGATGGCCTGCATGAGGATGAGGGAGGTAGTGGTGCCATCTCCCGCGATGTCGTTAGTTCTGGTAGCGACTTCCTTGGCGATCTCTGCACCCATATTCTCAAACTTGTCGGAAAGGGAGATGTCCTTGGCGATGGAGACGCCATCGTTGGTGATCATCGGCGCGCCGTAGCCCTTGTCGAGCACCACATTGCGACCACGCGGGCCCACGGTGATCTTGACCGCGTTCGCTACTGCATCCACGCCCCTACGGAGCGCTTCGCGTGCCTTTTCGTTATAGAGGATTTTCTTGGCCATAGCTTTGTATAAAGAGGATTAGCTGAGAACGCCGAGGATATCGCCTTCGCGGACGATGAAGTACTCCACTCCATCGATCTTTACCTTCTCGCCCCACTGGAAGAGGACCGTATCCCCCACCTTAAGGGTCATGGGGAGGAGATCCCCGTCGTCATAGCGGCCGGGACCTGCCGCGACCACCTCTCCGCGGCGGCTGCTTGCGTCCTTCTCCCCGTTATCCGGGATGATGATGCCGGCCTCGGTCTTCTTGGTCTCTTCCTTGGCCTGTTCCTTGATGATCACGCGGTCCGCAAGCGGTCGGAGGCCGAAGCTCTGGATGGCCTCCCTCGCAGCCTTGGCTGCTGGTTTCTTCGGGCTCTTCTTTGAAGCTTTTTTCTTCATGATTTTTTAAGGAATTCGTTGATAAATATGGCTTAAAAGCGCCTGTATAGTAATTGAGCCACTAGGGGGTGTCAATTGCAAAAGGTATAGGTTTCTGCTAGCATTTCCGCATGCAGGTAGTGTCTACGGTCTTGCCGTACGTACAGATAGCGCTCGCCGTTCTCCTCGCGAGCTTCATACTTCTCCAACAGCGTGGAGCTGGCCTTGGCGGCGCATTAGGCGGCGGCGATGGCTTCGGGTACAACACCCGTCGCGGCGCAGAAAAGATCCTCTTTAACGCATCCATCGTTACAGCGGTCTTCTTCGTAGCCTCTACCCTCATCGCACTCATTATTAAGTAATCTACACGGGTCTTCCCCGCTTGCCCGCCCCGTAAGGGTCAGGGCATCTCCTTGTGAAAGAACGTTTGCTTACCATTGCCCGTAAACGCTTCCACCTCCCCAAAGCCGAAGACTGGAAGCGAGCCTATGAACACTTCTCCCTCGCGGAGCGGGTCATTTTCCTCGGGCTCTTCGCGCTCTGCATAGGTGCGCTGCTCTCCATCCTCGCGGCAATCAATGCATATATCACGGTGGACGTGCCGGTACGAGGCGGAGCGCTCACGGAAGGGATCATCGGCTCTCCGCGCTTCATCAATCCCCTGCTTGCCGTCTCTGACGCCGACCGCGACATCTCGGCCATCGTCTACTCAGGGCTCCTCCGTGCGACTCCCGAGGGACGCCTGGAGAGCGACCTCGCAGAGAGCTACACCATCTCGGAAGACGGGCTCACCTACACGTTCAAGCTACGTGAGGATATCCATTTCCATGACGGCTTTCCGGTGACCGCGGAGGACGTTGAGTTCACCGTGCTGCGCGCACAGGATCCTTCTCTCAAGAGCCCGAAGCGCGCCAACTGGGATTCCGTACAGGTAGAGCGAGTCAACGAACGCGAGATCCGCTTCATCCTCAAGCAGGCCTATGCACCCTTCCTCGAGAACGCCACCTTGGGTATTCTGCCGAAGCATCTCTGGAAGAACGCTTCTCCGGAAGAGTTCGCACTCTCCTTCCTTAATATAGAGCCGGTGGGGAGCGGGCCATATCAAGTAGAGAGTATCGCTCGTAACCCTTCAGGTCTTCCCGAGCGCTACGACCTCTCAAGTTTTAGCGGCTACGCTCTCGGCGAGCCCTACGTCGCCACCATCTCCTTCCTCTTCTACCCCAACGAGGGAGCAGTCATCGATGCTCTGAAGAAGGGAGATATCACGAGCGCCAACAGCTTGCCGCCGGATGAGGCGCTCAAGCTGAAGCTCTCGGACACCGAGATCATACGCACGCCGCTCCCCCGTATTTTCGCGGTGTTCTTCAACCAGAACCAGAACCCGGTGCTCTTAAACCGCGAAGTACGCGTAGCGCTCGACAAAGCAGTGGACAAGCAGGCCATCATCGACACCGTACTTCACGGCTTCGGCGTGGTAGCCGGGGGGCCGCTTCCTTCCGGCGTACTCACAAAAGCGAAGACTGCTGCGAGTACGACCGCGAGAGTCGCCGAAGCTCGTGCACTCTTAGAGGACGCCGGTTGGACCTGGAACGCGGCAGAGGAGGTTCTGGAGAAGCGCAACAAGAAAGCGGTAGAGACGCTCGCCCTCTCCCTCTCCACCTCGAACGCACCGGAATTGAAGCAGAGCGCCGAGATGATCAAAGCGGCCTGGGAAGAGCTCGGTGCCAAGGTCACCTTGCAGATATTCGAGACAGGCGATCTCAACCAGAACGTCATCCGCCCTCGCCGCTACGACGCGCTCCTCTTCGGGCAGATCATCGGGCGCGACCTGGACCTCTTCGCCTTCTGGCACTCTTCCCAGCGCAATGACCCAGGACTGAACATCGCGCTCTACACCAATATCAAAGCCGACCGCCTTCTCTCTTCCGCGCGCACTGCAGCAGATCTGCGCGAGCGCCTCTCGCTCTACCGCTCCGTAGCTACCGAGGTAGAGAAGGATGTACCAGCGGTCTTCCTCTACTCCCCCGACTTCATATATCTCGTGCCGAAAGGACTGAAGGGAGTGGAGACGGAGCGCCTCACTACACCGTCGGAGCGGTTCCTCGGGGTGGAGAAGTGGTACATCGAGACAGAGAGCGTCTGGCAGTTCCTGACGAAGCGCTAGTCCCACATTTTCGTATTAAAAATAATTAATGTAACCGTATGAACGACCAACCGAGAGACCAGCAGCACCCCCCGAGACGCCCGATGCACAGCGGAGGACACGCGGGCAACCGCGGAAGCGGCCAGCAGGTCGCACACGCAGCCGGCGCGCCACAAGGAGCGCATAACCAGCCACAGGGAATACACCCTGAGCGCACAGGTAGCACAGGAGGACGTGGCGGACGAGGAGGACGTGGTCGTGGCGGCATGCGTCGCCCCTTCGGCGGACGCGGGCGCGATCGCCAGACGCACCCTGCTCCCGACATGACCCCGCAGCGCGATGAGCAGATCACCGAAGCGCACGCAGAGAGCCGCAAGATTCCACCCCCAGGAGACAATATCCGCATCATCCCGATCGGCGGCGTAGAGGAGATCGGCAAGAATATGACCGTGTTCGAGTACAAGGACGACATCATCGTCGTCGACTGCGGATTCCAGTTCCGCGAGGAAGAGACGCCGGGCATCGACTACATCCTGCCAAACACCAAGTACCTCGAGGACCGCAAGGACAAGATCCGCGCAGTCATCATCACCCACGGCCACCTCGACCACATCGGCGCCATCCCCTTCGTCATGCCGAAGATCGGCAATCCCCCGCTCTATTCCCGCATGCTCACCACAGTGATGATCCAGAAGCGCCAAGAGGAGTTCCCTAACAATCCCCCCTTCGACATTCGCGTGGTAGAGAAGAACGAACGCGTCACCTTCGGCTCCCTCGCAGTGAGCTTCTTCGCGGTGACCCACACCATCCCTGACTCCATGGGTCTCATCATCGAGACGCCGCACGGCAACATCGTGCACACCGGCGACCTCAAGGTGGATCATGACGACGGCGTACCGACCAAGGAAGAGGAAGAGATCTACGCGCGCTTCAAGGATATGAAAGTGCTCGCTCTCCTTGCCGACTCTACGAACACCGAGAACCCCGGCTTCTCCATGCCGGAGCGCGTCGCGCACAAAAACATCGAGGAGATCGTCAAGAACGTGAAGGGGCGCCTCATCATCGGCACCTTCGCTTCCCTCCTCGACCGAATCATCCGCATCATCGAGATCGCTGAGAAGTACAACAAGAAAGTTGTCATCGAGGGACGCAGCATGAAGGTGAACGTAGAGATCGCCCGCTACCTCAAGCTCTTCGAAGCTAAGGAAGAGACCTTCATCTCCGCCGAGCAGATGGAGCAATATCCTCCGGATCGCATCATCGCCATCTCTACCGGCGCCCAGGCGGACGAGTTCGCCGCACTCTCCCGCATGGCCACCAAGAAGCACAAGTACTTCAAGATCACCAAGTTCGATACCATCCTCCTCTCCTCCTCCATCGTGCCCGGCAACGAGCGCGCCGTGCAGAAGTTGAAGGACAACCTCGCGCGCCAGGGAGCCAAGATCATCCACTACAAGGTGCAGGACGTGCACGCCTCGGGGCATGCCAATCGCGATGAGATGGCTTGGATCCACAAGAAGGTGAACCCTCGCTTCTTCATCCCCATCCACGGCTACCACCACATGCTCCGCGTCCACGGCGAGATCGAGCGCTCCTTGGGCATGCCCGAGAGCAACATCGTCATCCCAGACAACGGTATGATCATCGAGATCACCGACAAGGGCGAGAAGATCCGCGTACTCAAGGAGAAGGCTCCTTCCAATCTCGTACTGGTGGACGGCTTCTCCGTAGGCGACGTACAGGAAGTAGTCATGCGTGACCGCACACTCCTCTCCAAGGACGGCATGTTCGTGATCATCGCCAGCGTGAACCCGAAGACCGGCAAGCTCCGCAAGAGCCCGGACATCATCTCCCGCGGTTTCGTGTATCTCCGCGAATCGCAGAACCTCCTCCAGGACGCCCGTAATATCATCAAGAAGACCATCGAGGACACCACCGCAGGCCAGAATCCTCCGGACCTCGATTACACCAAGACCGTCATCGTGGACAATGTCGGACGCTTCCTCTTCCAGAAGACCAACAAGCGACCGCTGGTCATTCCGGTGCTTATAGGGGTATAGCAAGCTAGGAAGAATCCCCCGCGCTCTCCGAGCGCGGGGGATTCTTCGTTTTGGGATAGGTTATAATACGGCGATGCGCGGCCTCCTCATCGCGACCTACGTCGCGAACTTGTTCCTCTCCTTCCACTACTTTATTCCCGCGTACGTGAACTCCGCGTACCTCTCCTTCTTCGTAAGGGAGAGCAGCGTCGGCTTCTACTACGCACTCGCCTCTGCCGTCTCTCTCCTTCTCCTGCTCCGCTCCGGTACGCTGCTCGCCCGTTACGGGAACGCCCGACTTCTCCTCTCCTATGGACTCCTTGATGCACTTGCGGTGGCCCTCCTCGCCTTCAGTTCCAATCCTGCTGCGGTAATTTTCGGCTTCCTCGCCCACCAGACGCTCGGACCCCTCATCCTCTTCTCTCTTGATCTCTACCTGGAGAAAGCGACCGTGAGCGAGCGCTCCACCGGTACCGTACGCGGGACCTACCTCACCATAGCGAACGCCACCCTCATCCTCTCTCCGCTTCTAGCTGCCTTCCTCATCGAAGCCTACGGGGAGCAAGCAGTCTATGCGGCCGCGCTCATCTTCATCTTCCCTGTCTTAGCACTTGCTGCCACCCTCTTCCGCTCCTTCAATGATCCGCCGTATGGCGCTCTCCAATTCAAAGAAACTCTGCAGAGAGTCTGGCGAAGCCCTTCTCTGCGAGCCGTCTACGTGGTGAATCTCCTGCTGCAGTTCTTCTACGCCTGGATGGTGGTGTATGCGCCACTCTTCTTGCGAAGTCTTGGGCTTGGCTGGAGCGAGATTGGTCTCATCTTCAGCATCATGCTGATACCCTTCCTGCTCTTCGAGCTTCCTGTGGGGAAGCTTGCAGACACCCGGATCAGTGAGCGGCGCATCATCCTCGTCGGACTCTGCTTGATCGGCATATTCAGCCTCCTCTTCGGCCTCTCCGCAACCTATTCCTTCGTCTGGTTTGCGGGTGTCCTCTTCATGACGCGCGTCGGCGCTTCTTTCGTGGAAGCAGCCAGCGAAAGCTACTTCTTCAAGCAGGTGCAGGGCGGCGACGCTTCACTTGTGGCGCTCTTCCGAGCCACTCGCAGCATCTCCTATATCGCAGGACCTCTCTTGGGAGCTCTGCTCCTCTGTTTCGTCTCTCTTCAGGGGCTCTTCGTGATCCTAGGCTTCATCATGCTTATCGGCATATTCTTCGCGCGCGCTCTCTGTCCGGAAGCCTTAGGAGGCAAGTGCAAGTGAATCCTTTGAAACCCGCACAAGCCCCTCCTTGGACAAAGCTTCGAGCACAGCTCCTGTCTCTGCTCTGCTCCGCTTGAGCGGGAGCAGTTTTTTAAAAAGATCGGCTTTCGAGAGAGATTTCTGTAAAGCGAGATGCTTGAGAATGGCCCCACGCAGTTCCCTATTCGATCCCTTGAAAGCCGCCTGTTTCTTATGATGTACGCTGCGGCGACTCGGATTCGGGAGAATGGATTTCAGATGTGCGCCGTAGTCCATGAGCGCGTAGTACCAGATGCGCGGGTCTTTTTTGTATAGCGTCTGCTCTATGAGTGGCAGGATCTCTGTATCCGACACGTCCTTCCTCTCAGCGAAGAAATGATGGAGGTATGCCGTACGGATATTGGTCTCGATAAGGATCTCTGGAGCGCCATACGCAAAGGCAGCTACTGCAGAGGCGGTATACGGTCCTACCCCAGGAAGCGCTCGTAGCGCCGCAGCATCTTTAGGAAACCCAGCTTTATTCTTCGAAAGAGCGATAGCGGCTTCGTGCAGATATTTCGCTCTGCGGTTGTAGCCCAGACCCTGCCAGAGCACGAGCACATCCCGAAGCGGTGCGGCAGCAAGTTTCTGTATCGTGGGAAACGCCTTGAGAAAGCGCGTGTAATAGCTACGCACACGCTCCACTTGCGTCTGCTGCAGCATGATCTCCGAGAGGAGGATGCGGTACGGATCACGTGTCTCTCTCCAGGGCAAGACGCGACCGTGCGTGCGAAAATGCGCGAGTACTTTCTTCTGAAACGCTCCTATCTCCCACTTCTCCATGATTCTAGCCGAAGCGCTCCGTGCGGATGAGGTGGGGCGCTGCGCCCTCAGCTACCAGATTACGTGAGACCGCCTCCACGAAGCCGGTAGGTCCACAGATGTAGGTCATGGGCATCCCTCCGCTCACCTTGGCCAATACCTCTTGCAGCATCTCGCTATCCACGCGCCGCTTATACCCCACCCAGTCCGATGGCGCTTCGTCAGTGAGAGTGATGACTACGGAGAGATTCGGATGCTTACCCATGAGCTCTTCCAGCTCCTCTTTATACAAAACCCGATCCAAGCTGCGCGCACTGATGAGAAAGACGATAGGGCGCCTTGAAGTATCGGTCAGATGATAGTGCCGCAACATGCTCATGAGCGGCACCATGCCGCTTCCTCCCCCGATGAGTACCAAGGGCCCCGGCATCTCGCTGGTCCAGATGAAATGGCCCCCAATAGGACCGCGAATCTCGATCTTCCCTCCTTCCTTTAGGTTCCAAAGATACGGCGAAACCTCTCCTTTTTCTAAAAATTCTACACCGAGCTCGATCACCCCTTCGCTCTCAGGCGCGGAAGCAGCTGAGTAGCTGCGCTCTGCCTGATAGCCAGTAGCAGAGGTAAGCCTGATATCGTAGTGCTGCCCCGGAAGGTGTTTGACCCACTCCGGCACTTTGAAGACGAGAGACTTCACGTTCCCCGCAGCGAAACCAAAGCGGACCAAGGTTGCAGCTTGCCAGAGACGGCGCAAATCAGTCGAAGGTGTAGCGTTGTTCTTGCCAGGGGTCTCCATAGTTATGATAGCCGCGCACTTCCCAGAATCCGGGAACGTCGCGATCAATGAATTCTATCCTCTTAAGCCACTTCGCGCTCTTCCAGAAGTAGAGATGCGGCACCAGAAGGCGCGCCGGGCCCCCGTGTTCTGCCGAGATATCTTCTCCTTCGTAGCGCACAGCTACCCAGGCCTTCCCATCCCGCACATCCTCTATCGGCAGGTTGGTGCTGTATCCGTCATGAGAGTACGCGATGACATGCGTCGCACTCTCGCCCACTCCTGCGCGCTTCATCAACTCATCGAGCGAGACGCCCTCCCACTCCGTATCGAACTTGGACCACTTGGTCACACAATGAATATCCTTCTTCACCTTTTCTATAGGAAGCTTCAGGAATTCTTCCCAGGAGAACGAGAGCTGGTTCTGGACCAAGCCCGTAATCTCGAGCTTCCATCCCTCGGTCGTGACTTCCGGAGTAGGCCCGAGCGAGAGCACAGGGAAATCGCGCGTCTCGTACTGCCCCGGCGGGAGACGCTTGTCGCGACCTCGCGTCGGTTCGAAATCTTCGTTGATGATCATTAGTCGCTGAAGGTACGGAAGGTAGAGCGGATGGAGACTCCATCCATGCCGATGACGAGCGGGTTCTTCTTAAGGTCGAAATCCCGGCTTGCGGTATCCCCATGGAGTATCACGTAATAGGGGTGATTCGCCTCGGTAGAGCGGAGGAGGGATATCTCGCCGAGATGCATCCCCTCTTCGAATCGCGCCGCACCGAGTACGTTGCCAGGGGTACCATCACGATCTTCGTAGACCGCTACCCAGCCAGGCTGCGAGAGTGTGAGCATAGTCACCTCCACAATGGGGCCCGCCGGCTGATCATTCACTACGATGACATCCCCGTCCACGGAAATCGGTTCCGGCCGATCATCAGACTCGGAAAGCGGCGAGACGTTCGAGCCAGTCTCGAGAGGCGCGGAGGTGTTTTCATTCTCGACCATAGGGGTCTCCGAGGCTACCTCACGGCTGCAGGCGATGAAGCTCCCTTCCGTGGTACAGCGCACACCCATGGCGTAAGCAACGAGGGCCACGAGTCCAAAGACGACTGCCACCGTACCGAATGTGGCAACCGTCTTCTGCGAAACCGTAAGCGAATTCCAGTTCATATAAGTTCAGTTTACTACCCCCCTCCAACCCGTCAAACCCACGGCTCCCACGGCTCCGGATGAGCATAGATAGCCACCACTTCCCCGCCGAGGATCTCTACCGGAGAGGCAGACTGCCGCTCGATCTTGGGGCGGATATCGTGAAGTCCCACGAAGCGGTGCGGCTGATAGCTATCATACGTACCCTGCTGCTCTATGTTATTAAAATCATGCGCAAAGTACGGCTCTCCCCAGAACTCATAGATGCGGCGCATCTCCCGCTCCGGGTCCGTGACTAGCTTGTTGTAATCAATGAAGAGGAGCCGGTCCATGTAGCCGCGCTGCACTGCCTCCTTAGTGGCGTTGTAAGCAATACCGACGGGGCCACCGGGGCCCGCAAAATACTGTGCGCGACTCGCTACGTTCGAACCTGCACCCAGCGCTTCATCCGCACCCGTAAGCTCGAGAGGATCCCTATTCCGGAGCTTCTCGAAGGAAGCGAGGATCTCCACCACCGGGCGCACTGGCACCAGGATCTTGACCTTCCGTCCAAGAAGCTCCTCGAGGAGCGGGATGTGCGAGATCCAGCCACGGCTCTTGTCCACCACTACCGGCTTCCCTGCAGGAGCATGGTATGAGTTGAGTGCGGAGAGGAGCACGGCGCGCTTGGCTTCCTTGTTAGGAGACTCCATGTGCGAGCCGATCTTGTCCCAGTTGGAATAGATACCGGTGAGAATATCGACGAGACCAGAAACCGGCGCACCATGGAGGCGCGGGTTCTGAGAAAGGAGGCTCGTGAGCATGGTAGAGCCGGAGCGCGGAAGTCCCGCAATGAAGTGGAGCGTATAGGGAGCCGCCACCAGAAGAGAGGAAGAAGGTCCGGGAGCAGCAGGCTCTTTAGGTAGGTAGGAGATATCAGGCGCGGGCGTGGGAGCAACTGTCGGCATCACCGTCTCAGAGGAAGCGGCACCCACCCGTTCTGAAACCGCTCTGAATACTCTCTGGAGCGGAGCACTCCAATCACCGAAGGCTTCCTGTCGGAAGACGCGCACGGATTCGTACCACGGGGAACGCTCGCCAGGCAGCGCCCACATATAGTACGGAAGGATGGGCACGATGACCCAGGTCTCCTTGCCCATCCCTGCAGCAAGGTGCGTGATGGAGGTGCAGGAGGTAATGACCAGATCGAGATTAGCAATCGCTCCCGCCGTATCCTCCCAGGTCTCGAGCTTATCCTTAAGATCAACAACTTCCGGTGGCAACTCGCGCAGATCAGCGTCTCGCTGGAGGCTGTACACTTTCACTCCCGGGATTTGGCTTAGCGCGATGAGCGGAGAGGGATCAAAGCGACGGTACTGCTCATGCTCAAACTGAGGGTTGCCCGACCAACGGATGCCGATCTTGAGCTCGGGACCGTTGATGATCCCCTTCCACTTTTCTGCATAGGCTGGATCAGCGGAGAGATACGACTTACCCGAAAGAGTGCCATAAGTAAGACCAAGGAGTCGCGCTGCGGACATCGCCGGGACCCAAGAATCGTGTTTGGTATTGCACACATCCTTGTGTTCGATCACCTCTGCTACTCCCTTCACCCGAGAGAAGAGCGGCGCAAGCCCTTTATCGCAGGCGACGATGACGCGCGCTCCGCGCTCGGCGAGAAGCGTTGCGAAGCGCACGTTGATCATCTCGTCCCCGAGGCCGCCTTCGCTACGGAGCAGGATAGTCTTGCCTGCAGTACCGAGATCCGGATTCCAGATGGGTGTACCGCACGGAAGCGCGGGAGAGCCGAATACTTTTTCAAAGCGTCCGCGATCAAGAAGCGCCATTCCTCCTTGGAGATCGCCCTGCTGCAGGAGGTGCCAGCCACGGTTGAAGGCTACCCGATTGTTATGCGGCATAGTCTTCTCAAGATGCTGAGCGATCTTCCAACCGGTCTCGAAATCCCCGCGCAGATTGGCGCGAAGCTGGGCGACAATGGTCATCTCATGAGGCTCCATAGGCAGGAGCAATGGTAACAAAGAGACCCCCCTCAGGGAACTTGCGGATTTCAGACGTTACGGTATGAAAACTAGCTGCTATTAAGCATCAAAAGATGGGCCCGCCAGGTGGTGCCGCCATCAGTAGTGGTAAAAGAGAGCACGTCGAGACCGGAGGACGTAAGAGAGGGCGCGGAGCCCGTAAGCCAGGTGGTACCAGAAGGCCAGGCCACCGAGACGGCACCACCATTGGTGAGGAGCAGGGTGAGCGTACCAGTCTTCCCCGAGACAGGAGGGTTGGTGATGGAGAGGGTGAGGTTGCCGCTCGCTGTGATCGAAACTACGTTCCCCAGAGAGAAGTCCATCGCCTGTGAACCCGAGACGGAGCCGCGGGCATTCACTGTAGCGTATTTGACCTTGAGCACCGCGTTGTCGACACGTGCGCCCCCCAGATCAAATCGGGCAGCAGAGAGTTTGATCGCCATTACCTCCGATTATATCAGAACGCGTCCTTATCGATGATAAAAATGGCGTTGCCGTCGCGATCCGCGAAGGTGAGGGACTTATTAGTCTCCGTCACCTTGAAATTATTAAAAAGCGCCTCATGGAGCACCTTCTCTCCACTGAAGAGCGAGGTGATGGGACCTGCGAACTTACCCAAGGTGAACGCCGCCCCGCCCACAGCCAGGAACTTGAGTACGTTACGGCGAGAGACGTCTATCTTAGACTCGCCTTTGAATAGTGAAAGAAATTTCTCCTGCATATGGCTCTAGCTCTTGTGGCCAGAAGACTTCTCCGAGTCACGCAGTTCGTCCTCCATCTCCTTCTTCCCCTTCTTGAACTCCCCGGCCACCTTGCCGAGAGAGCGAGCGAACTCCACCACCTTGCCGCTTCCGAAGAAGAGAAGCGCAAAGACGACGAGGATGACGAGAACTTCAGGTATGCCTAATCCGAACATAAAAGTATTACAGCTAGTCTAGCAATTACCCTCCCAGTGTACCACCCACCCTATCCCCTACCAACCCGCCTCCTCTCTATGTAATTTGCCACCAAGAGACCCCCTCCATAGAGCGCCGCCATAGGGAGAGAGAGCATGAGCATGGTGACCCCGCTCCCATCCGGCGTGACGAAGGCGGCAAAGACCAAGAACCCCAAGAGAGCATGTCGCCACCACGCTCTCCAGAATCCTGCCTGGACCAGGCCGATCCAAGCGAGGAAGACCATCATCACCGGGAGGAGGAACATGAGCCCGACCGAGATCATGAGGAAGGCAATAGTAGAGAGGAACTCATCCACCAGGAAGTAGGGCTGTGCGCCGAGTTCCGGAGTAAAGGAGTACAGAATCTTAAAAGTCGCCGGGATGAGGATATAGTAGGCAAAGGCGGCACCCCCGAGGAAGAGGAGCATCGCGGGCAGCAGTATGACCAAGGCGAAGCGCCGCTCGCTCTGATGGAGAGCCGGAGAAAGGTAGGCGAGGATGCGATACAGCAGGATCGGAAGAGTGAGAATGAAGGACGCGAGGAGTGCCACCATTACCCGCGTCGCAAACCCCGCAAAAGGACTGAGCGAGATGAGACGCACTTCCTCGGGAAGGAGATCCTGGCGGATCTGGGCAAATATCTCCACCGCAGCCGGGGTACTCTGGAGGGAAGGTACCGGAAGGAGCGTGCCCCACATCTGGGTATCCTGGAAACCGAAGGAGAAGAGGAACAGGGCCAAGAATGCAAAAAGGCAGAGCCAGCCGATTAACGCCCTAACAAGCAAGGAAAGCTCCCTCAGTACCCCATCCATGATGACCGCATACTACTACACTCCCCTCCCTACACCACCCCTAGTTTCCCTGGTCAAAGATCAGGAGGAGGCTTGAAGAAGCATTGTAGAGACCGAGTTCGTTGACCGAGATCTGGCGGAAGCTGAAGCCGTTGCCGAAGGTGACCGCGTTCTCTACGAAGATGTTACCCGCAGTCGAGGTGGCGGTGAGCGCCGGACAAGAGCCGCCGTCACAGATCCAGAGGTTCTCAGTGACCGCATAGATATCTCCGCCCGCAGCAGACATGGTCAGGTCGCCCGTACTATCCACCGTGAGCTCAGAGTAGAGAGAGGCGGATTTGGTGAGGCGCAACTGAGGAGCAGCGTTGGCTTCAAAAACATCGAGTCTGGTAGCAGGGGCGGTAAGACCGAGGCCCACCTTGCCCGCAGGATTGATGATGAAGGAAGTGGCAGTAGAAGAGCCGACTACAAACTGGTTCGTATCCCCGGCTATTGGGTTCACTGCGAGTTTGGCCCACGGAGTGGTTGTGCCGATACCTACGTGCGCCACATCTACTCCGCTGATACCAGCGTAGTACATAACGAGCGCCGGAGATGAGCCGATACCGAGGTTGAAGCGAGAGCCAACGGCGGCATAGGCATTCCGTATATTCAAAGTAGTCGCGCCCGAGCGGTTGTAATCAATATCCGAGTATTCGTTACCCGACGTCTGGCCAAGACGAATGGTGTTACCAGAAGTATTACCAGAATAAATATGGAGGAGTGCGTCAGGCACGCCGTTGCCGAGAGCCAGGCCACTACCGATAGCGGTACTTGTAGCAAAGAAGTTATACGCACCCGTATCAGAGGCATAGAACGAGTATGGGGTATTGGTCTGCGTACCGGTAGTAATATCCCCCACATGTACACCGTACGTATTAGTAATGGTGCCCGCGTTAGACAGGGTATTGACACGCACTCCGTAGGCAGAGGTGATAAGATCATTCACCCCCAAGTTGGCTATAGCGGCGCGCACACCTTCCGCAGTAGTCGTGGTCGCACTCTGCAATCCTCCCGAAACACCGTTTGTCGCAGAACCAAAAACTCCTAAAAGGGTGGTGGCGGTGGCATTCCCACGATTCAGAGACGTGCCAGTGATTGCAATCGCAGCTGTCAACGCACCAGTTCCGTTATGAATGGATTGGAACATACCACCCCGGAGAGAGCCGACAGCAGTCGTATTGGTCGACGGGGTAAACATATCCAATAGAAGAGCCGCATTAGCCGGCGTTGCGGTGCTGGCAAAATCATTTGACACAGCGATATATTTCGGAGCCTGCAGATACGTAGTATCCGTCAAGGAATAGCTCTCGTAATTCATAACAGAGCGCGTCGTGCCCTGAGAGTTAATTATCGGCGTAGAAGAGGAGAAGAAGGTGGCCAAAGAAGTGGAAGCAGATACCGTCAGGATGCCACTAGGAGAAGTCGTACCAATACCCACCTTCCCTGCGTTATCGATAATAAAGCTGGTTCGGGTCGAAGAACCCACCACAAACTGGTTGGTATCCCCTGCTACTGGGTTTACCGCGAGCTTTGCCCAGGGAGTGGTGGAGCCAATACCCACAAGACTACCGGAGAGGAAGATGGCGGAGGTGCCAGCCGCCACGTTAGTACCGCTGAAGTACGCCAGTTGACCAGTCGTACCAGTGAGCGAGGAGCCACCGCCGATACACGATCCATCCAAGCCACGGAAGCAGCCTGCCGCAAGCTGGATGCCGTTTGCGAAGGTGGAGGTGGCGCCGGTCACATTAAGCGCGGTGGTCTGGATACCTGCGGAGAAGGTGGAAGTAGCTGATGCAACCGAGGTGATTACGCCAGTGTTAGAAATACTAAAGAGAGAGGTGGTGGCGCCCGCAGTAGAAGAGGCTACGTTAAAGAGAAGAGTGTTGGTGTCCCCATTGAGACCGTGCACAGAGAGCTTGGCTAAAGGAGAAGAACTACCCACACCTGTGTTCCCTTGTACGATAAGGCCATTAGTAGGAGGAGTAACAGCAGAGAAGATAGATCCTATAGAAGCACCGGCATACAAATAAAGTTTGCCCCACGCCGTACCAGAGGCACCCAGGTCATAGCCATTAGTGGTATTAGGAACAAGTGGAGCAGAGAAGCGTAAGTGCGACGGGCCACTAATTAGAACCTGGTTCGTATTTGAACCAGCGATGATAAGCGAGGATGTGTTGCCCGGAAAGGCGAAGGTTGCTGTACCTGTATTTGAAATGTTGAACAGTGAAGTAGTTGCACTTGCAGTAGAGGAGGCAACATCAAATAGAAGCGTATTAGTGTCTCCGTTATTCGCGTGTACCCCAAACTTAGCAAGAGGAGTAGTAGAACCGACGCCAACATTACCGCCTGTCGGCTGTAATACGAGCGCCAGAGCGGTACCAGCACTATTTACATAAGTAGACTTAAAGTAAGAGTAGGAGGTAGCAGTGGAACCAGAATCATAGGTACCCAGATTTGCAGCTGTCCCCGTAAGTCCGTTTGAAATCACCAAACCGCTAGTTATGGAGCCAGACACAGCCGGAATACCACTGCTGTTTATGTTGAATTTACCAAAGAGAGAGGTGAGGCCAATACCCACCTTACCAGCGTTATCAATCAAGAAACTCGTTGCAGTAGACGACCCGACTACAAACTGGTTGGTGTCTCCTGCTACTGGGTTCACTGCGAGTTTGGCCCAAGGAGTGGTGGAACCGATACCGAAAGAACCACTGGCCCTAAGGACCATTTGGTCTGTTCCCCCTATTCGGAAATTAATTTGCGAGTTTAGGGGTCTGTTGATGTACAAAGTCCCATCGGCAGGGCCGCTATAAAAGTTAGCTTGGGTAGAAGAGAGAGAGCCGTTTAGAGATATGGCACCATACGTAGTACCGCCACCCCATTCTCCCAGAAGCACGCTTCCAGTATTAGAGCCTTGCACTGCCAATTTTGCAGGGGGCGAAGTAGTTCCGATACCCACGTTACCAGCAGAGTCAATGAGGAACGCCGTCGCCGTCGAAGAGCCGACGACAAACTGATTGGTATCTCCCGCTACTGGGTTCACGGCGAGCTTGGCCCAAGGGGTGGTAGTACCTACACCAAAGAGACCTGTGGCCGCCATATAGTTGAGGCCGTTAGTGTCCGAAGTGCCGAATATGCGGAAGTTGCGAGTCTTGGTATCGATATTATTAGTCGAACCATACGCACCTAATTCCAAGTAACTATTAGCGGCGGAAGGAGTACCCAAGAGAAGGCGGGGGCCGCTCGTGAGAGAGGTGGTGAAGGTATTGGTAGTGTCTCCGACACGTAGTACTCCGTTGTAGATATCGACCAGAGCCCCAGGAGTGCTAGTGCCAACGCCGATGTTCCCCACGTTATTGATGACAAAAAGCGAGGTTGTCGCGCTTGCCGTAGAAGAAGCGACCTCAAAAAGCTTGGTATTAGTCTCGCCATTATTAGCATGAACAGCGAGCTTAGCCCCAGGAGTAGTAGAGCCGATACCCAACCTACCGGTTATCGCATCCCAAAAGAGATTCGAGGAGGTTGCTATAGCCGAGGAACCATTCCCGAACGGAATGAACCCACTCGCAAGCGAAGCCCAGCCAGTGCCACCATTGGCCACAGGAAGAACCCCGGTCACCTGCGAGGCAAGATTAAGGACACCTGAGATTGTAGAGAGAGTCGTAGAAGCAACCCACGATGGAATACCATTTGAGAGAGCGAGAACAAAGCCGTTAGTGGAGGCCGCTAATTTTGAAATTGCGTTAGTGCCGGATCCATAGAAGGTGTCGCCCGTGGTTACTGTAGTAAGTCCTGTACCTCCACTCGTCACACCCAGAGTGCCGCTGATATTCGCAAGCGTAGTAGTGGACTGCCAAGTTGGTATGCCACCAACAAGAGCCAGCACCTGGCCATTGGTACCAGCAGAAGTAGTAGCAATAGCTCCAGTACCATTACCTATCAGAATTGAATTAGCCTGGAAGGCACCCCAGCCAGTACCTCCGTTCGAAGTTGAGAGGATGCCCGCCACTTGGGAAGCGACATTCAGAGTACCGGAAATCGTTGCCAGAGTCGTAGAAGCAACCCACGATGGAATACCATTTGAGAGAGCGAGAACAAAGCCGTTCGTACTCGAAGCTATCCTACTGAGAGTATTCGGGGAAGAAGCGTACGTAATATCTCCCGGAGTGTAGGAGGTGAGCCCGGTACCTCCGCTCGTTACGCCCAGCGTCCCGCTAATATTCGCAAGCGTAGTAGTGGACTGCCAGGTAGGCACTCCCCCGACGAGCGTGAGTACCTGGCCATTAGTACCAGCAGACGTGGTGGCTACCGCACCCGTGCCGTTACCGAGGATGACCGTGTTCGCCTGCAGATTTGCCCAGCCCGTG
>JAIOOV010000004.1:300000-544218 GCA_021414235.1 Candidatus Parcubacteria bacterium
CACCACTACGGTGACTTTCTCTGATGTGCAGGCGAACCACACCGTGGGTGCGACCTTCGCTCCTATAGTCGGAGCCCCGACCTACTCTATATATGTATCCTCCACAGGGAACGGAACTACCACTCCCTCTGGAACCTCGACGATCTCTCAGGGCTCTTCGGCTTCCTTCACTCTCACTCCGAACGCAGGCAATACCCTTACTCAGCTCCTCATCGACGGAGCTTCTGTCGCCACGACCTCTGTCTATACCTTTAGTAATGTCACAGCCTCTCATACTCTTGAAGCAATCTACTCTTCTACTGGCGCTACCTCCTTCCAGGTCGTAGCAACCTCGACTGGTAACGGTTCGGTGAGTCCTTCTGCTACCTCGACGGTTGCCCAGGGAGCTTCGATCTCTGTCACCGTGACAGCGAATGCGGGCAACGAGATCGCATCCATCCTTGTAGACGGAGCGACTGTCGCTACGACTTCGGCTACTTCCACCACGATTACGTTTGCTGACGTGCAGGCGAATCACACGGTAGGTGCGACCTTCCAGCTTGCTGCAGGTGCACCGGTGTTCCCGATCACGGTTACTTCTTCTGGCAACGGCACGACGACCCCGTCTGGCACCTCGACTATTAGTCAGGGTTCTTCTGCGAGCTTCACGCTCACCCCGAACGCAGGTAACGTCTTGAACCAGCTTCTCGTAGATGGAGTTTCCGTCGCGACGACTTCTGTCTATGCGTTTAATAATGTAAATGCGACGCACACGCTCCACGCGATCTACTCTTCGACTGGTGCTTCTACTTTCTCTATCATTGCTACCTCTACCGGGAATGGGGGAGTGAGCCCGGCAGCCACCTCGACTGTCTCTCAGGGTTCTGCCTTCTCGGTAACCGTCACCGCAAATGTGGGAAATGAAATCGCTTCTCTCCTCGTGGATGGAGTTTCCTACGCCACTACCTCTCCGACTTCCACGGTGGTGACCTTCTCTGATATCCAGGCTGATCACACCGTTGGTGTCACTTTTCAGACTGCGGTCGGCGCACCGACGTTCCTGATCGTCGTAACTTCGACGGGTAATGGCACCACCACTCCGAGCGGTACTACTACCGTGACTCAAGGTGCTTCCTCCTCCTTTACTCTTACCCCGAATGCAGGCAACACTCTCACTCAGCTCCTCATTGATGGCGCCTCTGTAGCGACGACGAGCGTCTACACTTTCTCTAATGTCACCGCGAGCCATACTCTCGAGGCTATCTATTCCACTGGCGGCGGCACCACCTTCCAGGTAGTCGCTACTTCTACTGGTAATGGCTCCGTCACGCCTGCTGCAACGACTACTGTCTCGCAGGGCTCTAGCCAGTCGATTGTCATCACTGCCAACTCTGGCAATGAAATAGCCTCTATCCTCGTCGATGGAGTCTCTGTAGCGACGACTTCGGCAACGACTACCACGATCATGTTTGCTGATATCCAGGCAAATCACACGGTCGGCGTGACTTTTGCCGCTATCGCAGGCGCACCTACATACGCCATCAGCGTGACCTCTGCGGGTAATGGCACCACCACTCTGAGCGGCACCTCGACCGTCAGCCAGGGAAGTTCTGCTTCCTTCACTCTCACGCCGAACGCCGGTAACACCCTGTCGCAGCTTCTCGTAGACGGAGTCTCTGTTGCGACCACCTCTATATATACGTTCTCGAACGTGACGGCCTCGCACACCCTCCATGCGGTTTACTCTTCGACCGGTCTCGCTACCTTTAGCGTAATCGCCACTTCTACGGCGGGCGGTTCCGTGACGCCTTCTGCAACGAGTACGGTCTCCCAGGGTTCTAACTTCTCGGTGACGGTGACTGCAAACAACGGCAACGAGATCGCTTCTCTCCTCGTGGACGGAGCCGTTGTCGCCACTACTTCCGCCACCACCACGACGGTAACCTTCTCGAACGTGCAGGCAAATCACACGGTCGGCGTGGTCTTCCAGCCTCTCGTCGGTGCACCTACCTATCCGATTACGGTGACCTCGGCAGGGAACGGTACCACCACGCCGTCTGGTACGACTATCGTCACTCAGGGCGGATCGGCTACCTTTACTCTCACCCCGAATGCGGGCAATGTCTTGAGCCAGCTTCTCGTAGACGGATCTTCCGTCGCGACCACCTCTGCCTACACTTTCTCTGACGTGACGGCGACGCACACGCTCCACGCAATCTACTCTTCGACGGGTGCCGCGAACTTCCAGATAGTTGCTACCTCTACCGGCAACGGTTCCGTAACGCCTTCCGCCACTTCCGCTGTCTCCCAGGGCTCTGCCTTCTCTGTGACAGTGACTGCAAACGCGGGAAATGAGATCGCGTCCATCCTCGTCGATGGCGCACTCGTTGCGACGACGTCGGCTACGACGACCACTATAAATTTCACTAACGTCCAGGCTAATCACACTGTAGGTGCCACTTTCCAGGTAATCACTGGAGCTTCGACTTATCCCATCACCGTGACCTCGGCAGGGAACGGTACTACTACGCCTTCAGGCACCAGCACAATCGCACAGGGCTCTTCTGCCTCCTTCATCCTGACTCCGAATGCAGGTAATACTCTCGACCAGCTCCTCATCGATGGTGTTGCGGTTGCGACCACTACTCTCTATACGTTCAATAATGTAAATGCGACGCACACCCTCCATGCGATCTATTCCTCGACTGGTCTCACGAGCTTCCAGATAGTCGCCACTTCGACCGGCAACGGCTCGGTGACTCCGGCTGCCACTACTACCGTATCGCAGGGCTCTAGCCAGTCTGTCGTCATTACGGCGAACGCGGGTAATGAGATCACCTCCATTCTCGTGGATGGGGCAGCCTTCGCGACCACTTCTGCCACCACCACGACCGTAACGTTCGCTGATGTTCAGGCGAATCACACGTTGGGTGTGGTGTTTGCGGCTGCGCCTTCCGCAGTTACTTTCCCGATCACTGTCACTTCTACCGGTAACGGAGCTGCTACTCCCTCTGGCACGACCGCTGTGCTCCAGGGCAATTCTTTCTCTGTGACGCTTATGCCGAATGCCGGCAATACCCTTGATTCTCTCCTTGTAGATGGAGTATCTGTGGCTACCACTTCCGTCTATACCTTCACGAACGTTCAGGCGACGCATACCCTCCAGGCTATCTACTCCGCTACGGGCGCAACTTCCTTCCAGGTGGTGGCCACCTCGACGGGGAACGGATCTGTTTCTCCTTCTGCCACCACCACGGTCTCTCAGGGGGCATCGCAGTCTGTGATCATCACTGCGAACGCGGGTAATGAGATCACCTCCATTCTCGTGGATGGCGCTTCCTACGCTACGACCTCGGCCACTACCACGACGGTGACTTTTGCGAACATGCAGGCCAATCACACGGTCGGCGTAGTCTTCGCTCCTGCGGTACCTGTGGTTTCGTTCCCGATTACCATAACTTCGACCGGTAATGGCACGACGACTCCGAGCGGTACCACTACTGTCACCCAGGGTGCTTCTGTCTCTTTCGCTCTGACTCCGAATGCAGGAAATACTCTCAATCAGATTCTCATCGATGGTGTAGCGGTTGCAACCTCGAGTGTCTACACATTCACGAACGTACAGGCGACGCACACCCTCGAAGCGATTTACTCCACGAGCGGCGTTGCCTCATACCAGATCGTCGCCACTTCTACTGGTAACGGGGGAGTGAGCCCGGCTGCCACTTCCACTGTCTCTCAGGGATCTAACTTCTCTGTGACGGTGACTGCAAACTCTGGTAACGAGATTTCTTCCATCCTTGTTGATGGCGTTTCCTATGCAACGACCTCGCCGACTTCGACGGTGGTTTCCTTCTCTGACGTTCAGGCGAACCACACTGTAGGTGTGACCTTCGCAGCCATCACTGGCGCTCCGACTTTCCCGATCGTAGTCACCTCGACTGGTAATGGTACGGCGACTCCATCTGGCACCTCTACTATCAGCCAGGGTGCTTCTGCTTCTTTTAATCTCACCCCGAACGCAGGCAACACCCTCACCCAGCTCCTCATTGATGGTGCCTCTGTCGCTACGACTTCGGTATATACGTTCAGCAACGTAACTGCTTCCCATACCCTTGAGGCCATCTACTCCACGACGGGTGCAGTGAGCTTCCAGATAGTGGCAACTTCGACTGGTTATGGCACGACTACACCTGCGGCGACTTCTACTGTCTCTCAGGGTTCTAGCTTCTCCGTCACGGTGACGGCGAACGCTGGTCAGGAAATCGCTTCTCTTCTTGTGGATGGAGCTGCATACGCCACCACCTCTCCGACTTCCACTATTGTGACCTTCACTAATGTGCAGGCTGACCACACGGTAGGTGCTACGTTCCAGACTGCCGCTGATGCACTCTCGTTCCCGATCATCATCACTTCGACCGGTAACGGCACAACGACTCCCTCGGGCACCTCTACGGTTGCTCAGGGTACTTCGGCTTCCTTTGCTCTCACTCCGAACGCAGGTAACACGCTGACTCAGCTTGTCGTTGATAATGTGTCTGTACCGACGACTTCTCTCTATACGTTCACCAACGTCCAGGCAACGCATACTCTCCACGCGATCTACTCTTCGACGGGAGCCGCGAACTTCCAGGTCGTAGCCATCTCGACTGGCAATGGTTCTGTATCACCGGCCGCGACTTCTACAGTGAGCCAGGGTTCCAGCTTCTCCGTCACTGTGACCGCTAACAGCGGCAACGAGATCGCCTCGATTCTCGTTGATGGTGCCCTCGTTGCGACGACCTCGGCTACCACTACGACCATCACCTTCACTAATGTGCAGGCTGACCACACGGTTGGTGCTACGTTCCAGGGTGTCGTCGGAGCGCCGACGTATCCCATCACGGTAACCTCGGCAGGGAACGGCACCACTACTCCGTCTGGCACGACGACTGTGGCAGAGGGGAGTGCGGCCTCTTTCACTCTGACTCCGAACGCGGGTAATACCATTGATCAGCTCTTGATCGACGGTGTTTCCGTGGCGACCACCACTCTCTATACCTTCTCTAATGTCACCGCCTCCCATACTGTTCATGCGATCTACTCTTCGACCGGCGCCTCTTCCTTCCAGGTTGTGGCCACTTCGACTGGAAGCGGCAGCGTAAGTCCGTCTGCCACCAGCACGGTTTCGCAGGGTGCATCCCAGTCTGTGGTCATCACCGCCAATGTGGGCAACGAAATCGCCTCCATCCTCGTGGATGGTGCAGCAGTTGCTACCACTTCTGCTACCACCACTACGGTGACCTTCACGAACGTACAGGCTGACCATACGGTGGGCGTGACCTTCGCACCCATCTCCGGGGCTCCTACCTACGCTATTCTTGTGACTTCTACCGGCAACGGAACCTCGACTCCGTCTGGTACCACTACCGTGACTCAGGGTGCGTCCGCCTCTTTCAATCTCACCCCGAACGCTGGTAACACCCTCACCCAGCTCCTCATTGATGGAGCGGCGGTTGCCACCACCTCTCTCTATACCTTCTCCAGCGTAACGGCCTCTCATACCCTCGAAGCGATTTACTCTTCGACGGGCGTTGCGAACTTCCAGCTTGTCGCTACCTCCACGGGTAATGGCTCGGTGACTCCGTCTGCTACCACCACGGTTTCGCAGGGTACGACTCAGACCGTTACAATTACTGCGAATAGCGGTAATGAGATCGCTTCCATCCTTGTGGATGGCGTGACCTACGCCACCACGTCTCCGACTTCTACGGTCGTGGCCTTTGCTGATGTCCAGGCGAATCACACGGTGGGTGTGGTGTTTGCTCCGGCTGCGAGTGCGCTCGCGTTTCCGATCACTGTCACCTCGACGGGGAACGGCACCACTACACCTTCTGGTACGACGACCGTAACCCAGGGTGGATCCGCAACCTTCACCATCTCTCCTAACGTCGGAAATACCATCCAGTCTGTCACGGTGAACGGCTCGGTCATCGCCACGACCACTTCCTATACCTTCTCTAATGTCCAGGCGACGGGTACACTCGCGGTCGTCTTTGCGACGATCAGTGGCGCGCCTTCCTTCGATATCGTAGCGACTTCCTCTGTAAACGGTTCCGTAAGTCCTACCGGCACGACTACGCTCGCACAGGGCGGCAGCCAGACCTATGTCTTCACTCCGGATTCCGGATATATGGTGACGGGTCTCATGGTGGATGGGGGAGCGGTCTCCACTTCGACTTCGTATACCTTCTCTGATGTGCAGGCAGGTCACACCCTCTCCGTGACCTTCGGTCTTGCCCCTGATTTCAGTCTTCCTTCCACGCCGAACATCGTCTCTTCTTCGCATGCGACCGCCACTCTCTCGAATGTCGCGTCCATCTCCGTGACCTGGTCTGATGCGACGGATGTAGGCTCCGGTATCGCCGGCTATTCCTATATCTTCGACACCGCGAGCACGACAGTACCAGATGACATCGTGGATATTGCTGCGACCACCACTTCTACTTCCACTCTTGCGTACGGCACCTACTACTTCCACGTGAAGGCGATCGATGCTTCTGGAAATGTCTCTACGACGACCCACTACGGACCGATCGTGACCTCGAATGCGGATGTCTTCATCGTGAATTCGACTCTTGGCGGCATCTACTACGATTTCTATGCGCCGACTCTCGCAAGTTCGACTGCAGCGTCCACTACCGGCAGCACCCGCATCACGGATTCCACTCTCACCACCTGGTGGCAGATTGCGAGCTCCTCGCTCTATGGCGTGACGCTCGACAATGCTGAGCTGACCCTTACGAACGCGACCAGCTCGTCCATCACCAATTCCATACTCACGAGCTGTTCCGTGATCAATTCCACGGTCAAGAACTACATGGGCTCGAACTGCACCATCAGCAATTCCATCGTCGACCCTCCGTCAGGCTTCAACAATCTCACTGGCTCCACGGTGACCAATTCGCCGGTGTATGCCTCGGACGTCCTCTACTCGAACGTGACCGATTCCTCGGTCTCTACTTCGACGGTGACTAACTCGACCCTTACGAACGCCACGACTACGTTCTCGAGCATCGCTACTTCCACGGTGACGAACAGCACTTTCGCGACAGCGACTTCGACCAACAGCACGATCACCGGCGCAACTCTCGCTGATGCGAATGTGGCTACCTCGACCGTCTCTAACGCGAACGTAGCTACGAGCACCATTGCTCTCTCCACTATTTCCGGAGGCTCCGTCTCGAGCTCTACGGTTTCCTCTGTCTCTGCGACTAACAGCACTATCGCAAGCTCCACGCTCTCGAATGCGACGACGACCTCTTCGACTCTCACGAACGTCGAAGTGACGAACGGCACGACTACGGGCAGCACCATTACTGGCGGCACTCTCTCCAATGCATCCGTCTCTTCTTCTACTCTGACTGATGCGGTTATCAACAACGGAAGTACGACCAACAGCACGATCACTGGTGGCTCAGTAACGAACGCATCCGTCTCTTCTTCGACCATCTCGAATACCACGGTTGCTACCTCCACTCTGACTAACGTGACTCTGGCTTCCACCACAGTGACCAATTCGACCATGTCGAGTTCCACGCTCTCGGATGCGACCGTTACAGACTCGACTCTCTCGAACGTGACCATCATCGGCACGGGCTCCGTGATCACCAACTCCAACCTGGCCTCGACCACGGTCTCTAACGCGGTCATCATCGATGGCGTCATGAGTTCTGGTACCATCACGCTTCCGTCGGGAGCTACGACTACCATCACGAGCTCTACCTCGCTTACGAACCTGGTCAACTACGCTCCGGCCGCAGGCTTCACTGCTTCCGCAAGTGACCTCACGGGCACGTTTACGGATACGAGCACTGACTCGAACTCTGGCACTTCTCTCGGGGATAGCTGGACGTATGTCTGGAGCTTCGGCGACGGCTCCTACGCGACTACCTCAAACTCTGCCTCTCTCGGTCAGAACAAGAGTCATGCGTACGCTTCTGCAGGAACTTACACTGTCCTCCTCACGCTCACTGATGCATACGGCGGCGTGTCTACTTCCTCGGCTTCCGTCACGGTCACTGCTCCAGTGGTGGTCACGCCCGCTCCTTCAGGCGGTGGTGGCGGCGGGGGCAATCCTTCCGGCAACCTCGGGGCATACTTCAATCCGAACTTCGTAAATCCGAACGCTCCGGTAGTCCCTGTTGTGCCACCGGTGACCCCTGTGACTCCGTCTGTTCCCGCTGTTCCTCCCATCATTGTCACTCCCGGACTCACTCCTGATGTCTTCACTCGCACTCTCAAGGTCGGCACCCGCGGCGAGGATGTCACCATCCTCCAGAGGCAGCTGATCCGTGAGGGCGTGTATGCAGGCCCGGTGACCGGCTACTTCGGAGCCCTCACGCAGGCGGCTGTGCGCCGCTACCAGCTGAAGCAGGCTATCCCTGTCATCGGCATCGTGGACTTCCTCACCCGCAGCATTCTCAACGAAGCCATTGCTCTTGAGGGCCTTCCGACCGGGAATCCCGTCATTGTCACTCCAGTTGCTCCGACGCCTGTAGAACCCAAGCCGGCAGCACCGGTCACTCCTAAGGCTCCGACGATACCTTCGAAGCCGCTTGCTCCTGCCGCACCGGTCACTCCTCCTGTGGTAGCGAAGCCTTCCGTTCCGCCTACCTCTGCTTCCATCTTTGAGGGAGTGAAGAGCGGCGCTTCGTCTCTCTTCAAGAAGGTGAAGGATGCCAAGACTCGCTTCGACAATCTCTTCATCATCGAACCGTAATCAAAAAGAAAAAGCCCCGCGCACTGCGCGGGGCTTTTTCTTTTCAGTTACTTTATCAACGTCTCCACGACCTCCTTCATGTCTGCGTAGGGAAGCGCTCCTTCAAGCGGGATCTTGTCACCGTTCTTGGTGAGGATCACACTGTAGGGCGTACCACGGGTTCCTGCGGAGATTCCATCCGCATGGTCAGCGTCCACCTTGGCTTTGGTGCGGCGCTCGCTAGTGCACTTGGCGAAGGCGGCTGCGTCGAGGCCAGCATATGCGGCGATCTTGGGGAGTTCCGCGGCGTCCAAGCCGTCATTTGAGGGGGTGATTTCGTAGAGGCGATCAGCGTACTTCCAGAAGGCAGTATTGCCTCCGAGCTCGGCGGCGCATTCGATGGCTTCGGCTTCCGCCTGGGCTTTAGTGTGAAGTTCTGGGATGGGGAAGTGGCGATACACCCAAGCGACGGATCCGTTCGCTCCGTACTCGCTCATGATGCGCTTCATGGTGGCATGGAAGCTCTTACAGAACGGACACTCGGGGTCGGAATATTCTACGATCACTACCTTGGCATCCGGGTTTCCGAGGATGTGCTCATTCGCGCTGACTGCGCGAAGAGATATCTCCTGAGGAGTGCCCGGGGTCACTCCGGTAGAAGGAGTGCTGCGGGTGTAGAGGACAGAACCGGCGATGAGGACGCCGGCAAGCACGATGGCGATGGGGATTCCGAGCGAACTTTTAGTCTCTGGCATAGGGGTCGAAAAGCGATTAATGGACTGCATTATATCATGCGCTATACTGAGCCTAATTATGAAGGATTTACTCAATAAGAAGGCCCCGGATTTCAATCTGCTTGATCAGGATGGGAAGAAACACAAGCTCTCGGGGTACCGTGGGCAGCCAGTCCTCCTCTATTTCTACCCCAAGGACATGACGCCGGGATGTACCATAGAGGCTGAGACATTTCAGGATCGCTCTAAGGAATATGCCAAAGCGGGTATCGTCATCCTCGGGATGAGTCCGGATACGCCGGAATCTCACAAGAAATTCTGTGATAAGCACAAGCTCTCTTTCACTCTCCTTGCGGACAAGGATCATCTGGTCGCGGAGAAGTATGGCGTTTGGGTAGAGAAGAGCATGTACGGTAAGAAATACTGGGGTGTGGAGCGTGATTCCTACCTCATCGACAAAGAAGGTAAGGTAGTCGCTCAGTATCAGAAAGTGAAGCCAGAAGAGCATCCGGAAGAGGTGCTCGCTGATGCCAAGCGTCTCGGGCTTACGAAATAATCCATGGATCTCTTTCAAGCGCTGATACTCGGCGTCGTCCAAGGGCTCACTGAGTTCCTGCCGGTCTCTTCTACGGGCCATCTTATTCTTGCTCGGGATATCCTCGGCATCAATGTGCCCTCAGGCCTTGCGGTGGACGCGGTGCTGCAGCTTGCCACTATCCTTGCGGTGGGAGTGTATTTTGCGCGCGATCTCTGGCGTCTCTTCCTTACTGGAGCGAAGTGGATCATGCGCCGAGCAGTATCGGATGAAGATCGTACGCTCCTCCTTGCTGTCATCTACGGCACCATCCCAGCCATCATTATCGGGTTGCTCCTCGAGAGCTATATGGAAACTGTCTTCCGGAGTGCGGGGCTGGTGGCGCTCATGCTTGTTGTAGGAAGTTTTCTGTTCCTCTTTGCTGAAAGGATCGCTACGCAGGCAGGCGCACTTACGCCCGGGAAGGGCTTCCTCATCGGTTTGTTTCAATGTCTCGCCCTCATCCCTGGTATGTCGCGCTCCGGCTCCACTATCGCCGGAGGCCTTATCCTCGGGCTTACTCGGGAGGCGGCCGCTCGCTTCTCCTTCATCCTCTCTTTTCCCATCATCGTAGGCTCTGGAGCCAAGAAATTCCTGGAGCTCTCTAACGAACACCTACTCGGTGCCATGGGAGTGCCTCTCCTCATGGGCTCATTCGTTGCCTTCCTCGTGGGGCTCGCGGCGATTCATTTCCTCATCCGCTACCTGCGCACGCACAGCTTGGCCGTATTTACGTACTATCGTTTCGCGCTCGCAGCTGCGGTCATCGCGTTTCTCTTTTTCCGCTAAAAGGGGAGGGTATAGGTGAGAGCGTTCTTCTCCTGGTTCTCCCATTTTGATGCATCGAGCTTTATCTCATTATTCACGCCTCCTTCCCTGAAGAAGAGCTTGTTGTTGGTGCGGGCGTACTCATACACCTCTTTGGTGATCTTCACGTCTTCCAGGCAGTATTTGCGGAGGCTGTCCATGTCGCCCTGTTTCCACCAGGTGATGGCTTGGAGTCCGTGTCCGATCTTCTTCTTGCCGAGGGTGCCTTCGGCGACCTGGTCCAGGCTCATGCGACGACCGTAGTTATTCTTTATCTCCTTGAGGATATCGAGGCTCTTGATGGCAGTGAGGTCGCCGGGATAGTATTTGTTAAGCAGTGGAACATCGAAGTGGTCGGAGTTGTAGCCAATGAGCATGTCTGCTTTCTCCAATATCTTCCAGAGCTTAGGAAAATCCGCTTCAAAGAAGCTCTCGTAGGAGTCGGTCTCTGAATCGTGGATGCAGACGATGGAGATATCAAGGAGAGCAGGGTCGTTGCGGCCGACGTCCTGGAAGAGATTCTTGGTTTCGATATCGAATACGATCTTGCGCATGGAATATTAAAAGAAACACCAGTGTAGCATGAGCTACATTCGTTTGGGCTAGGACTTGAAGAAGGAGGCTAGTTCGGTGCGGGAGAGCTTGGTTTCGGTGCCGGAAGCGAGCTCTTTGACGGCGAAGATGCCGCTCGTTAGCTCGCGTTCACCGACCACGAGTACATAGGGGATGCGCTGCTTGTCGGCAGCACCAATCTGGTCACCGATCTTGCGAGAGGTGAAGTCGACGGCGACATTCACTCCCTGCGCCCGTAGTTCGGAGGCGAGAGCCGCGAGTGCAGCAGATTCTGCGCCGTCTGCGCGGCAGATATAGAGGGTGGTCGCTGGTTTGTATTCTGGGATAAGGCCGTGCACGTCGAGGAAGTCACGTAGGGTCACGTCACCCATGCCGAAGCCTACGGCAGGCATCTTTTCTGCGCCGAAGATGGAGAGGAGGTCGTCATAGCGGCCGCCGCCGAAGAGTGACCGGCGATTCTCCGGAGAGGTATCGAAGAGTTCGAAGACGATCCCTGTGTAGTAATCAAAGCCGCGCATGAGGGAGGGGCTGAAACGCGCATTCCTTATTCCTGAGGCAGAGAGTCCGCGAAGGACTTCCTCGAGTTCTGTCACCGCTTTGTGTGCACTTAGGGCAGGCACCTCTCTGAGGAAGCTCTCGAGGTCTTCGCTCGCCAGTACTTTCTCTATTGTTTCGCTAGCCTCTCCCGCTATCTCCCTCGCTGCAGCGCTCCAAGCAGCCGCTTCCATCTTGTTCTTGCGATCGATGAGCTTGAAGAGCTTGTGAGACTGCTCTTCAGAGAGGCCGAGCTCAAGGGTGAGTGCATTCATGAGGGCGCGATGGTTCACCAGGATGTTGAAATCTGCGTCCGTTGCGCCAAGGTGCTTCATGATGCCCGAGGCTACCGAGATGACCTCGATCTCTGCTTCGGTACCTTCTACTCCGAATATGTCCACGTTCAATTGATAGTGCTCGCGCAGGCGGCCGCGCTGCGGCTGCTCATATCTGAAAAGATTGGGGATGGAATACCAACGTAGGGGGAGGGCCAGTTCGCGGCGCTTGCCGGCGACCATGCGGGCTACGGTCGGAGTCATCTCCGGGCGGAGGGTCACTTCGCGGCCGCCGCGGTCGGTGAAGGTGTAGGTCTGCTCGTTTACGATCTCTTCGCCGCTCTTGGCTTTGTAGAGCTCGGTGGATTCGAGGGGGGAGGCGGTATATTCGAGATAGCCGAAGCGCTCCGAGACGGTGCGCATGCCTCCCAGGATGTGGTTGAGGACGGACATGTCCTCGGGATAGAAGTCACGGGTGCCCTTGTAGGGGTCAGTAGAGAGGGAGGTGGGATCGGCCATGGATAGGCCAGATAGTAGCAAATATCCCTCCTCCTACCAAGCTGGAATGGCGGGGGAAGCTGTGTAGAGGCTCGCTTGTCGGGAGAGTTAAAGAGTGCTATAAAACGGGCAAGTAGTTGATTCTTGTAGGGTCCGCGATTGGAAAGGAGAAGTTTCTTCCAGAGCCATCGTTCGGGTTTGAAGAGAGGGTCGCGCTACTTTAGAAATCAATTCGATTACGATGGCAAAGAAACTCTATGTCGGTGGTCTGCCGTACTCTACGACGGACTCCGAGCTTCGCGATGCGTTCGCTACGGTTGGCGTAGTGGAAGCTGCTTCGATCGTTATGGACAAGATGACGGGCCGCTCTCGCGGTTTCGGATTCGTGACCATGCCGAACGACGCTGAAGCAGACAAGGCAATCGAGACGATGAATGGTGCAGACCTCGGTGGTCGCGCTATCACCGTCAACGAGGCACGTCCTCTCACTGATCGTCCTCCCCGACGCGACGCAGGTCGTGGCGGATATGGCGGCAACGGTGGTGGTATGGGCGGTCGCGGCGGCTACTAAGTCGACGCAAAACAAAAGACCCTGTCCGAAAGGACAGGGTCTTTTGTTTTCATTACTTGGTCCTATCCTGCCGGAAGAGCGTCATGAAGAATTCGAAGAGGTGTCCCTTGCGTTTGAAATGCTTGCCTTTCACTACTGCATACGTGCCGACGCCGTTGCCAAGCGCGTAGGCGAGGATGATGCCGAGCTGCTGGCCTTCCAGATCGCCGAGGATCTCGTAGAGCACCAGGATACCGACTACGGTGACTACGAAAGAGAGGAAACCGGAGCGGAGGGGGTAGTCCTTGGAGATCGCTTGGTAATAGAGGGTGATGAGGAGGTCCTGGAAGAAGCCGACACTGAAGAAGAGCAGATACTGGCTCCAGGCTGCGCCTTGAAAGATCGACAGGAGAGAATCCATGAAATCAGTATACTACGCGTCTCTTTTGGGGGATGTGGATGAAGGGGATAAGAGCATTCATTGTAGTCCTCTGCTCCTGTAAGATAGAGGCATGAGAGGATACTCCAGAGGGTTCGCAGCGCCGGGCGCCGTAATTTTTCTGGCGGTCATCGGCATCGTCGTGTGGTATCGCAATCACAACGACCCCCAGGCTACTTCTTCCGCTACTACGACCGTCTCTGTTCGGGCTGAAGCCAAGCTTTCAGGCGAAGGCAAGACTTCTTCAATTCGCTAGTCGCTATCAACAACCAAGAGTATCTTCCTGAGGTATACTTTTTGTATGAAAAAACACATCGCTCTGGGTGTCGCGGTGGTAGCGGCTCTCTCCGTAGTCATCCTCATGTTCACCTCGCTTCTGCCGCTTCCTGGGACAGAGCGTCCTGTGGTGCCGTCTCCGACAGTTACCCCCTCCGGCACCCCGGTAGGCATAGAGACCTATGACGCGCCAGAGTTCGGCTTGAGTTTTGATTACCCATCTCACTACATGGTCTGGGAAGAAGAGGTGGGTACGGCACAGCGCGGCCACTATCATATCCAGCTGGTTGAGGATACGCAGGAGAATCGCAATCTGAAACTAGGGCTCTCGCCGGGCCGCGAAGGGCCGACAGCCATTTCCTTCGAAGTATTTCAGAATAATCGGGATAAGACGGGTCTTCTTGATTGGGTGAAGGGGAATGCTAATTCCAATTTCAAGCTAGGGGACGGCACTTACGAGGAGGCGGAGATCGGTGGAACATCTGCCATCTTCTATCGCCATAGCGGGCTCTACGAAGCCAATGCCTTCGTCTTTGCGCACGGGGGAAACATCATCAAAGCGACGGTTACATACCTCACGCCGGAAGATCCCATCATCGACGATTTCTCCACGGTGCTCTCTTCTGTCGATCTCTACTAAGAAAAAGCCCCGCGCAGTGCGCGGGGCTTTTTCTTAGACCTCGAAGCGAAGTTCCAAGGTCTCGCCATATGGCGTGCTCTTCCATTGGCCCCAGAGGTTCTGGAAGCGGTTCTTTATTTTCGTAACCGCTTCTTTGGTGAGCCACTCCGGCATCGGCTCATGGTAGGCATCAAAGGCATTCTGCATCGCGGCGAGGAAATCTTCCGGAGTGAGCGCGTCGCGGATTACTCCGGTGAGGCCGCCGACAAGCCTCTCCGTGACACCTCGCTCTCCGGTCATAAGTTCCTCTCCCATAGCTTCCGGTGTCATGGTGTCGTAAGAGTTCCCTGCGGCGAGCATCCCATAGAAAGAATGGGCTAGCTTGGCCTCGCTCTCGAGAGCGAGATGGATGAAATCGTGGAGAAGGAACGCTTTGCTCTCAAGCTCAAGGCTCTCTCCGGAGCCATCCTCGCGGCGATATTCGAAGCGGTGATGAATCGCAGAGATTTTGGTGAAGCGGAGGGTGAGCGAGGTCATGTCAGATCATGCGCTCCTTTTCTCCGACTTTAAGCTTTTGCAGTTCTGCGCTCCAGCCGAGGAGGTTCGCTCCGAGCTGAAGCAGGGTGGCGACTCCAGAGAGCGCGAGCACTAGGATGAGGTACCAGCTCCAGGAGGCAAGGAAATACAGAGTAGTCGTAAACAGTGCGAACCAGACACCGAGGCACCAGGGGCAGGAGAGGAGATCAGAGATAGTGCGTCGCGGGCCGTCTTGCGGTACTGAACGCTCTACGTACGTGATGCCGTCGAGGGTGGTCTCACGGCTCTCCTTGAAGAGGTCTCGGAACCAAGCAGTGATCTTGTCGTAGACGAAGAGGCGGGTGAGGCGGAAAGTGGCGAGCGCGATGAGGCTGAAGTCAGCCAGGGGAATTGATTGGGGGAGGGAGCCCACATTCCGGTAAAGGATATACATCGCTCCTCCAAGGAGGGCGAGAAAGAGAAGGCTGAAGAGGAAGTTCCAGGAGTGCTGGTTATTTTTAGGTTCCATAGTCCCATTATCCTACTCTTCGTGTATCTCGCAAGAAAAGGAAACGCCGCCCACGCATGATGCGTGGGCGGCTGGCTCCGAAGAGCTTTAGGGTTGGGAGTCCGAAGTTGCTCCAGCCGCGACGAACGTGCGGCGGTTGACCAGGAAGCGTACCCAGGCCGTGGCGGCGAGTTCCAGGGCGGTTGCGAAGACGAACGCGGTGAGACAGGTGCCGGTGAAGGCCCCCATCCGATACGCGCCCTGCTGCCAGAGCACGAGCAGGATCAGGGTCATGCCGAACGCGGTGACGAAGGTGATCAGAGACCAGAGCATGTCCTTCATGCCGATCTGCTCCGAGCGCTCCGCCGACTTGAGGAGGAGCATGACCTGGCCTGCGAAATAGCAGAAGGCCATCGCCCATGGGACCGACCAGACCCAGGGCCGGATGGGTTCGTAGGCGGGGTTCCACAGGTAAGCCCCGATCAGCCAGAGGGGCACGAGCCAGGCGCAGTGGCCAGCCAGGAAACAGCTCCAGTCGTCGGCCGTGCGCGGGAGGAAGCGGAAGGGGCGGCGGTGGGTAGCGGCGATGACTCCCACTTCGTTGAGGGTACGCGCGGGTTGCGTCGTCATTGCGGGGACTTTCTTGGTTGTGGAAGGGCTAGGCGTACTGAGGAAAGCATACTTCATTTGTAGTATATTGTCAACTGATGTATTTGACAATACATATTTATACTGCTATAATTAAGACCGCAAATTAACCCTGATCCTGGGAGGAAAAAGTGAAAAGAATCTCGACTCGTACCAAGCTTGTGGGCTTGGTTGCGGCGGGGTTCCTTCTCCTGGGGCTCGCTGCGTACTTTTACAATCCAGAAGAATGGAGTCCCGAATGGGCGCTGCTCAGCGTCGCCGGCCTCCTCTTCGCGGAAGGTGCCGCTGTGGCTACTGTCACGAGTTTCTTACGAGGCTTTGTGGTCCGCTACGGAGTCATGAAGCTCCTGCCCTTCATCCTGGTTATCGCCGTACCTATCCTGTGGCGCAGGGCAGCGCGGACACGCTTCCTCCGGTCTTCTCAGAAGGCGAAGGAACTCCACGCAATCGCGTGGGAATATTGGCAAAGCTTGCCTTGGCTCTTGCGCTTGTTGTTGGTGGGCGGGTCTTGCGTCTTCATGGTCATCGTCGCGCTCGTGGCAGGATCCATCCTCGGTATCGTCACCATCTTCGGAGTCCGTATCGCGGTGTCTAGTTCGGTGATGTCCTGGCTTTGGTACAAGACCATCGCTTTCCTCGCGCGACTCGCGCTCGGGAAGTGGGTGGAGCGTAACTGCTCCATGGTCTGGAACTATCTGCCGGAAGACAAGCGGGCTCGGATCCGCAAGAGGTACCGGGAGCTCTGGTGGCTCACGCTCCGCCGTACCGTGCGTAGGAAGCTTGTCTATGGGAGGCGAGCTCGCGTGGTTCTTGAGCAGCATATGCGCGAGGCAGCTCGCCAGCGCATTCTTGGAAACCGCCTGCCGCACCCTCGCGAGCACGGCATTCAATGAAGGAGGAAATCGTGAACAACCCCGGACTTTGGTTCCTCGGAATCTCGGTCATCGCAAACCTCTTCCTGCTTCCCTGGTCTTTCAAGAAGATGCGTTTGGCATCGTCGACGAAGTACGCGAATGGGGAATATCGTCGCGGGTTCAGGAGTGATCGAAATCGCGAGACGTACCTTTTCGCTCTCTCAGTCATGATGCTCGTGCTTCTCGTCAGCCTCTTCGTCAACGAGCTGATCGGAGGGCGCTAAGCGTAGTATAAGCACTTCAAAACCTTCGGCCGCTGCGTCCTCGACGCGGCGGCCGATTTCTTTTGCTCATAAAACCAACTTAGATCACCCTCTTGACAGATTTAATTAATTAGGTTAATATGTTCAACGGACTGCTTTTTGGCAGACCTTCTTCCAACCACTGGATAAGAGGACTACAGATGCTTATTCGCTCCCTCCGCGGGCTCGTGGCGGCCGCCCTCCTGGCGCTCGCCCTGCCTGTCTCGGCCTTCGCACAGGCTGTCCCGGCCTCCTACACGGAGCCCTTCAGCCTCGAGAAAGCCATCTCCGGGACGATGTCGGCGACCTTCAACACCCGGACCAACAAGGACCGTACCGGCAAGCTGCCGGCGGGTAGCCCGGCCATCGGCCAGCAGGACATCTACCAGGTGAACCTGCAGGTCGCCAAGTCCACCTTCTTCGACGGTACCATCAAGCGCCAGCCCTGGATTCCCACGGCGACGCTCGGCACCACCGCCCAGGTCGGCTTCCTCGAATACACTCTGCGCACCGGCGTCATCAACCCGGCGAATCCGACCCAGACGCGCGTTCTCGGCTCCTTGATCGGTGGCCTTTCCCTCGACAACGAGGGCAAGTACCACCTCACCAAGCCGCCCGCGGGCATGGGCGAGTTGCGTATGGCCATCGAGTCGGCTGGCCCCGTCCCCGGCTTCGTCTCGAAGTTCGGTGGCGAGATCGAAGGGCGCGTGCCCGAGAGCGCAGGGGCGCTCGGCTTCCTCGCCAAGGCCAAGGCCAAGGGCGAGAAGCACTTCGCCCTCTACGTCGAAGGTCGTCCGGTGAAGGCCACGATCAAGAACTCCGATCCGGTCGGGTTCCAGAACGTGAAGCTCGCCTCCGGGCCGGTCGCCGGTTATCCGGAGGTCATCCTGAACGGGTCCATGGACTTCGATCCGGAGAACAGCGTCTGGTATCTCGACCTCCAGGCGAACTACGGCCAGAAGCCGGATCGCTTCAGCGGCACCATCCGCTGGATCGACGACCCGAAGCGGGCCCAGAACGGGCTCGGCTACTACGACCTCAACGTGCGGGTCAATGAGCAGGCGATCTCCGAGGCGGAGATCCTCAAGGCCACCGCGGCCTCCGAGGACGACTTCTTCAAGGCCGACAGCAAGGTGCCGGGCTTCTCCGGGAAGATCCTCTACAAGGACACCTTCCAGGGGAAGACGGTCACGGGCTCGGCCATGACCTACGAGGTCGACGCCCACAAGGTCTCGAAGATCCAGATGATGACCTTGGCCAAGCTCCTGTTCCTGGCCGTCGGGCCGTTCAACGACGAGTAGCCAGTCGGCTGCTCGCACAGCATATCCGGCGGGGACGTAAGTCCCCGCCGGTTTTTCCTTTTCATAATGAAGCGCTGGGTTATCCCCGCGCTCGCCTTGCCGGGGAGCGATTCCAAGCTACACTTAGGCGGTATTCCTTAAACATATAGAAATGGCAGACACAGCGTATTGCGTGAAGTGCAAGGCGAAGCGCAGCATGAAGGGGGCGAGCAAGATCACCATGAAGAACGGCCGCAATGCTATGAAGGGCACTTGCGAGAAGTGCGGCACCGGCATGTTCAGTATCTTGGGCAAGGCGAAGTAATCATCATTCGAGATTTTCGAAAGCACCCGCAAGGGTGTTTTTGATTTTATGCCCTGTCGGGGGTGTGCTACTCTCTGGGCATGTATATGTCGCGGAGGGTTCTCTTTCTGGTGGCTTTCGGCATCTTCCTCGCGGGAGCGCTTGCGGGGTGGGTAGGGGGAGTGCGTTTCTTTGATAAGTATTTCCTGCTTGAGCCTGCGATCCGGGAGAACGCAGAGCGCTACGACTTCATCCATCCGCTCCTCAGCACCGGGGATCTCTCTCAGGCGCGCTCTTTCAGCGATCTTGTGCAGAATGTCCACGCCGATATCGAACGATTCAAGGCGGAGGGTAAGCTCATCTCCGCCTCGGTATATTTCCGCGACCTGGAAGTGGGGCGCTGGATGGGCGTGGATGAAGAGGTGGAGTACGCCCCCGCAAGCCTCTACAAGGTGGCTTTGATGATGACCTATCTCAAGGGCGCGGATCTGGATCCTAGCCTGCTTGAGCGCGAGACCCTCTTCAAAGAGGAATACCGCAGCGCTGCGCAGGATTCAGACAGCTTTCCGCGGCTCGAAGCAGGGAAATCCTACAGCATCGCAGAGCTCCTCCGCCGAATGATCGTCTATTCGGATAATGATTCTAAGAATACTCTCCAAGCCATCCTCGACACTGAAAGCCGCCAGCGCATCTTCGCTGATTTCGGTGTGACTATCCCAGAGCTAGCCAACACGGGGGATAGTCTCTCACCTAAGGAATACTCCCTCTTCTTCCGCGTGCTCTATAACGCATCGTATCTCTCTCGCTCGCTCTCCGAAGCTGCTCTCAAGGTCTTAAGCGAAGCGGAATTCAAGGAGGGGCTGGTGGCTGGCGTGCCGGAAGGAGTGAGGGTGGCGCATAAGTTCGGGAGCCGCGTATTTCCGGCAGAAGGCAACACCAAGGAAATCCGCGAGCTTCACGACTGCGGCATCATTTATTACCCGGATCATCCGTACTTCCTCTGCGTCATGACTAAAGGAGTGTCGGCGCCGGATCTCGCCGCTGTTATCCGCTCCATCTCGACGAGGGTTTATAACTATGTGAGCAGAGGCTCTGAGTAAAATGGAATGAACAAGAAAGATTTTCTCGCTTCTCTCAAAGAGGTCTATTGCCGGCTTGCGCCTACGGAACACGGCGTCGGCGTGGTCGCTATACGCACAATCCCCAAAGGGATTGATCCTTTCAAGAACTGCGATCCATATGCGGATGTGCTAAAGATCCCTGAAGCAGAGCTCGAAGCATACGATGCGCCGGAAGAAGCCAAGAAGCTGGTGCGCGATTTCTGCGCTCTCCAGGATGGTGTCTATTTCGTGCCGAGCTATGGGATGGATGCTATTGATAAGTCTTACTTTTTAAATCACTCCGATACTCCCAATATGGTGACTCCTGATAAGGGAGAGACGTTCCTCGCAGCGCGGGATATCGTGGAAGGGGAGGAGCTCACGGCTGATTACGGACAGTACCACGAGGCTAAGCATTTCGAGCGCGGGTAGGCTTGGAAGCCCGCGGATTTTTTGTTAGGATGGCGCCCTGCCATGCCTCGCAAACTTAAATTTCAACCAGGAGATTTCATACTTAAGCCGAAGCGCTCAAGCGCTGGCATCGGTCTCTTCACCTACTCTCCCATCAAGAAAGGGGAGTGCGTCATCGAATATACGGGGCGGGTCATCTCCAAGGAAGAGGAATTTACCAACAACAGCCTCTATCTCTTCGAGGTGCACAAATATAAGACCATCGACGGCCGCGCGCGCTCCAACCTCGCTCGCTATATCAATCACTCCTGCCGTCCTAACTGCGAGCCGGAGATCCGCAAGGGTCGCGTATTCATCATGGCGAGGAAAGCTATCAAGGCGGGGGAGGAGCTTACCTACGATTACGAAAAGGAATATTTTGATGAGCACATAAAGCCCAAAGGCTGCCGTTGTCCTAAGTGTCAGGAAGGAAAACGAGGTCAGTAAGAGCCCTCATAGCTAAACGTCACCTCAGGTATCTATCGGCATGAGTAGGCCGCTAGTTAACCTTAACGTGCTATGGAATCATCCTACACCTCTCCCCGCACGCGCCCTCTGTATCGGGGCACCCAAGTCGTATGGTATCTGCTCGGTTTGCTCGAGGCTCTGCTAGCCTTTCGCTTCATTCTCAAGCTCCTCGGAGCGAATGCTGACGCCGGCTTCACCAGCTTCATATACGGCGTGAGTCATCCGTTTGTAGCACCTTTTCTCAACGTATTCCGCGTCAGTAGCGTCCAGGGATCCGTCTTCGAATGGACGACCCTCCTCGCGATGCTCGTTTACTGGTTCGTAGCCATCGGCCTCATCAAGCTCTTCCTCATGGGCAAGCCGGTCTCAACTCCGGAAGCCGCGAGTAAGCTCAATCAGCAGGAGCAATAAAAAACACGTAGCGCATTAGAAGATAATTCTGACATCGCATGAACAACACCACAGCTATAGTCGGAGGAATAGTCGCTCTCGCCCTCATCGGCGGAGGCGTGTATTACGTGACACGGGATGATGGGACGCTTTCTCCGACCGCCACTTCGACGCCGTCGACCTCAAGCAGCGGAAGCTCTGGAGGCGGACAACCGGTCACTCCGACTCCTACGCCTCAGGCAAGCGCACCTTCTGCTATCACTAACTCAAATGCCACTGAGACAGACACTACCGCGGTGGTCTCTGGCAGCGTGACTCCGAATGGTGCTGCGACCGCATATTGGTATGAATACGGTACCACTCAGAACCTTGGGACTAAGACTTCTAACCAGACGATCGGCTCAGGCTTCCGTGCTACTCCGGCCCCTGGCTTCATCACCGGGCTTACTAAAGACACTACGTATTTCTTCCGCCTCGTTGCTGAGAACACCTACGGCAAGACGGTAGGCGGTATACAGACGTTAAAGACTACTACGGTCGGCACTCCTGCTCCGGTAGGAGGAGCACCGACGGTTAAGACGACTGTGGGAAGCGGTGTTGATAGGACAGCTGCGATGCTTAATGGCGAAGTCACGCCGAACAGGGCAGCAACCAGCTACTGGTTCGAGTACGGCAAGACCACGAGCCTGGGCAACAGCTCCGCTCTTACTGCAGTGGGGGATGGTAATGCCAAGATGAATGTCTCACTCGCGCTCTCTGACCTGGAGCCTGCCACCACGTACTACTTCCGTCTCAATGCACAGAATCAGTTCGGTACGGTGAACAGCACCATCCTTAGCTTCAAGACCTTGAATCCGGTTTCGGGCACAGCGCCCACGGCAAATACCTTGAGTGCGACACATGTGGCTACCTCTACGGTAACCCTCCGCGCTACGGTGGATGCGAATGGTCTTGAGACTATGTACTGGTTCGAGTACAGCACCGACTCTCTCTTGGGTTCTGTGCTCCTCAGTAGCACTCCGCAGAAATCGGCGGGTGCAGGATCCAACCCGACTCAGGTTGAGACCAGTGTCACCGGCCTCAATCCTGATACGAACTATTATTTCCGCGCAGTAGCGCAGAACAGCCTTGGCATAGTCCGGGGGGATAAGTTGACGTTCAAGACGAACTAGGAGATCGTAGCGATTAATCACTTAAGCATCACACTATATGGCCATACTTCTTTGGATCATCTTCGGCGGCTTGGTAGGTTGGGTGGCTTCTCTCATCATGAACACGGATCCGCAGCAGGGCATCGCCCTCAACGTGATCGTGGGTATTGTGGGTGCGGTCCTCGGCGGCTGGCTCATGAGCTTCTTCGGGGAAGGAGACATCACCGGCTTCAATCTCTATAGCTTCTTGGTAGCGCTTCTCGGAGCCTGCGTGCTCATCGGCATCGTGAAGGCGGTGCGAGGGTAGAGCGATCAATATTTCTCACTTAAACAAAATCCCCGCCTTAAGGCGGGGATTTTGTTTACAGTTATCTTTAAAATGCGAAACCGTCCTCCCGGGCAGTTCGCGGTTGGACGGTTGAAGTTCTCATTGGCTCGGGTCTGGCGTGAACTTGCAGGCCATGAGGAAGATGATGATGAGAGCAGGCAGGAGGCCGGTGCACCAGAGGAAGAGCTTGAAGAGAGCAACCACGAGATTAAACGCGGTTGCCACCATAAGTAGTATGGCGACGACAGCCTTCAGGAGTAGGGCACCGAAAGATTCTGGCTCCCAGTGCCACCACTGCACGATCCAATTTGGGAGCTCGATGTCGGTGCTGCAGGTTCTCCCTCCGTTGGCGAGCAGGTTAAGTCCTTCGTCAAAGGCGCGCGCCCAGCTCGTCGTGAGCATGGTCCAAAGTAGAGTTGCGTAGCCGTAGAGGTGTGCGACGAAGGTGTGCCCATCAAAGTACATGACACACTCCTTACGAGCTGTTGGGGGTCTGTACGACTATCGCCGCTTCTCCTTGGCGGCTGCAGGAGCGGCAGTCGGAGAGGAGTTTGGCTCTGAAGCCGGTCTTGGATTCTGGATCGGCCACCATGGCCATCTCCACCAGGCATTGCCCCTTATCCGCGGCTTCTTCGCCGCAGAAGGGGCAGGCAAGGGTGATTTCGGTGGGTAAGCTGACTGACCCTGCTCTTGCAGATACCAGGGGCCCAATTCCCAGCTTTGTCGTTTGGCTCATTTCAGATTTCCTTCCAAAAGCTGCCTATGGCAGCGGAACCTCTGCGGCAAGCCTACTTTTAGGCTCTGAAAAGTCAAATAGAAGAAAGAGCGCGGATACTCCGTGCCCTTTCTTCTTGCCCACTATTTTTACGAGCTACGCGTCTTTCGAAACAGCCGCATGGCGTGCCCCGTAGACGGAGACGTAGAGGAGGCCAGCAATGAGGCCCATACAGCTCATGAACATGCCGAACTGCGCCTGGTCTGCGAGGTTGCGGAAAAAGAACAGAGCGATGAGGAGCACAAAGGGGGCGAGTAGGAAGGCCGCTACCCGAGTCCAGACGCCGAAGACGAGGGCAAGACCTCCGAAGAGCTCAAGCAGGAAAGCTAGGAAGACGGCGACGAGTGGGAAGGGGATGCCTGCTGCGGCGGACATATTCACCTCCATGGTGAAGCTCTCGGTTCCCGGGATTTTATAGTACGCAGCCATGAGGAAGGTCGCGCCGAATATCAGACGCGCGAGCACTGGAGCCCAGTTCCTATACATCGAAGAATCATACAAATTCATCTTGCGATTTCGTTAGTGAGTATGACCAAAGTATATACTTTTCCCTCTATTTCTTCAGATTAGGGCTAACTGGATAAGTGTGTCATAACGCAATTAAACTTGCTTTTTGTCAAGATAAGAACATACTAGGGGAGTCGCAAGAGTATCTCATCAAAGCGTGCATTTAGACTCATCCCTCTCAAGAGTCGACTGCGGTTGCGCTTCGGAAAAAGAGTTTGCTTCAAGAAAGGGTCGTATGACCCAGACAATGTAGCAACTAATGTGCCCGTAATAAGGCCCTAAAACAGTATGGTTAAACAGATCACCTCTATCGCGCTCGCCGCGATGTTCGTCGCAGCACCTCTCCTCGCACAGGCAGATACGCTCACTCGCCAGCTCGAAGTCGGGATGTCCGGCTCCGACGTCTCTTCTCTCCAGAGCTTCCTCGCTCTCGATGCTACTCTCTACCCGCAGGGTGTGGTGAGCGGCTACTTCGGTTTCCTCACCAAGGCTGCTGTCTCTAACTTCCAGAGCCGCAACGGTCTCCCGGCAGTCGGCCGCGTAGGACCGGCAACGCTCCCCGTGCTCAATCTCCAGATGGTCGGTGGCATGAGCAACAATGGTGTTGCCGCTACGATCCTTAGTGTCGGGATGAGTCCGAGCAGGAACAGTGCTTCGGTCACCTGGAACACTAATGAGCTTGCCAAGGGCCACCTCTACTACAGCACCAGTCCGCTCATGACCGTCGAGCATCTCAACTCTGTCGAGGTCAGCGGCACTGTCGCTGCGACCGATGGCAACCTCCGCACCTCTCAGGCAGTTACTTTGCAGAATCTCCAGGCCAACACCACGTACTACTACATGGTCTACACCACGGATGCTTCTGGTAATGTGAGTGTCACCTGGCCGACCTCCTTCTCGACTACGAATTAGTCTAGAGAGAACTTGATAGCAAAAAGCCGCCGATCATATCGGCGGCTTTTTGCTATCGTATAGAGCTGGTCTAGAGCTTCGCCATCGCAGTAGCGAATTCTTTGTCACCAGCTTTCTTGACGATCTTGCTGGGTTCTTGCGCTGGTCTGATGACTATGAATTTCTTCTTCCAGGCTTTGAGGAAGTCAGTAGTGGAAATCTGTTTCTGTCCGGTCTTGGCAGCCGGATCGTTGTAGTAGATGGTGTCTCCCACAATTCCATCTATCACCACTAGGTGGGGGATGGTGCTCTTGGGATCGAATTTGTAATGCACCGAGGCGATCACCGGGCCGCTCTTAAGCTGATTCTTGAACTCGGCAAAAGAAGCTTTGGTGCTCAGCTTGGAGAGGTCGTAGCTCTTACCTCCGAGACCGTATTTATTGGATAACTGGATCAGTCCTTTGTGCGACCAGCCCGCATTCTTCAGATATGCATTCTCTGCGATTCCTTGTGTGAGTAGGGTATTCACCGATACAGTATCGTCTTTATAAAAATCAATGATCATCGCGAGGCTCGCTACGCCGCAGCCGACTTTCTGCCAGGCTGCAGAGGTGATGTCCTTGAATTGCGAATAAAACGGCACTATGGGAACAGTGCTGGTAGCGATTTCTTTTTTCAGCGTCTCTGCCTGGAGTATCTGTGGCGGAGCAGATAGGGCTGTCTGTGGCAGGCTCACTGCCGTAAAGGCAAGAGCGAGGATGAGGGGGAGCACCTGACCATCATTCCAGAGAGGTCGTGCGTAAACAAGACGTTTTAGGCGATTAGTGTGGCCTGATTAATCCGATGCTCGCAAATGGCGCTCCTCAGGGTTATTTGAAAGGCACGTTATCTCCTCACTGTCACGCTGGTCCCGAGGTCCGCCCATAAGTAGAGCTTCTTGGCTTGTGCGGGCGGTAGATTGACGCAGCCATGAGACCACTCTTCTCCGAAATGATCGTGCCAGTACGCGCCGTGGATGACTGCGCCTCCTGCGGTGAAGTAGAGATTCCACGGAACGCCAGGAAGATCGTAGTACTGATCGCTCACTTCAGGTATCGGTCCTTGCATGTAGCGGCTGGGAGTCTTCCTGAACACGGTGAAGGTACCTGCCGGTGTCGGTGTGGCATCGTGTCCGGTAGAGATGGATTCTTCCATGAAGAGGACATCGCCATCGTAGGCGTAGAGCTTCTCTTCAGACATATCTACCACTATACGTTTGGTGGTCGAAGCGGTCTCTTTAGTCAGATCCTCGTCCCCGACGTTCTCGAGTGGTTGTACGGAGGTCGGGTCTACGGCGACGTACCAGTTTCCCTTTACGCGCTCAGGATAGCGGATCTCTCCATCGAATATAATCTTGTACCAGGCGCGGTCTTTCTGGATCGTCGTATCCTCTACCTTCAGCACCACTCCGGTGCGCAAGCGTCCTATCACGGGATAGTTGGTTCCAGGGCCAGAGCGCATGTTGACGCAGGTTCCCGTATCGTAATACGGACCGCAGCCGTTGGTGACTTCTATATAGTGATAGTGAACTGCTTCTGAGGTAGTGGAGGCTTGCTTTCCACCCGAGATGAGGGCGACTGCGGATATAAGATCCTCCTTCGGGCTGCCTTTTATCGCCCAGGCACCAACAACAATGAGTGCCAGCAAGGCACTACCGAGGACGACCCATCTGGTTGTAGGCGTAAGATTCATATCGGATATTTCTCTCGGTATCTGGGATCCTCCCGGTCTTATCTATGCAGACGGACAGCTAGAGGTTTGCTTACTTGATGGTTTGTGAAAAATAGAGAAACCTCGGCCGGAGCGCGAGGCTCCTCCGAGGCTTAATCCCTCACTCTTCTATGAGGTGATATTTAAGACTATGGAATTCACGTGTCTCGCCGAGCTTGAAGCGTCCCGTCCTGCGGTATAATTCTTCAATTCGAGCCCGGTTATTGGCCATCTGTGCGATGCACTTTTCGAACTCGTCGCACCATCGCCGCGCGGTCTCTTTCTCCTCTGGCGATCCTGCTTGTTCAAGGTCGGCCCTTGCTTGCAGTAGCTCGCGCTCGTAATCCTGGATAAGCCGCTTCACAAGGTCTTCGCCGTTCGCGAGGTATACCTCGTAACCATCGAAGGTCTTCTGGAACAGAGTGATGACGTACTCGAGGCGTTCGCGAGGTAGGAACTGCAAGCCCCACCCCTTGGTCTCTTTCGGCGCCTGTACGTTGCCGATCATCACCTTTTTGCCAGGAGCGATGGAGTAGCCGATAGTCAGGACGTGCCTTTCCCCGTAATAGAGGTAGAAGGCGAGCACTCCATCGACACAGATCTTCGCATGCTTCGTTTGCCCCCATCTGTCTTGGTGGGTGGTGTAATCGAGCCGGAGCTCGAATTTTGGATCAGCGTCGATAGTGAAAGTCCTCATCCTCCGGCAGGCCTCGATCACCTCGTGCCATAAGCTTTGTCGTAGTTCGACCTCCTCCATCGAGGCCTGGATCGTCCTTACGAGTTCGTGCCGAGGATCGTCTCCTAGTGCTGGGCTCTGTAATCCCGGTACCAAAAGATGCTCAAGCGAATCTAAGGTAAGCCCGTACATAGTACCCCCTAATTGCGTACAGTCAGAACAAAAGCAAACTTTTTTATACTCAATAGTGCCGCCTCAAGTCAAGTCTTACCCTGTCTGTGGTGGATACCTTCCGTAGGGTCGTCAGGCCCATTTCATGAAGGAAAACTGACCGCCCTCCCAAGGGCGGTCAGTGTAGGGGAGGGCACTTCAGGTGGTTGCGCGTGTCAGTCGTATGCTTTTGATTTTCTTTTGTGTGCGCCGGGAATCCGTGCCGTGGATCACGCCGAGGATGTATCATATTGAGTGGCGGTTAGTTACCGAATGATATAATTACACTATGAACGAAGGCACTGAATTGCAGCGTGATCACATCATCCATAATTTGGAGAAGCTCAATGAACAGGTAGAGAGTCAGGCTTCAGTATGGCGCGTGTTGCGCAACGGGATGATTTACGGGGTAGGCTTCGTGGTCGGCTCGACGATACTCACTGCCGTCATTGCAAGTATCGTCCTGCGTTTCTTTGAAAATACCCTCCTGGGGGATGTGATCACCTGGATTGCGGCGCGATAGGAAGGCTTCTATGTGGCGCAGGCAACTTTTGCTTGCTGGCAGTTCTGCTATCATGGAGTCATGTCTATTTCTGATCCTGTAGAGAAAGGGAAGAGAGAGGAAGCGCTGCTATTCCTCAAGAATCACATGGCAGGTGTCCTGGCCACGGTCTCTCCCGAGGGTGATCCTCATGCCAGCCTGGTTTTTTATGCAGCAGACGATGATTTCTCCGTATGCTTCCTTACTCTGACTGAAAGCAGGAAATACGCTGCTCTCATGACCAATCCGCGCGTCGCCTTCACGGTTGCGGAGCAAGACAGGCCGCAGACGCTTCAGATAGAGGGTGTGGCGGAGAAGCTCAGCGCTCTTGATATGGATAAGGTCGCTGATCTCATCGCGGTGCTGACCGCAGGGAAGGATTTCTATCCGCCGGTGACGAAGATTGGAAAGCCGGGAGCAGATATCGTACGTATACGGCCTACCTGGATCCGCTGGGGCGATTTCACTATAAGCGGAGAGGTCTTCAGCGAGATACAGCCTTCGCTCCTGCGCTGAATCGTAGCGCCGTCATCGTATCTTCTCGTCTCTCTGTCCGAGCATGATCCCCACCATCGCGGAGTTGGCGAGTATCATTGCGATGGAATGCAGGGTGGTCGCTATGTTGTAGGCCTGGAGAGAGAAGAGGGCGAGAGTGTGGCGCAGCACGTTCGAGCCGTACAGGAGAGGGGTTTCCGTGGAGGGGTGAACCCAGGCTTTCCGCAGCGTCGGCATGAACGCAACTAGGTCTATGGCGACGGCGATGACCACAGAGAGTGTCGGGTCGCTGGTCAGCGCCCAGGGGATGAGTCCGGCGAGCGCCACTATGAGGAAGAGCGTGTCTGCTCTTGTGATCCCCTTGAATCCGAACCTGAGGGAGAGGCCGAAGATGAGTATCGTAAATATTTCCGATACGGCTGCGGGGAGGGCCCCTATGCCCGCGCCCTTTGCGAGCATGCCGAAGAAGACGGTGCCGGAGACGATGCTCCATATGAGCCAGGTATAGGGATGTGGCTTTACGCGCCCCTTCAAGATATCCAGGAGATAGGGGAGATTGCCCGCTATGGCGATCAAGGCGGCAATCACTGCGAGCGTTTCTTTCATCCGATAACACTACCACGCAAGCAAAATTATTTGCGCTCGCGGAGATCGTTAGGTCCTTCTTGTGGCTGACAGCACCTGTGTCTACATTCCTGGCCTTATTGCTGGATGCTATACCACGACCATAACCATTCACGCATAGTGGTAATCTCTCGCGTCTGTGCATCAATTATGTCTTGTGCCATCGCTTTGATTTCAGAGTGCTTTGCCTGCTGGAGTGCCTGTAGTGCCATTGCAACGGCACCTTCGTGGTGGACAATCATTTCTTGAATAAACGCCTTGTCAAAGTCATCACCTGTTTTGCCTTCAAGTTCAGAAGTCATGCCAGCCATCGCATCGGCCATCGAGGATCCATCTGGCATTACGTGAGATGTCGCCGGTGCCGTATTGTCAGCTACCAAGTACCCGCCTCCGAAGCCGATGATAAGAGCAATAATTCCAGTGATGAGTGTTGAGTTCATATCTGACGATTATAGCAAAAGGGCGTGAATTGGATCTAGCACCTTGTTGTTTCCAAAAAGGAAAAGAGGCCGTTTTAGTGGCCTCTTTTCCAGACTTGCTCCCCGGGTAGGATTCGAACCTACGACCAACTCGTTACATTTATCCTCATGTTTCCAAAAGGGATGGACTATATCATCATCCAAACTGGATGCGAGGGGCTTCGACCCTGACTAGCAGGGGCTACTTCCACTAGGGAATAGTCTCTGAACCTTTCTTGTTGTAACAAGACTCGGCTGCTGATTGCCTCTCCTTTCGGAGTAAGGGTTCCAGCAATTCTCCTCGTTTTCGACCTAGATCGCTCTAGGAAGCTGCGTAATGCCTGCATGCACTTCTCTGTGACAATTGGCGCAAATCAAAGCGCATTTTTCGATCTCCTTCTTTGTCTTCTCCCAAGAGCGGGTAATACCTCCCTCAGAAAGTCCAAAGTCCTTTTTCTTAGGATCTCTGTGATGAAAATCGAGCGCTTCTAAACAGCGACTATAGCCGCAGAGCATGCATTTGCCGCCCAAATGTTCGCGAGCCATGAGTCGGAGACGTTTTCGTCTCTTCTTAACGGCTTCACGAAGGTATTCAGCACGGTCGGCATAGGTTCTCTTTTCTGGCATACACACTTGAGTATACCAAGAAAAGAATGTCCCACAGCGAGCTGCTCTACCACTGAGCTACCGAGGAACGTTCCTTCCCCCCGCATAAGACAGGGAGAATGCGGCCATTTTACTCAAATTAGCCTTAATTGCAAAGTTACTATACTCCTGGGATGCGGGCTAATATCCCACAGGGTATACTTTTCCCATGCTAATCCTCTACACCCTGACCGGATGCCAGTACTGCAGAGTCGTGCTTGATAAGCTTGAAGAGCTGGAGCTTGAATTTGAGGAGCGGAATGTATCAGACCCCGCTTTCTCAGCAGAACTCATCGCTCGCGGCGGCAAGCGCCAGATGCCATACCTCGTAGATACTGGTACGGGCATAGAGATGTACGAATCCGAGGATATCGCGGATTACCTAGAGAAGACCTACGGGGAGGGCGAATAATATGTACGTCAAAGTTAAGGTGATTCCTGGAGCGAAGAAGGAGTCCTTTGAAGCCAAGAGTAAGGACACCTTTGCCGCTTCTGTGCGGGAGCCTGCTCTGCAGAACTTGGCTAACAGGGCAGTCCTGCTCCTTGTGGCGAGGTATTTCAAGGTGACTTCCGGCAAGGTGCGTCTCATAAGCGGGCACCGCTCACGAAGTAAGGTTTTCTCTGTAGAGGCGTCAGAATAGGAGCGTGCTATCATGAAAATATGAACCTCCATATCAAAGCGACGAACCTGGAGCTTATCCCTCGGCTCGAAGACTATATCGGCAAACGGGCTCAGAGCCTGGAGAAGCTGATACCTGCGGAAGACACCAGCGCAGATCTGTATGTGGAGGTAGCTAGGACCACGGAGCACCACAAGTCGGGAGACGTCTTCCGTGCCGAATTCAACCTCCACATCGCTGGCAAGAACGTTTTCGCAGCTTCCGAAGGCGCGGATATCTATACAGCGATTGACGTTGCTAAGGACGAAGCGCTCCATATGCTCCGCTCCCATCGCGGCAAGCAGGAATCCCGTTTCCGCCGCACCGCCCGCCGCTTCAAGGACTTCATGCGCAACCCCTTCTCTCGCTAGGAGGCTTCGGCTATAATCCCAGCGTACTCGTTACTGATTCGAACCCTATGCAACGCGGAAACATCGTCTGGATACCCCTTCTTATCATCGCAGCGCTCGCGCTGGTGGGCACCTTCGTCTACATGAAATCCACCACCGAGAAGCCGCTCACTAACAACCCCATTGTGACTACCTCTGAAGAAAACACTCCTGTAGCTACCTCGACGCCAGATACTTATGCCACCGGCTCTACGGCCGTCTTAAAGACCTCCGCAGGCGAGATCGAGGTAGAGCTTCTTACGAGCAAGGCCCCTCAGACCGTGCAGAATTTCGTGAAGCTCGCTACGAGCGGCTTCTACAGTGGCACGCGTTTCCATCGTGTCATTAAGGATTTCATGATCCAGGGCGGCGATCCGCTTTCTAAGGATACGGCGAATCGTGGCGGCTGGGGCACTGGTGGCCCGGGCTACACTTTCCCCGACGAGATTAACGACGTGAAGCTCGTCAAAGGGATACTCGCCATGGCGAACGCCGGTCCTAATACCAACGGCAGCCAGTTCTTCCTCATCACTGCTGAGGCGACTCCGTGGCTCGACGGCAAGCACACGGCCTTCGGTAAGGTGGTGAAAGGGCAGGACATCGTCGATCGAATCGCGGTGACTCCTACCAACCAGCTCGATCAGCCGCTCCAGGACATCATCGTTGAGAGCGTGACGATTAAGTAGTCAGTAAACAAAAACCCCGCGCCATAGGCGCGGGGTTTTTGTTATTTCCCTGTACCTCGCAGGAAGTCTTCGTACGCCATCTCCTTGCCTCCTTCTGGTACGACACGGGTGAGGCGGAGAGCGCCATTCTCATAGACCGCATCTTTAATGACAATCCGCTTCCCATCGAGGAAAAAATACGTTCCCGGCCAGCCACGGTAGGCCTGGATCTTCAAAAAGTTCTGGTAGCCATCCGCAGAGAGATCGAGTAGTCCCTGCTCCTTCTCGATCTTCTCGGTGAAGGTCGCCTTATCATGCTCCTGTTCCTTGGGTGATATTTCCTCATTCATCCAAAGAGGGATGACCCGGGCGAGCTCCGCGCCACCTGCCCTGGCGAGTGTTTCTTCAAGCTCGAGTGCGGAGGGCGGCCAGGAGGGAGAGGGTACGCGTATCTGGCTCACGATTGGTCCGTGATCCATGACTGCGTCGATGAGCATGATGGAGACACCGGTATCGCGATCGTCCGCAAGTATCTGACTCCTAATGGGGGAGGCGCCTCTGAATTTGGGAAGGAGAGAGGGGTGCACGTTGAGGACACCTTTCTTCGGGAGGTCGATTAGCCGCTCGGGGATGATCTTGCCGTACGCGGCGACTACAAAGAAATCGTACTGTTTCTTTAAAAGCTCCCCGATGTCCTCATCAGTCTTAAGCGACTTCGGCTGGATCACAGGGATACTGTGTGCCTCAGCCCAACGTTTGGCGGGGGGTGGGGTGAGTACCAGCTTTCTTCCTTGCGGCTTATCCGGAGAAGTCACGATGAGCTCAGGTACGAGTCCGACACGGGCAAGCTCCTCGAGCACCCGTACAGAGAGCTCGGGCGTGCCGAAGAAGACGAATGAATAGTTACTCCTGCTCATCGGGGAGGGTATCGATATCGTGGAGGTCCTTGGCATGATCGGAGAAGAGGATGCCGTTTAGGTGATCGATCTCGTGCTGGAAGATCTGGGAGAGGAGGGTGTTGCCGGTCATGGTGAACGCCTTGCCGTGCTCGTCGAGAGCGCGGACGCTCACTTTCTTGGAGCGGTGTGCTTTGCCATAGATATGGTGCACGGAAAGGCAGCCTTCCTCCAGCCACTGCTTATCCTTCGAAGCCTTGAGTATCTCTGGATTGATGAAGACTTTGGGGAGAAGGGCGGCGGTTTCCGCTTCCGGATCTTCTGTCGTCTTAGTCTTGGTGCGACGACGATGCTCCTCAATCTCAAAGGCACGAGGGGACACCAGGAAGATGCGGAGCGGTACGCCGATCTGGGGAGCAGCGATGGCAATACCATCGTCACGGCTCTCGAGCGCTGTGCGCATATCGCGAAGCGTTTTCTTGATTGTCGCGCTTCCGATATGGGAGAGCGGGATCTCTTCGGATTTCTTGCGGAGTACGGGGTCCTCTTTCTGGACGATCTTTATCATGTGAGGCTTAGGCTAGCAGAAAAAACGAGAAATCAGAAGGTATGAAAAAGAAGAACCCCGTCAGTCGTGACGGGGCAAAGGGAGCAAGAATGTAGTTACGAGCGCGAGGGATCCATGCCTCGGTCGGTCGGCCTCGGGCCGGATCCCTCGCGCTGCCGCGCCCCTCCCTGCGCTTCCTGCAAGGGGGTCGCGGATCTAAATTCTTAAGGAAAGGAACAAGTCGGCTGGCGGGGAGGCTGTCACACATCCTAGCGGAGGGGGGGTTCCGCCAAGAGGAGCACGCTCTCCCCACCAGCCGAAGTGCACGATAGTACACCTCTATTTCCTTGTCAACTACAACGAATTCTCTGGTTCCACATTCACTTTGAAGCTCGGAGGGAGGGCGCGGAGGCGCTCTAGAACCTCTCTGTTCGGCCAGGTTTCTCGCGGGAGCGTCAGGAGCGCGTGGAGGAGGTAATTGCCAGTAGGTGTGCGTACAAGGGCAGGGAAGACCAGAGGATCGAGATCTTTCAGATTCTCCTTGAGCCAATCCATCTGCTTGTTCACGTTCTCTTTCTTTCCCTCGACAGAGATCTTTACCAAGAGACTGAAGGGCGGGTAGTGGAACATCTTACGGCGGGAGAGCTCTTCTTTGTAGAAATCGGCGATGTTGCCGGAGGCAGCGTGATTCACCACGCTCGTCTCCATATTGCGCGTCTGCACCAGGAAGCGTTTCTCTGCGAGTCCGCGCAGCGTAAGGAGAAGCCCGAAGATACGCTCGCTCATACGGAAGTCGGGGATGGCGAAGAGGCTGTCGATCGCCGCTGCGGCGGTATTCTCGATCTTCTCGTGAAGGTAGTAGAGGGCCATCTCCGTACCGAGGAGGACGGAGCCAGGGGTAGCGTAAAATTTCTCTGCAGTAGCTTTGCCCTGCTTGTGACTCAGGGTGCTGTCCCGGTCGATGCGGAAAAGAGGAATCTTGGGGTCAGTTGCGCGGATGGCGTCTTCTACCAGGTCTAATCCGATGCCGAGCGTCTTCAGGTTCCAGCTGGTGCAGCGCTTACAGCGCTCCTCCGCAGAGCGCTTTTCGCCGCAACGATGGCAGAAGAACACGTTGCCACTCTTGGTGCGATGGAGCGTGATGGGTGCGCTACAGGTATTACAGGTGACCACCGCGCTGCAGTCCTGGCAGAGTGTGAGGGGAGAGAGTCCGCGGCGATTGGCAAAAATGAAGGTGCGCTCCTCGCGCTCGCGACCGACACGGATGAGTGTCTCGAGTTCAGGGGAGAGCACGCTGAAGACTCGGCGCTCTTCTCCTTTGCCCTGGAGATCCACGATCATGCTCTCTGCTCCAGAGAGCTGGCGCCACTGGGCGGTGGAAGCATCTAAGAGTTCCCCTTGTTCTAGTCGGTAGAGCGTCTCCGTGCGCAGTACGGTGTCACCGAAGATGAGGGTGGCTCGGCTTTCTTCTGCCAGTTTCTCTGCGAGGATGCGCACGTCCGCATATGGGCGGGAATTGGATTTGTAGAAACGGGAACTCTCTTGCTCCACGATGTAGAGGCCGATGTCGCGCCGAGGGATGGAGAGGAACGTACCTGTGCCCATGATGAGGATGGGATGCTTTTCAGAGAGTGCTTTCTTCCAGAGCTCCACCAACTTTTTCTTGGGGAGCATGCTGTGGAAGACGAAGGCATACTCCTGAATGCCTTTTTCTAGGAGTTCGAGCGCGTACTCCGCTTCTCCTACGGTAGGGAAGGCGAGATATACGGATTCTCCTTTGGCGAAGCGCTCCCGGATGAGCCCGCGGTACTCCGCGATACGATCTTCCGTCTCCGCTTGGAAGGCGAAGCGCTCTCCAGGGAGATTGCTCTGGCGTGCGCGGGAATCGCGTGCGCTTGCGGCACCTGCAGCGAGCGCTTCTTTGGAGGCGAGGATGGCCCCTGGCACGAAGGAGGCAAGTGTTCCTCCCGGGGTGCCCGCAGAATATTCTGCGGTGCTTTGAATGGCCTTCATGAACTCCGGCAGGAAGAGCGGCTCGCCCTTGATCTCTTCAAGCTTGCGCAGGGAGAAATCCGCCTGCTTGAGGGAGGCTTTGAGCCGAGCGGCTTCCTCTACGGCGACCACGATGGCGTTCTCCAGGCGATTCCGTACCGGTACGGATACGAGGGAGCCTACGGTGATATCGCCGTTAAGAGAGAAATACGAAAGAGTGTCCTTGAATACGCCCCTCGCGATGATGCATACGGAGATAACGTACATCTAAGGTTTTTAAACTTCCTAGAGACTGACTTCGAAGAGGTGCCCGCCGTCCTCGATGAGGAGCGTGCCGTATTCGGAAAGGATGAAGGAAGGCAGAGAGCCTTTGTAGATGGGCTGGAAGTTCTGAGTGCCGGTGCGGTCGATCTCGAGCGCGTAGACCCCGTTGCTTGCGGCGAGTATGACTACATCAGAGCGTCCGGGATAGAAATCAAGAGAGCGTACCTCGTCTTTGGGGCGATACACGGTGAGGAGGTCGGTGCACTCTCCCTCGGGGCAGAAGAAGTACGGCGTGCGGTTCTCTCCGAGAAGCCAGGCAGCGTGGATTCCTTCCTCGTCGACCCAGATGGCCACCGACTTGTCCTCCGAGACGCGGCGGGTCTCCGGAGAGGGCAGTATCTCGCTTTTAATAGAATTCACCGTCGTCCAATATTCCGGGTCTTTGTCGGTGATGATGAGGCCGCTCGCGTTCTGCGGGACGTTGAAGGAGCGAGCAACAGCTTCTCCTTTGCTCGGGACGCGGACGGTCTTCTGCCAGGGCCAGTATCCGTCGCGGCCGACAACGACTGTGTGCGATCCCGCAGAAAGGTCCTGGAGAAGCACCTTCTCGCTCGAGGTGGCGGTAGTCAGGAGCTCCTTCTGGTCGAGGAAGACCTGGGAACCTGCGCGGGGCACCTCTAGCGTGATGCTTCCAGGGTAGGCGATACCTGAGCGGGTGAGGCGGAAGCCTTGGAAATACGCCAGGGTGAGGCCTAGAACGACGAGGAGGATGAGGGCGTGCGGGATATAGCGAATCAGTCTTTTATAGTTCATACGGGTAGTTAAGTAGACCCATCCTCGCAGAAAAAGAGCACTCTGTAAATGTGCTATCATGCCTTCGTATGAAGGAGAAATTCCTCATTAGAGGGCTCAACGGCAAGAAAAAATTGGAAGGCAGCATCTCCGTAGGCGGAGCTAAGAACGCTGCTATCAAGCTCTTCGCCGCAACCCTCCTCTTTAAAGGTCCCGTCACTCTCGGGAACGTCCCTGATATCGAGGACACGCGCCGCATCACCGACATTCTGGATGATTTAGGCGCGATTACTGAGCGGCTCGATCGTCGCGTGTATCGCGTAGATACCTCTAATGTCGCGGGCGGCACGGTGAATCCGGAGATGGCTTCGCGCATCCGTGCGTCCATCGTGCTCACCGGGCCGCTCCTTGCACGCTTTGGCGAAGTAGTGCTGCCGCATCCAGGAGGTGACGTGATCGGCGCACGCCCCATCGATTTTTTCCTCGCAGGTTTCGAAAGAATGGGCGCTACGGTTGAGTGGAAGAACGATCGCTACCGCATCAGCACCAAGGGCAAGAAGAAATTGCGCGGCACGGACATCTTCTTCCCGATGCCGAGCGTCACCGGCACAGAGACCTTCATGATGGCGGGCGTGCTCGCCCAGGGTAAGACGGTGATCAAGAACGCGGCCATGGAGCCGGAGATCGCCGAGCTTGCGGATTTTCTCATACAAGGAGGAGCGCATATCACTGGCGCGGGTACGCCGGTCATTACTGTCGAAGGTGGCGAACTTTTGAAGAGTAAGAAGGAGTGGCAGGTCATGCCGGATAGGATCGAGGCGGGCAGCTTCCTCTTCTTAGGAGCGCTCACCGCCAAGAACATGGAAATCACGGATTGTATCCCGGAGCATCTGGAGAGCGTCATTCATCTTCTCCGCCAATCTGGTGTTCCCATAGAAACCACCAAGAATTCCATCCGTATCAAGGATAACGTCGGCAAATCAAGTCTCTGGAAGGGCGTGAATATAAAGACGCATGAGTATCCGGGATTCCCCACGGACCTGCAGGCCCCAGCAGTGGTATATCTCACCCAGGTGAAAGGGGAGAGTCTGGTGTTTGAGACTATCTGGGACGGGCGTCTCAACTTCACTTCCGACCTTGTTGCTATGGGAGCGGATATCAAGATCTGGGATGCGCATCGCGCGCTCATCAAGGGTCCCACACCGCTCCGCGGACGCGAGCTTGAAGGACCTGATATCCGTGCGGGTCTCGCCTTCCTCATCGCCGGCCTCATCGCGAGCGGCGAGAGCCTGGTCAACAACGTGTATCACATCGATCGCGGCTATGAAGCCATAGAGAAGCGTCTCGCATTACTCGGTGCAAATATTTTACGCGTCCGCGCAGACTAGTCATGCGCATCTTTACTCAGAAGCTCGGCATAGACTTGGGCACCGCTAACACGCTCGTGTTCATGCCGGGAGAAGGTGTCGTTTTGAATGAGCCCTCCGTGGTGGCAGTAGGGGAAGATGGCAAGGTGCTCGCGGTAGGTATCGAAGCTAAGGAGATGGTGGGACGCACGCCTGACAACATCACTGCATATCGCCCCATGAAGGATGGCGTCATCGCCAACTACAAGGTGACCGAGATCATGCTGCGCTACTACATGGGCAAAGCGCTCGGCAAGTGGAATGTGTGGAAGCCGGAGGTGATGATCTCGGTGCCTGCCGGTGTGACCTCGACCGAGCGCCGCGCGGTGGTGGAAGCGGCGCTCAAGGCGGGCGCCAAGAGCGCCTATGTGGTCAAGGAGCCTATCTTGGCAGCGCTCGGCGCAGGTATCCCTATCCAAGAAGCGCGCGGGCACATGATCGTGGATATTGGCGGTGGCACCACCGACGTAGCGGTCATCTCGCTTGGCGGCATCGTGGCTTCCACCTCGGTGAAGTGCGCGGGGAACCGCATGGACGCGGCTATCGCAGATTACATCAAGAAGACTTTTAATCTTGGCATCGGGGAGAAGACCGCGGAGGATATTAAGATAAACATAGGCTCGGCAGTGGCGCTTGAAGAAGAACTTTCCATGACCATCAAGGGACGGGATTTCGTTACTGGGTTGCCGCGTTCCGCAGAGGTGCGCACCAATGAGATCGTGAAGGCTATCAACAAAGAGCTGAAGGAAATCGTGAAGGCTATCAAGGATGTGCTCCAGGAGACGCCGCCGGAGCTCGCTTCCGATATCATCGATCACGGCATTACCATGACCGGTGGCACTTCTATGCTGCGTAATCTGCCCGAACTCGTCTTTAGGCGTACTGGAGTCAAAGCCAAGCTTGCGGAAGAGGCCTATTACTGTGTGGCCAAGGGTACTGGTGTAGCGCTTGATCACCTCAATCTCTACAAGCGTTCTGCCTCCGTTAAGCGTTAATCATTAAAATGGCGTATCTCTCAGAGCCGCTCCATCATGCATATCTCCTGGCGGGGAAGCGCGAGGTCCTGCATGCGAAATTGATTGAAGTCCTCAAGGACGAACTCGGGATCTCTGCTCAAGGTAATCCCGATTTTTCTGATCAATCCTTTGAAACATTCTCCATCGAAGACGCGCGTACCCTGATGCTCTCCCAGGGCCGCCGTGCGGTGACCGGTCGCCGCGTATATATCCTCTCTTTCTTCTTCGCGACACTAGAGGCGCAGAATGCGCTCCTTAAGACCCTGGAAGAGCCGACGCCCGATACTTCTTTTTTCATCATCGTACCCGCAGCTTCCGTGCTATTACCCACGGTACGCTCGCGTCTCGCTCGGTTCGATCTTGGAGTGGAGGCTTCCATACAGAAAGAAGCTGAAGCCTTTCTCGCAGCTTCTGTGGCTGTGCGCCTCAAGGTCATTGAGAAGATCGGGAAGAGCGACAATGAGAGCAAGAAGAGCGATCTCCTCTCGCTTCTCATCGGTATAGAGGAGGTCTGTGCAGCGCGCTTTGATGGGCAAATACCTGTTGAGTGGGCAGAGCCCCTCAGGGAGCTTCTCGAACTCAAGAAGTATGCGTTCGATCGAGCTCCTTCTGTGAAGATGCTGGGTGAGTATCTGTCTTTGCGGCTGCCGAAACTGGAGTAGCTAGAGAGAGAGTGCTACACTCAATCCATATATGGCATACAATTTCGCGCCTCTGAAGGCGAAGGCGAAGGAGATAGAGGAATGGCTCAAGCGCGAGCTTGGCGGCGTGCGTACGGGCAGAGCTACACCGGTTCTCCTCGATACCGTGCAGGTGGAAGCGTATGACTCCCGTATGCCTATAAGCCAGGTGGCGGCGGTCTCCGTGGAGGACGCTCGTACTCTGCGCATCTCTCCCTGGGATAGTTCTCTTACCAAGGCGATAGAGAAGGCTATTGTACAGGCCAACCTGGGTGTCTCCGCTGCGGTGGACGACACTGGTCTGCGGGTTGCTTTTCCGGAGCTCACTAGCGAACGCCGGGTGCAGCTCACTAAGGTAGCCAAGACCAAGTTCGAAGAAGCGCGCATCTCGCTTCGCGGCGAGCGCGACAAGGTGTCGAATGATCTGGAGAGCCAGAAGAAAGAAGGGGAGATCTCGGAGGACGAGAAGTTCCGTTTCAAGAACGATATGCAGAAGATTATTGATGAGACCAACCAGGCACTAGAAGCCCTCTATGAGAAGAAAGAGCAGGAGATTGCTCAATAACCATATTTAATGTTCACCGCTATCCTCTTCTTGGTCGTCCTCACCATTCTCGTGTTTGTGCACGAGTTGGGGCATTTTCTCATCGCTAAGTGGGCCAAGGTGCGGGTGGATGAATTCGCTATTGGTTTTCCTCCAAGGATATTCTCCTGGACTCGAGGAGAGACCACCTATGCGCTCAACCTCTTGCCGTTCGGCGGCTATGTGAAGATTTTCGGGGAGAATCCGGACGAAGCTGTCGAGGGAGACAAGCGTAATTTTGCAGCACAGCACCGCCTGGTGCAGGCCGCGATACTCCTTGGCGGCGTCCTTTTCAATTTTCTCTTTGCCTGGATTCTTTTTGCTTCTGCGCTCACTCTTGGTCTTACCGTACCTGTCGATTACAGCGGTTCGCTTCCTCTTAAGGATGTCTCTGTGCAGGTGGTTAGCACGTTACCGGGCTCTCCGGCGGAGCAGGCGGGACTTCGCACGGGAGACGAGATCATCGGTATGGACACCGCGGGAGCGAAGCTTGATGATCTCAGTGTGGAAGGCGTACAGGCCTTCATTGCCACTCATCCTGGAGAACCAGTTTCCTTTCACCTTAAGCGGGGAAGCAATGTAGGGGGCAGCATCATCATCGAGGGAGGGGAGACTATCTCCGTTACTCCGGTGGAGGGTGTTGTCTCTGGTAAAGCCGCAATCGGCGTTTCTTTGGCCGAACTCGGTACTTTGGAGCTCGGAGTCGGAGCCGCGATCGTGGAGGGTGCCAAGATGACTGGACGTACCACCTATGGCGTGGCCACTGGCCTCTGGGGCTTCCTCAGCAAAGCTTTTGCAGGGAATGCCAGCGTCTCCGAAGTGACGGGACCGGTAGGCATCGCTACTCTCGTCGGTCACGCTTCTGAGTTCGGCTTCGCGTATCTCTTAGGCTTCGCAGCCTTCATCTCGGTGAACCTCGGAGTCATCAACCTCATCCCGTTCCCAGCGCTTGATGGCGGACGCCTTCTCTTTGTGGGTATCGAAGGACTCCTCCGTCGTTCGCTTAATCCGCGTATCCTCACGGTCACGAACGCGATTGGCTTCGTGCTCCTCATCCTCCTCATGTTGGTAGTCACCTTCAAGGATGTCTCAGGGCTTTTGAGATAGATTTGCTAAACATGCTTTGTTGTGGTTTAGTGGGATAAACAGCAACTGTTCTATCGGGGGAAAAATGTTCGATCTCGGCAGAGACTCGTCGGTCGTGGTGGGTTACAGCCCGAGGAATGAGGAGCGTATGCGCATGTACGCTGCTCCCATTGCTTGGGGAGACCTACGCCAGCCGTCACGCGAAAGCATCCTCAGGGGTCTTAAGGGTCTGAGGGGCGGAGACCTGCTCGCGAATCTCCTGGATACGACCGCAAAGATCCAGAATTATGCAGGTATGAACTTCGATCGTCTGCCTGCGTCGATACAGCGCGGGCTGGCCCAACGGATCGGATCTGATGGTCGGTTCACCACGCAATCCTATTTGGTCGTTCAGACGCCTAGCCCCAGCTAGGCGTCGTCTTTTTTTGACCCCCTATCCATTTCTGATACTATGAACCGACTATGAAGCAATCTCATCTCTTCACCCGCACCAGGAAGGAGGCTCCCAAGGATGAGGTGGCTAAGAATGCACAGCTCCTCATACGCGCCGGATTCATAAATAAGGAGATGGCAGGTGTGTATTCCTATCTCCCCTTGGGCCTTCGTGTCTTCAAGAAGATCGAGAACATCATCCGTGAGGAGATGAATGCCCTCGGAGGCCAGGAGGTGGTCCTCTCTTCCTTCCATCCCAAGGAGAACTGGGTGGCTACTGGCCGTTGGACCAGTATGGACGATCTCTACAAGGTGGCGGATAGCTCGGGCAGGGAAGTGGCGCTCGGTCCTACGCACGAGGAGATTATCGTGCCCATCCTCAAGCAGTTTGTTTCTTCCTACAAGGATCTGCCGCAGGCGGCCTATCAATTCCAGAACAAGTTCCGCATGGAGCTGCGCGCTAAGAGCGGCATCCTTCGTGGACGTGAGTTCGTGATGAAGGACCTCTATTCCTTCCATGCGGACGAAGCCGATTTCGAGAAATTCTATGAGGCAGCCAAGGAATCCTATGTGCGCATTTTTGAGAAGGTCGGCATCGGGCATCTTACCTATGTGACCTTCGCTTCCGGCGGCACCTTTGCCAAATACTCCCATGAATTCCAGGCTATTACGGATGCAGGAGAGGACATCATCTATTACGACAAGGACAAAAGGATTGCAGTAAACAAAGAAGTCTACGAAGACGAGATATTAAAGAACCTCGGGCTCGATAAGGGATCTCTCGTCGAAGCAAAATCTATCGAGGTGGGCAATATCTTCAGCCTCAAGACCAAGTATTCCGATCCCTTCTCTCTCGCTTACACGGACGCGACGGGCACTGTGCATCCGGTCCTCATGGGTTGCTACGGTATTGGGCTCGGACGCCTCATGGGCACAGTCGTAGAGATTCTCGCGGACGAGAAGGGACTGGTCTGGCCTAAGAGCATCGCTCCCTTCGACCTTCACCTCCTGCCTCTCGGCGAGCCTGGTTCGGCGGCCTACAAGGAAGCTGAGAGCCTCAAGGCAGAACTCGAGAAAGAAGGTTTTGAAGTCCTCATGGACGACCGCGACGCGCGTCCTGGAGAGAAATTCGCGGACGCTGACCTCATCGGCATCCCGCTCCGCGCTGTCATCAGCGCACAGTCTCTGGAGAAGGGCGGTATCGAACTCAAGGGTCGTACTGACAAAGACGCCCGTATCGTTTCCAAAGAAGAATTACTGACACAGCTCCGCTCCTAACATGTTTCAGGATGCACGAGCGAAATTTTACTCTCTTGTCTCGAACGACTTAGGGATAGACCTGGGCACGGCAAATACCCTGGTGTATCTCCGTGGGCAGGGGATCGTGGTGAATGAACCCTCCGTAGTAGCGATCAATCAGAAGACGGGGCGCGTGGTGGCGGTGGGCGCGGAGGCCAAGAGTATGCTCGGCCGCACGCCTGCGCACATCACCGCGGTGCGTCCTTTGGTGGACGGCGTCATTTCGGATTACGAAGTAGCAGAAGAGATGCTCTCGTATCTCATTGGGCGCGCGGAAGCGCCGTTCAAGAAGCTTTTAGGTCCCCGGGTGGTCATCGGCGTACCCTCCGGCATCACCAATGTGGAGACTCGCGCAGTGCGTGATGCTGCCCGCACCGCAGGAGCGAGGGAAGTGCACATCATTGAAGAACCCATGGCTGCAGCTATTGGCATCAGGCTTCCCATACAGAACCCGATCGGCAGCATGATCATCGATATCGGCGGCGGCACTACCGATATTGCAGTCATCTCGCTTGAGGGCATCGTGCGCTCCAAGAACCTGCGCGTGGCCGGAGACAAGCTCAACAACGACATCATTTCCTACATACGCAGCGAGTTCAAGATATTGATTGGCGAGAAGACCGCGGAAGACCTCAAGATGCGCATCGGCGCGGTCATTCCTTCAGAACCCCTGGAGATGGCGGTACGCGGGCGTGACCTGGTCACCGGGCTTCCGCGGGAAGTCATCATCACCGACACTGATGTGCGCGAAGCCATTGCGCAGTCCATTGATAGCATCATGGAGGCAGCCCGCGAGGTGCTGGAGCAGGCGCCTCCCGAGATCCTCGGCGATATCATGCGCCATGGGGTATATCTCGTAGGCGGAGGCGCGCTCATCAAGGAGCTTCCGGAACTGCTCTCGGACGTGCTCAAGATTCCCGTGCGGGTGGCGGATGATCCGCTCACTGCGGTCGCGCGCGGGACCGGCGTGGTACTCGAGAATATCGACGAGTACCGCGACCTTCTTGTAAAAGACGAAGATGCTGCGACCATTACCAACGCTCGGGAACAGCAATAAGAGGCGTAATCGCTATGTTGTGCTGGCGCTCCTGGCGGCGCTCGTCTTAGCACTTGTCTTCGGCGGCTCTCTCATTCTTTCTGTTTTTTCTTCTTCAGCGAACGCACTTGCGTTCCCGCTTACGAGTGCAGCGAGCGTCTTCCGGGAGAAGGTGTCCTTCGGAGCAAGTACTTTTTTCTCTTCCAAGGCGGCGCTTGTCTCGGAGAATACTGATCTCAAGAGTCGCCTCGAGACCATGCGGGCGGAGATGCTTGATAGGGATATGCTCCTCCTTGAGAATCGTTCCCTGAAAGAAGCCCTGGGGAGGAGGGAAGAGGAGGAGACGGTCCTCGCGAGCGTGCTCTCGCGTCCGAACCGCTCTCCCTACGACACCCTGCTCATCGATGTCGGCACAGATCGCGGCCTCCGCGCCGGAGACTATGCCCTAGGCTTAGGTTCCGTGGTCATCGGACGCGTAGCGGCCGTGTATGAGCGGAGCGCCTTAGTGAAGCTCCTCTCTGCTCCTGGGGAAGAGCAGGAGGTCATGATCGGGTCGAGTACCCCGGGGAAGGCGATTGGGGTGGGCGGTGGAAATTTCCGAGTCGTTTTGCCCAAGGGATCGCCGGTTGCCATAGGGGATTCAATCGTCTTCCCGGCGATCAACTCGCGTATCTTCGGGAAGGTGGAGGAGATCGCCACGGATGACTCGGATACGTTCGTGCGGGTCTTCTTCCAGAGCCCGGTGAATATCTTCGAGCTTCGGTGGATAGAGATATTGCAGCAATGATGACTACGAATCGTCTCCGTATCTTCCTCGACATACTGCTCCTTATTGCCTTCTTCTTCCTGCCGTGGTGGGCGCTCTTCCTTCTCGCCCTTCCGGGACTCTCCCTCTATCCATGGTTCGGGGAAGTGCTTGTTCTCGGCTTTGCTCTCGATGTGCTCTTCCATGAGCCTTCGACGGGCGTTACGCCGCTCTGGATGACTCTTCTTGCTCTGGCACTCCTGTTCCTTTCTCTCCTCGCTAAGCGAGGCCTCCGTCTCACCTCATATGTTTCAAGCTCTCACTAATCTTTTTAAAAGACTCTTCTCTCGCCCTAGGGGGAGCTCCCTTGTCGATCCGGATGAGATGTTTTTCGATGCGTACAACCTCTCTTCCTTTCGCGCAGAGCAGTTTGAGGGCCGCCTGGAGAAGCCTATCGGCAAGCGTTCCCTCTACGGGCTCCTTGGTTTTTTTGTACTCATCATCTCCGCCTTCGGCTACCAGATCTGGGATCTCCAGATCGCGGAGGGCGCTGCCTACCGCTTGAAGAGCGAACAGAACCGCCTCAAGCACACCCTCATCTTCGCGGAGCGCGGGCGGATACTGGATAGGAATGGGGTGGAGCTCGCCTGGAACGAGCCTGTCTCCGGGGACGAGGTCTCTAAGCGCGTATATACGGACCTTCCCGGCTTCGGACACCTCCTGGGCTACGTGAGCTATCCGCAGAAGGACAAAGCCGGTAATTACTTCTCCTATGAATTCGAAGGAAAGGACGGGGTGGAGAAGCAGTATGCCGCGCGTCTCGGGGGAGTGAACGGCATCAAGATCACTGAGACTGATGTGCACGGGGAGGTGGAGTCCGAGAGCGTGCTTGAGCCGCCTGCGCACGGAGAAGATCTGACTCTCTCCGTGGATGCAGAGATCCAGTCGGTGCTCTACAAGGGCATGCAGGATCTGGCGGGCAAAGTAGGTTTTGAAGGAGGAGCCGCCGTCATCATGGACATACGCACCGGAGAGCTTCTCGCCATGACCAGCTTCCCTGAGTACAAGAGCCAGGTGCTCTCTGATGGCGAGGATCGTGCAGAGATCGCCCGCTACAATTCCTCCAAGCAATCCGTCTTCCTCAACCGCGTCGCCGCTGGCGTATATACGCCGGGCTCCATCGTAAAGCCCTTCGTGGCTACGGCCGCGCTTACTGAGAAGATCATCGATCCCGCAAAGCAGATCCTCTCTACCGGCTCCATCTCCATACCTAATCCATATGTGAAGGGGAAAGACACGGTCTTCTCCGACTGGAAGGCGCATGGGTGGGTGGATATGCGGCATGCCATCGCGGTCTCTTCGAACGTGTATTTCTATGTAGTAGGCGGTGGTTACAAGGATCAGGCGGGCTTAGGCATCACGCGTCTCGAGAAATATTTCCGTATGTTCGGCTTCGGCTCCTCTACCGGTATCGATCTCCCGAGCGAGAATATCGGCACCATACCTAATCCAGAGTGGAAGGCGCGGAACTTCGATGGGGAAGCGTGGCGTCTCGGGGACACCTACTTCACATCCATCGGCCAGTACGGCATGCAGGTTACTCCGCTCCAGGCGGTGCGCGCCATCTCCGCGGTAGCGAACGGCGGTTCTCTACGCACGCCTTCCCTGGTAGCAGGGAATCATCTCGAATCCGTACGGCTCGCGGTCGCAGCCTCCGATCTCAGGGTCGTACGGGAAGGCATGCGCATCGGAGCGCTCGAAGGAACTGCCAGGGCGCTCAATGTGCCCTATGTCCAGGTGGCAGGTAAGACGGGTACAGCGGAGCTCGGTGTCTCCAAGGAGAAGGTCAATTCCTGGGTGATGGGCTTTTTCCCGTATCAGGAGCCGCGCTACGCTTTTATCGTGATGATGGAGAAGGGGCCGCGTCAGAATCTCACTGGGGCCGCTTTTGTGATGCGGGGACTCCTCGATTGGATGGCGGTGCATAGGAAGGAATATTTGGATGGTTCACAATGAGAATTGAGGGGGCTTGGTTCAAAAGTTAACAGGCAACCTTTCGGTCGCCTGTAGAGGTGGATGTGGCCCTCGGGATGGGTGTACGCTTGGGCCTACATTTTTTATAGAGGTGTGCGGCTTAACTCGCGTTTGAGCTGCAAGGGTCACCTGTGATTGGCGATGCTGAGACTGCGAGAAGGTCTCAGTGAGGAAGAGCGTACAGTTATAGTAAAATATAAAAAGGTAGGTTGGTCAAACTAAAGCTCTCCAGATTACGTTGACTTTTAACGTTTTCGCGGGTAAGATGTGCCCCTAATAACGCCCATATGCCAGAAGAAAAAGAGTATCTGACGCAGGAGAAATTCAACGAGCTTTCGACCGAGCTCCAGCGCCTCAAGACCACCCGCCGCAAGGAAATCGCGGATAGCCTTGAGTACGCCAAGTCTCTTGGAGACCTCTCCGAGAACGCAGAGTACCAGGAGGCTCGCGAGCTCCAGACGACCCTCGAAGAGCGCATCACCAAACTTGAGAGTGTGCTCAAGTCTGCTGCGATCGTCTCCGAGCGTCACAGCGACACCGTAGGCGTCGGCTCCTTCGTGGTGGTGAAGAAGGAAGGTGCCAAGGATACCCAGCGCTACGGCATCGTCGGCTCTGAAGAAGCCAACAGCGCTGAGGGCCGCATCTCTAATCGCTCGCCTTTGGGCGAGGCGCTCATGGGCCGCAAGCGCGGTGAGATGGTCACGGTGACGACTCCTAAGGGTCCGAGCAAGTACGAGGTGGTGGAGATTGAGAAGTAACTCATGCTTAAAAGGACGCTTGGCTTAGAGCCAGGCGTCCTTTTAATTATTCTCAGAAGAAGGTAGTCTATCTTTATGTTTTGGGCTGATCGCATTGCGGAATCCATAGAGAAAGACAGAGCCAAGGATATTGCAGCCGGGCCTCTAGTCATTCGCGACGAGAAGACGGCTTCTGGCCGCGTGCATGTGGGCTCGATGCGCGGGGCGGCTATCCACGGACTCGTCTCCCAGGTGCTTGCGGATAAAGGGGTTGCTAATACTTTCTATTGGGAGATCAACGATTTCGATCCGATGGATGGTATGCCCGTGTATCTTGATGAAGCAGTGTATCGGCAATACATGGGTAAACCCCTTTACACTATTCCCTCGCCGGACGGTAAGGCCAAGAATTTTGCAGAATATTATGGCGAGGAGTTTGCGGGCGTGCTTAAGGATAGCGGCTTTTATCCTACCTACTATCGCGCGAGCGAGCTCTATCTCTCTGGTCGCATGAACGAGGCTATTAGGATAGCCCTTGAGAAAGCGGAAGACATACGTCGTATCTATAAAGAGGTCTCGGGTTCAGAACGCGCCGATACTTGGCTTCCGCTCTCGGTTGTTTGTGAGAAGTGCGGCAAGATAGGCACTACGACTGCTGTTTCTTTTGACGGCGAGAAAGTGACCTATCGCTGTGAGGCGAAGAAGGTAGAGTGGGCGGAGGGCTGTAGTCATGAGGGCAGCGTCTCGCCGTTTGATGGGCGTGCCAAGCTCCCGTGGAAAGTGGAGTGGGCTGCGAAGTTCAAGGTAATGAACGTCATGGTAGAGGGTGGAGGTAAAGACCACTCTACTAAGGGCGGAGCGCGCGATGTGGCCAATCGTATCTCCCGTGAAGTCTTTGGTTATGAGCCGCCCTTCGATATACCTTATGAATTCTTCCTCATTGGCGGTAAGAAGATGTCTTCTTCCAAAGGAAGAGGCTCTTCTGCTCGTGAAGTAGCCGACCTTCTGCCACCGCACATCTTCCGTCTCGGGCTTTTGTCCAAGGATATCAATCAGGCAATCAATTTCGACCCAGAAGGGGATACTATTCCCGTACTCTTCGATCTCTATGACCGTTTGGCGGAGAAATATTTTGTTGGCGAGACCGATGATCACGTGCGGATGCTCGTCCTTTCTCATAAGCCGGAGGATCAGAAAAGCATTCCTCGTCGCTTCTTGCCGCGCTTCTCGCTGATAGCTTTCCTCGTACAGATGCCTCACCTCGATCTCTTTGTCGAGGTGGAGAAGATGAAGGGAAGCCCTCTGACTCAAGAAGACAAGGAAGAAACTGAACTTCGGGCACTGTACGCCAAGAAGTGGCTCGAAGAGTGCGCTCCGGAAGATTTCAAGTATGAACTGGCCAAGGAGCTTCCCGAAGCAGCCAAGAGCCTCTCTCCCGAGCAGAAGAAAGCCGTTAAGGCCATCCTGGAGTATGTGGAAGCGAATCCGATCTTGGACGGCCAGCTGCTTCATACTGCCCTCCATGAGATGCGGAAGGCCCTCGGTATCGAGGCTGCGGACTTCTTCAGTGCCGTATATCTCTCTTTCCTAGGGAAGCCGAGCGGCCCTAAGGCGGGCTGGTTCCTCTCTGTATTGGAGAGGGAACTCCTCCTTTCCCGCCTCCGGGAAGCCTCCTCCTAGGCTCTCTTTAAAGTCGGTTATCCCCTCCGGGCAGCAAGACAGCTTGCTGCTTTTTCGTTTGCGTGGCCTGTTGTGGAAAAAGGTGGATAACCAGTTTCAGAGTGGGAAGGAGTGGGATAGAATGGTATGGAAGTGGGAAATTGTGGGATGAAGAATTTATATGCTGATCGGCGAATACACGCACACATTAGACGCAAAGAACCGCGTGTCACTCCCCGCCAAGTTCCGCAAGGTGCTCGGCAATAAGGTGATAGTGACCAAAGGACTCGACGCCTGTCTGTTCATGTTCTCGCTCAAGGCATGGGAAAAGTTTTCGGATGATGTAGGCAGGCTCCCGCTGGTACAGGCAGACAAGCGTAAGTACAGCCGCTTCATGCTAGGAGGAGCAGTTGAGGTAGATGTAGATTCCATCGGGCGCATCCTGATCCCGGACTTCCTTAAGGAGTTCGCCTGTATCAAGGGCAAGGTGGTCTTCGCCGGCATCCATGAGCGCGCGGAGATCTGGAACGAGAAGACCTGGATGGACTACAAGAAGAATGTGGAGAAGGACATCGATATCCTCGCCGAGAAGCTCGGCGAAGCAGGAGCCCTCGTCTAAAGAGGTATGGCTCACGTAAGCGTTCTTTTACAAGAAGTAGTAGAGGGCCTCAACCTTCATGGCGGCGTCGTTCTCGATGCCACGGTGAATGGGGGAGGCATGAGCGAGGCGATACTCGCGGCTGACAAGAACGTAGAGGTCGTTGCTACGGACGCTGACGAGGGTGCGCTCGTACGCGCTTCTGAGCGCCTCAAGGAGTACGAAGGTCGCATAACGTTCCATCACGTAAATTTCCGTGAGCTCGATCGGGTGCTTGCGGAAAGGGATGTGCAGGGAATAGACGGAGCGATCTTTGACCTCGGCCTCAGTTCCAATCAATTGGAAGAGTCCGGACGCGGCTTCAGCTTCCAGAGAGACGAACCTCTCCTCATGACCTTCGGTGCTTCTCCTAAGGAGGGGGAGGTAACGGCGAAGGAAGCGGTCAACGAATGGTCTGAGGAGACCTTGGTCACGGTGATCAAGGCTTACGGAGAAGAGCCTCGCGCGCGGCACATCGCACGAGCCATCATCGCAGCGCGCGCCAAGCGCCGGATCGAGACGTCTGCGGAACTCGCTGAAGTCATCGCTTCAGCCATCCCGCGTAGAGGCAAGACGCATCCTGCCACTAAGACGTTCCAGGCTCTCCGTATCGCGGTGAACGACGAGCTGAGAGCCTTGGATGAAGCCCTCGAGAAGGCCTGGGCGGCGCTCAAGCCCAAAGGGCGACTCCTGGTGATCTCCTTCCATAGTTTGGAGGACCGTCCGGTGAAGCACTTCTTCCGGAAGCTTTCAGATGAAGGCCAGGGAACGCTCCTCACCAAGAAGCCTATCGTACCGAGCGAGCAAGAGTTGAAAGAGAACCCCCGATCCCGCAGTGCCAAGCTGCGGATTATAGAAAAGAACTAAATTATTAAAATCATATGAATTCCGTAGCCATCCTCCGTTTCGAATACCGCCAGCGAGCCTTCTTCGTCCTTGCTGTCCTTGCCGGCATGCTCGTCGCCACCTATCTCTTCCTGCTCAATCAGACTATCCGCGACGTGGTAGCAGTAGAGGACACCCAGCGCGCCATCGCCACTCTCCACTCCGAGGTGAGCGACCTTGAGAGTAAGTATCTTGTAGCACGCAGCAAGGTGAATCTGGAAACAGCTCTCGCCCTTGGCTTCCACGATGCCTCTTCGGTAGATTTCTTGGCCCGCTCCTCTGAGCACACCCGTCTTTCCTTGGTTAATCAAGGCTCTGCTGAGTAGGGTTTGAGGTAGTATTGGTGTGCGAGGCATACGTCTCTTCTTGGGGCAGATGCGTGACGCTTTTTATAAATGAAACCTAGCCACGTCTTCCGCATACGCCTCTTCTCGGGACTCATGTTCCTGGTGGGGCTTGTGCTCATCGGCAAGCTCTATGCCATCCAGATCGTCTACGGCGATATTTTCCGCGAGCGCGGGGAGGCGCAGTACACGGGGACTGCCGGCGCCACGTTCAATCGTGGTTCGATCTACTTCTCCGACAAGGGTGGCAACCTGGTGGGCGCCGCCACGCTCAAGAGCGGCTATATCATAAGCATCAATCCGAAGCTTCTCACGGAAGAAGAGAAGGTCTACGAGATGCTCTCCGCTATTACGCCCATAGACCGCGCTAATTTCTTCGTGCGGGCCGCGCAGAAGACCGGCTCCTACCGGGAGATCGCCAAGCATGTACCGCTTGAGAAAGGCGCTCCGCTCGCGGAGCTCGATATCCCCGGCGTAGGCCTCCGTAAGGAGCGCTGGCGCTTCTATCCCGGCAACGACCTAGCTTCTCAGGTGCTTGGCTTCGTAGGCTTCAAGGGTGACGTGCTCACCGGCCGCTATGGCCTAGAGCGCTACTATGACAACGTACTCTCTCGTGACGAGAAGGGTGCGTATGCCAATTTCTTCGTACAGATCTTTTCTAATATCAAGGACTCTCTCGTCGAGCAGAAGCTCGACGCGGAAGGGGACATCGTGCTGACCATCGAGCCCTCTGTGCAGTCATTCCTCGAGGAGCGTCTCAAGGAAGTGGCACAGGCGCGTAATACCGATCTGGTGGGTGGCATCATCATCAATCCGGAGACAGGTGAGATCTATGCCATGGCAGGGTATCCCGATTTCGACCCCAATGCCTACCAGGAGGTCAAGAATCCGCAGGTGTATGTAAATCCGATGGTGGAGGGCGTGTATGAGATGGGCTCGATTATAAAGCCTCTAACCGTGGCTGCGGGGCTGGACGCCGGCGTCATCAATCGCAACACTACCTACAACGATACTGGTACCATCACCTTGAATGGTTCAAAGATCAGCAACTACGATGGCAAGGCGCGCGGCGTCGTACCGGTACAGGAGATTCTCAGTCAGTCACTGAACGTAGGCGTCTCCTATATCGTCGGGCGTCTCGGCAACAAGCGCTTTGCGGACTATATGCGGGACTTCGGCATAGGGGAGAAGACGGGGATCGATCTGCCGAACGAAGTAAACGGCATCATCACGAACCTCAACAGTCCGCGCGACCTGGAATACGCGAACGCCTCCTTCGGCCAGGGCATCGCTATGACGCCGATCGAGACGGTACGCGCGCTTTCCGTGCTCGGGAACGGCGGACATCTCATCACGCCGCATGTGGTCAAGCGCATCGACTACCGCTTGGGCGTAAGCAAGGAGAAGGCTTACCCGCCTGGCAAACAAGTGCTCAAGGAAGAGACCTCTACCGAGATTAGCCGCATGCTCGTCACTGTGGTGGACGAAGCGCTCCTCGGCGGCAAGGCTAAGCTCCCACATTATTCCGTAGGCGCCAAGACCGGTACGGCTCAAATTGCGAAGGAGAACGGTCGCGGGTACTATGAAGACAGGTATCTCCACTCGTTCTTCGCTTACTTCCCGGCCTATCAGCCTAAATTCCTCATCTTCTACTACGCAGTGAATCCCCATGGCGTGAAGTACGCCTCCGAGACCTGGACGGAATCCTTCCAGAAGACCACTAAGTTTCTCATAAGCTATTACGAAGTCCCTCCTGATCGCTAGAATCACGATGTTCAAAAGCCTCTTTAAATGGGTTGTCCTCTCCATCATCACCGCAGAGTCTAAGGCGGTGCTTAAGAAATTCCATCCGCGCATCATCGCGGTCACCGGGAGCGTCGGCAAGACCTCCACCAAGGACGCCATCTACACCGCGCTCAAAGGCACGCTCTCGGTGCGCAAGAGTGCCAAGAGCTACAATAGCGATTTTGGCGTACCCCTCACGATCCTCGGGCGTGAAGGGGCCTGGAATAATCCTGTCGGGTGGATGCTGACCATGTTCCAGGGGATCAAGCTCCTCCTCTTAAACTACCCGTATCCGGAGTGGCTCATCCTCGAAGTGGGTGCGGACAAGCCGGGAGACCTGCGGGAACTCATGTCCTGGGTGAAGCCCGATATCACCGTGGTGACGCGCTTCCCGGATGTGCCGGTGCATGTGGAATTCTACGAATCCATCGAGGCACTTTTCGCGGAGGAAGCTATCCCCGTGTTCTCGCTCAAGACGCCGGGGGTACTGGTTTTGAACAATGATGATGAGCGCGTGCGTTCTTTTGCGGATGATTCCCCGCATGCGGTCTATACCTATGGTTCCACGCCTTCCGCTACTGTGCGTAGTTTTGATGAGGCAGTGGAGTATGTTCCGGATGCCGAAGGTAAGCTCATGCCGATCGGCATGAAGTTCGATGTCATTTCGGGGGATCGTCAGGCAACACTCCGTGTGCGTGACGCTCTGGGCATGCAGCATGTCTATCCGCTCCTTGCGGCGGTCGCCGTAGGGCTCTCTCAGAACGTACCTCTCCTTGCTATGGCAGAGGCGCTCAACAAGGAGCATATGACTCCGCCCGGGCGCATGCGCCTTATTCAAGGGGAGAAAGAGACGTACCTCATCGACGACACCTACAACTCCTCTCCGGTGGCAGCCCGCGAAGCGCTCCTTGCCCTGGGATCGCTCAAGGCGTATGGACGCAAGATCGCAGTGCTGGGGGGTATGCGTGAACTCGGTCAGTATACGGAGGAAGAGCACAAGAAGATCGGCGCTTTGGCGGCCGAACAAGTGGACATCCTCATCGGAGTAGGGGAGGAAGCTCGATATCTGGCGGAAGGAGCGCTTGATGCCGGCATGTCGGACGAGAATATCTTTCAATACGACAATTCTCGGGAAGCGGGTAAATTCCTGGAGAGTATCTTGGTGAAGGGGGACATCGCGCTCATCAAGGGCTCCCAGTCGGTGCGCATGGAGCGCATCGTGGAGGAAGTCATGGAGCATCCAGAAGATCGTGCCAAGTTACTGGTACGCCAGGAACGTCAGTGGATCGTGAGGCCATAAATATATTAGTGAGAGATTTTATATTGAAGGTATCTCTTGCGAGAGTGTAATACTTACAGTATGGTGCTTGAAAATTCACTCGAACCAAGGAGGTTTTCGTGACCACGTTCTTTCGAAGAGATAAGAAGAAGGGTTTTAAAGCTCCACCTTCCGCGCGTAGCAAGGGGCCGACCTGGTCGCCCCCTTGGGTGAATCTGGTCTCCGGACAGGATCCCTTTGCGGCGGCAGAGGGTTCAAGGAAAACTTATCATCCCGACGGAATGCCTCGTATTCCGTTCGAGATGCTGCCGGAGCAGATCGCGCAACGAAAGAGTGAGCTCCAGCGCATGGCACTCGTACCGGGGAGGAAGATTCGCGCTGTCAGTACCCAGGGCAAAAAGTATCTTGGCCTGTTCTCCCGGGAGGACCCCAAGACCGGCTACTTCTACATGAAGGGTTCGAAGGATCGGTTCGATCCCCGTGGCTCGGAAGTGGAGATTCGGCTGAATGACCTGGTCACTTTTAAGGGCGAGAAACCCATCTATCTCGTTCTTGATTTGGACCAGGACAGAGCCAAACTGAATCAGCGTGAAGGGTGGGTGTTGGTCAGTGACCTTCGCTACTTCAGATCCATGATCCCTTCCCGTCAGGCGGAACGGTCGACGAGGAGATGAGAGCAGGATCTCCGGTCCTGTTCCTTGAAGGGCCCGTAAGGGCCCTTCTTTTTTTGTAAAAATCGGGGTATAGTGTTGAACGCCTGCTCTGCAGGCACGTTTTAGATTCGGCCTTATCGTCTAGCCCGGTCCAGGACACGTCCCTCTCACGGATGAAACGGGGGTTCAAATCCCCCTAAGGTCACATTGGCAGCAGATACAAAACAACCGCCTCGAAGGCGGTTGTTTTGTTACCGAAGTAAGGTCTGAGTATACGACTCAGAAAGAAAAACCGCCGCGTCTTGCGACGCGGCGGGCCGTATGGGAGTTGGCTGAGCTCTCAGCAGTCCGGGTAGGCGATGGGGCCGGCCTGGCACTCGATCTGGAACTGCAGCAGCTCCTCGACGTTCTTTTTCTTGCCGCCGACGACGCCGCTGCAGCAGTTCACGAAGGCGAGCTCCTGGCCGTGGCAGACCTTCTCTTGTACCAGCGGCCGCACGGCGTCGCTCGCATGGATGCGGATGAGCTGCTTGCCGAGGATGGAGCTGGGATCGACGCTCCAGGTCACGGCTTTGCCACCGTCCTGGGCTTCGTGCGCCTTCTTGTGGAGGAAGGCGACTCCTTCAGGGCAATCTTCCCTCACTGCGGCGAGCAGGGCTTCGGCACCGGCGAGACCCTGCGCGATGTGTCGCGTGATCGAAGGGAACGACATAGGCTTCTCCTCGAAAGAACGCTGGCGATGTTACCAGCATGCCCTCCGCCATATATTACGGAGGGCATGCTGTCAGCATCTCCTTGTATGTCCAGCATTTAGCCCGCGTGAACGCAGCACGCAAAGCGCGGGCTAAGTGCTGGACACAAAGAACGAATCTATTTTTTCAATAGCTGCCTTCGTGTCCGCGACAAGATCAGTGACCTTGTTGTCGATGATCAGGCAGGGGATATCGGCTATCTCTAATTCTTGCTTGATCTGCTCAGCTACTCGACGGCTATTCACTGTGTCCTCTCGGACAATCACCCCCAGATCAACACCTTTAAGTATTCCCGTAGCTACCGGATCGGTACCCGCCCGTTCGTCTATGACCACAGCCTCTTTGGGGTTAAGCCGGAGGAGGGGGAGATACGTCTTTAGAGGAGCAGCAAGCGAATGGCTACAGGCTTCTAGGGAACGTACACGATCCGTGTGGGGACCGGCGGTCATGAGGTGAAGCAGGGGCTCTATCTCTACAGAGACGCTTTGAGTGAACGGGTCGAGAGGGGAGAGGGAGAAACAGATGCCTCTTTCCTCAGCAATCTTTACTGCCGCAAAGAATCCTCCGGAGCGTTCAGCTCCTACATACTCCTTTATCCGATCCGGATCGGTTCCTAGAAACACCTTTGGATCAGCTCCTAGGTTATATGAGAGGTCCATATTGTGGTCGGCATCAATAGCCAGAACCCGCATACCGCGGGAGTGCAGATGGCGCACCAGGGCGGTTGCCATGGTTGATTTGCCGGAGCCTCCTTTGCCGAGGAATGCTATTTTCATAAACGCAACTTAGTTGCATTTAGGACTATACCTCAGATGGGTATCTAATTGCAAATCTATTGCGTTTAGGTACTATGAAGACATGGAAGATTTCAAAAAGCTCCTGCATGAACGCGGCTTCAGGGCGACACCTGGTCGTCTAGAACTATTGCGCACTCTTTTTATTGCAAAGCACCCGTTGAACGTCGATGAGATAGGGAAGAGGCTGGATCTCAATGTGGTTACGCTCTACCGTGCCCTCAATGATCTGGCCGATGCTGGTATTCTTCTGCGAGGGAGCGGGGAAGGAGATGCAATTCACTTCTCATACCCCAAGAACCACCATCATCACATGATCTGCACGGATTGCGGATTTAAGACTGGCTGCGTCACTTGTTAAGCGTGACTGTGTCCGTGGTGTTCTCCTGATTTTCCGCGCTGCTTTTCAAGCATGTAGGAGGCGATGAGGGTGGTGATCGGTACTCCGAGGATGAGGCCGATGCTGCCGATGATGATGCGCACTATCTCCGTAGCGAACATCTCGCTGTTGATGATGGAGGCCAGGCTCATGGTCGAGGAATGCTGAATGAGGAGGAGCAGGGGCAAGGAGACGCCGACATAGGCGATGGCAAGGGTATTCACCAGGGCTCCGATGTGCTCGCGACCCACGCGAATCGCTCGCTTGTAGATCTCTAGCTTGGTCATATGCTTACCCGCTCTGAAGAGCTCTTCCACGGTAATGGCTTGGCCGATGGCGATATCGTAGAGCACGCCGAGGAGACCTATCATGATCCCGCCAAAGAGGAGTCCGACCATATCGATGCCCCCGCGAGTATCAAAGTTGAGGTAGATGTTCTCTTCGGCCGTATAGCCGCTGAGGTGTCCTGCGTGGACGGCCCAGTATGCGGTTAAGCCGGTGACAGCCACTGTGCCGATCATGCCGAGCACGGCAGCCGAAGTGGTCCTGTTGAACCCATGAGTGATGTAGGACCCGATGATGATGATGAGTGAGGCGACGCCGACGCTCACGAGGACCGGGGAGTAGCCACCGAGGATCCCAGGAAGAAGGACATAGAGGATGAGCACGAGGCTTCCGAGCAGGCTTGCGAGCCCTCGGAGTCCCTGGATGCCGCCGAAGACGAAAAGGAGCGCCAGGAAGGCGACTGCGAGAATCAGCAGGATATCTAGCCGATACGGATCCGAGACGACCCAGTAATCGCTCCCGCTTATGGAATTGCTTTGGTGGCGGATGAAGAAAACATCATCCTGGCTTAATTGGATGTAGTCGTTCTGAAAGGTCACTACCTGGCCTTTGTCGGGACCATCAAGCACCTCTGCGGTAAGGGTCTGCGTCTTTGAGGGAGTATCGGTGCCGGGGATGATGGTTTCGCGCTGATCTCTCGCTTCAAGTACCCGAGCGCGTTCGATGCTGATCGTGTCCGGTACCAGCTCGGATTGAGCGTGGGAAGGGGTGGGTAAAAGGGTAAAAGCAAGCGTCAGTAGGATGGCTTTGAAAATCATAATTAGAGTATACGCCCAAGAGCAGAAGCCGGCAGCCCCCGGCTTCTAATGGTTGTTAAGTATATAAGTCCCACCCGCCTCGATTTGCCTTTTCCTCCTATAGGCGTAGGCTCAGTCAATGAACCCTAGATTTCTCATCTCAATCCTGGCTGCAGCTGTATTCCTCGCCTCTTCTTTTTCTCCTGTTTTTGCCATCGCCGCGAGCTCCTATTACACCAATGTTTCTGGAGTCCAGGTTCATGTCCCTGTCCAAGCTGTTAAGGCACCCAAGGGGGCGTCAGCTCGATGCAAAGATGGAAGCTATAGCTTCAGTAAACACCGGAGCGGTACGTGCTCGGGACACAGAGGAGTGGCCAAGTGGCTCTGATTCGCTGCGCGGGTCACTGACACGCGTCCGCTAGGGTTATAAGATTGACCTATGCGGGGATTCCTATTCTTTGGTTTGAAAGAAGCCCAGGCTTGCGTATTTGCGGGTTCCTTCTTCGTCCTCCTTTTCTTATCCAATCACATCCCGCTATTCGGCCTTCCTCGTTATGATTTCCTTTTCCTGGCAGCGCTTCTCCTCTACTCATAAGGTGGGTGGTTTCTCTTTGATATATTCGTAGCCGTAATAGCCGCCGATGCCGAGTAGGGCGAGGAGTATAAGCAGGATGGAGAGAGAGCGGGTGTTCATGCTGTGATGACGGCTATAGCCTTAGGTACTTTCATGCTCCTAGTATATAGCGGAGAGAAGCAGGGCATAGTACCATTCAGGGCATAATTAAACGATATGGATACTATAGATATTCTTGAGCGAGAGGAAAAGCAAGATAAAGATAAGCTGTCGGAATTAGAGCGCGAGCTCGGCCGTCGCCAAGGGTATCTGAAACGGGAACAGGATAAGATCGAGGATAAGGAAAGGGAGATGAAAAACCAGATCGACGTACTCAAGCGAGGTTTATCCAGACTAGAAGAGGATGTAAAAAAGACGGAACAAGATATCACCGTCGTAAAGAGTAGAATCAGTAATAGGGATGAAAAAATAAAGCAGATGGCCAGTCAGAAGAGGAAATAATGCTCCTGCTTCCGGATTCTTTCGTCATCTTTGATACCGAGTACACGGCCTGGGAAGGGTCGTGGCTGCGCGGCTGGGATAGGCCAGGAGAATATAAGGAGATCGTGCAGATCGGCGCACTCATCGCGGACGGCCGGACCCTCGAAGAGAGGGAATCTTTTCTCGTCCTGGTGAAGCCGGTCAAGAATCCTGTTTTGTCTGAATATCTCTCTCTGCTTACCGGCATCACTCAGAAGGCAGTAGACGAGGAGGGGTTGGATCTCCAGGATGCGCTCAGCCGCTTCCGTGCTTGGGCGGGGGAGAGGGAGATGTACGCTTTTGGTCATGACGGGGATGTCATAGAAAAGAACTGTCAGCTGGTGGGTATCGATTCTCCGTTTGTGACGGAGCGATTCCATGATGTGCGCGAGGTATTTAAAAATGCAGGTACCGATGTCGATAGTCTCTCAAGTGGAACGGTGACGCGTGCATTCGGCAAAGAGCCAGAGCGTCGGGCACATAACGCACTCTCGGATGCGCAGACCATTCTGGATGGACTGAGAGAACTCAAGAAGACCCTTCGCTTCAGCTAGCACGAGATCTGTACGCTTTGGAAAAAGATCAAGCGCTTTCTATGCATAAAGGGTATTTCGTGGTAAAATATTTTTTCAATGGACTCATCTATCGATCCAAAAGAAAATAAAGTCTCTCTTTCCGCTCTGCCGGAGCTCTGGCGCAACAGTTTGCGTCTGACCCGTATCGTGTGGACGGACCGCCCTGGCATGGTGCTCACCATGCTCGGAGTCTTGGCATTGGCATCGCTCACGCCGTTCCTTCAGAACGGCGTCTTCGCCCTGCTTCTCAATGTGCTGACCGCCGAGGCGCATGAGCATCTCTTCTCTTACCAGATCACGCTCTATACGCTCCTCTTCCTGTTCATCGCGCTCCTCACCCCGCTCCTCTATAAGCTCCAGGGGTATATCTCCAAGCTTTTCTATTTCTACCTCGGCCAGAAGTTCGAGCTTCTTGTGCTCTCTCGCCGCGCGGAACTCGATGTAGCAATCCAGGAGGATCCTAAGAAGAACGACCTCTTCATGAAGATCGAAGAGGGTAGTACGCACCGTGCGCAGAACTTCGTGGATCGGCAGTTCTACATCTACCAGAACCTGGTGGAGATCGTCTTCGCCTCTGCCATCATTCTCTATGCTGATTGGTGGGTCCTGCTCGTACTTCTCGCTGGCACCCTCCCGGAGCTCCTCATCGAAGGACGCTACGGCACGGAGATCTGGGGCATCTACAGCACTAAGGCCGAGTTCCGCCGCCAGTTCTGGAATCTGCGCAGTCACTTTACCAATATCCCGAATCTGGTAGAGCTCCGCCTCTTCCAGAACGTAAAGCATTTCTATGACCGCATTGCGGCGCTCTTTGAGATCTTCCAGAGCGACCAGCGCACTGCGGAGAAGCGTAAGATCAAGCACACCATGAGCGGCGCGCTCATCTCCCAGCTCGCCATAGGCTTTACTCTCTTCTGGTTCATCTACCAGGTGGTGCAGGGGGAGATAGAGATCGGTACGCTCACTTTCCTGCTTACTTCCGTGACCGCACTCCGTGGCGCGCTCTCTGGTCTCTTTGCCAACATCGGTCGCCAGTACAGCGACAGTCTCTTCGTTAGTGACTATTTCAAATTCCTTAATCTGCCGGATGTGGTGGTAAAGCCGGTCGCGGGCATCGTCCTCCCCAAGGATCTCACTCCAGAGATTGTCTTTGAGAAGGTCAGCTTCCGCTATGAAGGCGCGGAGCAGTGGGCTCTCAAAGATCTCTCGCTTACCATAAAGCCGGGAGCCAAGCTCGCTGTAGTGGGTGTGAACGGAGCAGGCAAGACCACCTTTGTGAAGCTGCTCTGCCGTTTCTATGACCCCACGGAGGGGCGCATCCTCATCGGCGGTCACGATCTGCGCACGCTCGATATCGAGAGCTGGTATCACCACCTCGGCATCCTCTTCCAGGATTACGCCTCGTATCACTTCCCGGTGAAGGAGGCTATCGCCATAGGGCGCACTGACATCCCGCTTGATATGGAGCGGGTCAAGGATGCTGCTGAGTCAGGCGAAGCACAGATCTTCATCGAGCATTGGGGTAATGCTTACGAGCAGATGCTCGGCAAGAAGTTCACCGGTGGCGTGGAGCCTTCTATCGGCCAGTGGCAGAAGCTCGCTATCGCGCGTACCTTCTACCGCGACGCGCAGGTGCTCATCTTGGACGAGCCGACTTCCTCCATCGACGCGGAGGCGGAAGCCAAGATCTTTGAGAAGATGGAGCATCTCTCGCGCGACAAAACGGTGATCCTCATTTCGCACCGCTTCTCTACTGTGCGCCAGGCGGATCAGATCTGTATTTTGGAGGGAGGCACCATCAGCGAGCTGGGGACGCACAAGGAGCTTCTGGAAAAGAATGGTACCTATGCACGCCTATTCAAACTACAAGCGAAGGGGTATGAGTAATCTAGGCGTTTAAGGAAATAGCTGGTGAGAGAGGATTTATATAAAAAGTTTGGCGACGCTCGGATTGCTCCGTGCGTCGCCGTGTTCGTTTCTCCCAGACTAAAAGAACGCTAGTTGCTGGGAATTGTCCTTCCTCTGTTGAGGTTTCCTGCGTGGCGCGTTACGCCGTGGTTCAAGATGTCGTCTCGGGAGGGAAGCGGGTTCTTCCTCACTCTGGAGGGGTGGAAGCTCGCAGAGGAGATTGCCGTCGTCGTCCGTCAGCATAGGAACTTCGCCGCGGGAGGCCTGGAAGAGGAACTTCTTCCACTTGTCCTCTTCTTTTCGCTCCGCAGCGATCTGTACCTGGATCTTTTCCTTTTCTTTCCAGGTTTCAGTCTTGGGCTTAGATTTCTTTTTGATCGTTCGCCTCTTCTGCTGCTCGGCTCGCCGTCGAGCCCCTTCCTTGCAGATCTCGGAAACGTAGTAATCGAGATCCCAGTAAGGGCAACCGAATTCCTTGGCGACCCTGAGCGCAATTCGCTTGAACTCTTTCCTTTCGGGACTTGTCACCGCGCGCCAGCGGCGAGCGGTGACGGTAGTCATCTCACCAATGCTGGGGAGCATGGTTCGCCTCCTTTCTGGCGTAGAGCGGGGAACCGATTTAACCTGTCTTTATTATACCACCTATTATATAAAAAGCAAGGGCGCGCCGGATTGGGTACCGGCTGCGCCCTGGAGAGCTTTTCTCTCACGTGAGTGAACGTAGTGAAGGCGGAAGGATGAAAGCCTGCATGTGCTCGACAAGGGGAATGGGGATCTTTTCGACCTCAAAACCATGTTCCTCAAGAACGTCTTGGGTCTGAAGAGCTGCTACTTGGATATCCTCCTTGATGTCCAAGCTTATTCCGATTGTGAGCCAACGCTCCTCCGCTTTGAATCTGGTACCGGCTTGCTGGTGGAACCTGCGAATCGTCTCGGCGTCAAAGACGAGAGCGGTAATGCCAAATTCCTCCTTGAGATGCCGGACGATCTTTTCCTTGCTAGCGAAGAAGAACAGTGTGCCGACGGGATTGAACATCACCCCTATGCCACTTGTCCGATTTGGTTGCCGTTCCGGATAAAGGATGAAGGCTGCTGGGATGTGGCCTGGAGCTCTTGCTTTCAAGAGGCAGACATTGGATTCAGTAGGTACGTCGACCCCTTCAGTTCCAAGCATGGTTACCCCCTGCGATAGAGAAAGGACGTCTCCAACTTGTTACCATATTTTTTATACTTTGTCTACGATAGTATTTCCTCTACCACTACCTTCACATCACTACCGTCAGCTGCTCCTTTGAGTTCCTTCATGAGTGCGCCCATGAACACGCCCATCTTGGCTTTATCGGTGACACCGAGCTTCTCTTTGAGAGCGAGAGCTACTTTGCGGATCTCTTCGTGGGTCATGGAAGCGGGGAGATAGGTGTCGAGGATGGCTAGTTCAGCTTTCTCAGTATCGGCTAGATCCTGGCGGCCACCTTTCTCGAATTGCTCGATAGAGTCCTTGCGCTGCTTGACCAGGCGCTTCACCACGGCGATCTGCTCATCCTCGGTAAGGGTGTCCTGGGGCTTCTTACCCTTAGCCACGAGTTCGTTGGTGAAGGCGGCGAGGACGCCGCGGAGCACAGTGACCTTCCCGGAATCCTTGGCTTTCATTGCTGTCACTAGTTCGGTACGGATGTTTTCTTGCATTGTTAAAGTATAAGGATATATTGCGGGGAGTCCAACGGAGGCGCGCATGCAACACGCTACTCGTTCCCCGATCAGGGCGTTTGCTCTGATACTGTTCTGCTTTGTCTGGTTCGCTGAGATGATCATGGGGTGGTTTGGCAGAAATCCACTCCCTGGATCTTTCGAGGATTGGGCATGGCTTTTCGGCGGCCTCTTCTTCCTGGCTTTGGTCGCCGCGGCAGCCTGGTACTTCTGGGACTTCTCGGTCTGGAATGTTCTGGTATGGGACCTCGCCCTCGGCACGATTTATTACGTCCTATTTTGGAAGGGTCCCCAACCCATCAAGACCTGACGCAGGAACCCCGCGGCGCATGCGTCGCGGGGTCGTCTTTTTATAAAATGCTAGAATAGCCGTATGTCTACCACCACCATCATTCTGCTCTTCCTCGGGCTCCTTCTCCTGCTCTCCCAGGGCTTTTTCTTCTGGTGGCTCTCTCGCCGTCAGGGCGGGGGAGAGGAGAGGGGCGATACGGGCTTCAAGCTCCTCTTGGAGCAGATGAACGAGCTCACCCGTACGGTGGATCAGAAATTAGGTGAGAACTCCCGCCAGATGAACGACTCACTCCATAAGACGAGCGAGTCCTCCCAGCGCATCGTGCGGGACGTGACTGAGCGCCTCACTCGTTTGGACGAGACCAATAAGCAGGTGGTCTCTTTTGCTGATCAGTTGAAAAGTCTGCAGGACATTCTCAAGAACCCCAAGCAGCGGGGCATTCTTGGTGAGTACTACTTGGAGACCCTCCTCAAGAACGTACTGCCACCCGGGAGCTACCAGATGCAGTACGGCCTCGGCAAAGATGACGATGGGTCAGACCTCATCGTGGACGCCATCGTGCGGGTGAAGGACAAGATCATCCCCATCGACTCTAAATTTTCCCTAGAGAACTATAATCGTCTCGCAGAAGAACAGAATGAAGGGGAGAGGGTCAGGTTAGAGAAGCTTTTCGTGAGCGACCTCAAGAATCGCATCACCGAGACGGCCAAGTATATCCGTCCGAGCCAGGGCACCATGGACTTCGCCTTCATGTTCATCCCGCATGAGGCCATCTATTACGAACTCCTGGTGAACAAGATCGGCGCTATGGCAGAGGAGACGGACAACCTCATTCAGCGGGCGGCCAACAAGTACAAAGTCATCATCGTTTCGCCGACCTCCTTCCTGGCATATCTCCAGACGGTGCTCCAGGGGCTTAAGGCGATGCAGATAGAGGAGACGGCCAAGGACATCATCCTCCGGGTGGGGGAGCTCGGTAAGCACCTCAAGGCCTACGAGGAGTACCACGGGAAGCTGGGGAACACGCTCGGTACCGTGGTGAATCACTACAATGCCTCTGGCAAGGAATTCAAGAAGATCGACAAGGATGTCATGCGCATCACCGGAGCGGGGCTCGCGATGGAGAATACTCTGATAGAGGGGCCGGAGAAGGACGCGGAGTAATTTTGGTCATCCGGGCGATACGTGCTAAAAAGTATTAAGCATGTACAAAGCAGAGGAGCGTCACGATGCCTCAGGATACCGAATCAGAGCCTGGCGGGATCATCCAGGATCTCTTCGAAGAAGGGCGCTTAAGACGACTGGTACACCCGATCGCGCGGATGCCTTCCATCGATCCCCCACAACCTACGGTCGCGGAGTCCGTTAGGATTTCAGCGACCGGGCTTTCCGCAAAGGAGCGGGAAGGCTCAATGTTCGATCAGTGAGGCCGGGCTAGTCTTGGCCCCGCCCTTATCCAGCTTAGGCTGGATAAGGGCGGGGCGGGACTTGCCTTTTTTCGTTTTACAGGCTAAGGTTAGCCCCTATGAAGGAATTCGCGGTCATATTCACAGGGGGCAAGCAGTACAAGGTCTCTGAGGGCGACGAAATCGCCATCGAGAAATTGTCTGACGAAGCCAAGGCCGGAGACGCTATCGTCTTCGACAAAGTGCTCGTGGTGGACAACGGCCAGGACACTACCCTGGGCACTCCGTACATCTCTGGAGCCAAAGTGACCGCCACCGTACTCCAGGCAGGCCGGGCCAAGAAGGTAGAGGTGGTTAAGTACAAGGCCAAGAGCCGTTACTATAAGAACCGCGGTCATCGCCAGCCTTTCACTAAGGTGAAGATCGAGAAGCTCTCCTAAAGAATCAAAAACCCCTGCCGGGGTTGCCGGCAGGCCTTTGGGTTCCCGATGTGTCTTACGCCCGAAAGCGCACTGGCTTAGGAGACATCGCGAATATCGTACGACCGGCAGAGTCCCGCATCTCGAGGAGATAGCGAGTGGTCTGGCCTCCGTTCGTTCTGATGCCGTTCACGTGGTCGTGTTCGGCGACGACGGTGACTTCGAGGCGACCCTCAAAGCACGGTTTGTCTCCGGCTCGCGCACCTACGAGGGAGGCTCGTACCTCGGCTTTCTCTCGATCCGAAGTGGACGTCAGCGACGTGACGACGGCCTTCAGGTGGTCGAGATTGGAGCAGAAGAGCCCTCTTACTAAAAGCTTCTCTCCTGGTTGGAGAAAGGAGTTGTCCGTGTTCTGGGCGGTAGAGGGCGCGGAGAACAGCAAGAGCATTGTTACGAGGGTCGATATCGTACGCGTCATAGCGCGACTCCTGAGTGAGGGGGACGTCTGTTCTCACTATACAACGTATTTATAATCAGTCTAGGTGCGGTGCGTCAGTGCGCTCTTGATAGTGTCGCTGTCCACGTATTCAAGTTCAGAGCCGGTGGAGAGGCCTCTGCCCAGCATGGAGATACGCAGGCCCTTCTCACGGAGGGGTGCGAGGAGTCCTGAGAGATATTCGGCAGTGTTCTCGCCTTCGGCGTTCACCGACATAGCCAGGATGACTTCCTTGAGGTGACCCGCTTCCATCTCTTTTGTTGCGGTAGCGAGGAACTCGCGGGAACGTACCCGATGAGTGGGCTCTTTCTCGAGTATTGGCACAGTGCCACCGAGGACGAAGTAGCGGCCCTCGTAGGCATCGCTCTTCTCAATGTTCTCCAGGTCGATGTCTTTCTCTACTGCCATGAGGAGGCTCTTGTCGCGGCTTGGGTCGGCGCAGATAGGGCAGAGGGGGGCCTGGGTACGTCCGTTAAAGAAGCGCTGGCAGAAGGTACAGACGTGGATCTCGCGGCGGATCTCTAATATCAGATTGGAAAGCTCCTCCAGGTGCTCACGGTTCTTGGTGAGGAGGTAGTAGACGAAGCGGCGGGCCTGGCGGGGGCCTATGCCCGGAAAGTGGCGGAAAGACTCCGTGAGCTTGTCGATGCTCGACATACTAGAAGGTGGCTACATCCGCGAAGTCACCGAAGCTCGACTTGTCGATGGACTGGTAGGAAGAGCGGTCGGCGTTGAAGTAGAGCTGCACTACGCCGGTGGGGCCGTTACGGTGCTTCTCGATGAGGATCTCGGCGATGTTGGTGCGCTCAGAAGCATCTTTGTTCTTGTCTTCGCGGTGGATGAACATGACCACGTCCGCGTCCTGCTCGATGGAACCGGAATCGCGGAGGTCGGAGAGCCGGGGCTTGCCGCCACGCTGCTCCACCGCACGGGAGAGCTGGGAGAGGGCGATGACCGGGACGTCGAGCTCGCGGGCGAGATGCTTGAGGGAGCGGGAGAGCTCCGTGACCTGCTGCACGGCAGAATCGGAGTTCTTGGTGTTGACGGGGGTCATGAGCTGGAGGTAATCCACGATGATGAGGCCGAGGTTTTTCTCGCGCTTGAGACGACGGGCCACCGAGCGCATCTTGAGGATGTTGTTGCCTGGTTGGTCGTCGATGAAGATGGGTGCCTTGGAGAGACGGTCGAGGGAGTTGCGGATACGGTCGAATTCCTCGTCACGCGAGAGATGTCCTGTACGCATGTGCCAGGCGTTCACATTGGATTCCGCGGCGAGCATGCGGTCCACCAGCTGCTGGCTGGACATTTCCAGGGAGAATACGGCCACGGTGGTGTTGTGCTCGGTAGCAGAGCGGCGGGCGATGTCGAGGGCGAGCGCTGTCTTACCGACGGAAGGGCGGGCGGCCAGGATGATGAGGTCGGACTTCTGGAAGCCGGAGAGCATGCTGTCGATCTCCTTGAAGCCGGAAGAGACGCCGCGCAGGCCGTCTTTCTTCTCGTGGATGCGCTCAAGGCGCTCCCAGGCCTCCGCGAGCATGTCTTTCATGGCGTAGAACTTGCGGGAGCCGCCGGAGTTGCTGATGGTGTAGAGGCGCTGCTCGGCTTGATCGACGAGGGTCTCGATCTCTTCGTGCTCGCTGTAGCCGAGCTCATTGATCTCCTCGGAGGCACGGATGAGGGAGCGCAGCACGAATTTCTTGTAGACGGTATCGCCGTAGTACTTGATGTTGGCAGCAGAGGGCACGATGGAGACGATCTCTGCGAGGTAGCCTGCGCCACCCACCTGCTCCAAGAGACCTCGCTCCTTGAGACGTGAGGAGAGAGACACGATGTCGATGGGTTCGTTCTTGCTGAGGAGCTCGAGCATCACTTCCCAGATGATGCGATGCTTCTCTGCGTAGAAGCTCTCCGGAGAGACGCTATCCAATATCTCGTGGATGGCTTCCGGACGCAGCATCACCGAGCCGAGCACGGCTTTCTCGGACTCGATGTTCTGCGGTGGGACGCGGGCGAAGGAAGGGGAGGGGCGGGCCATGGGTAGAAGTTTAGCATGTAGGATTTTTCCCACTCCCTTACGGAAAGGGGGTAAGCTGTGTCCAAGTTGGGGACAGGAAATGCCCTTGTTTGACAGAGGGGTTTCCTTGGCTAGCATTAAGCCCTATGCGTCTGAATCTCGGCTGCGGATACAATAAATTGCCGGGTTACGTCAATGTGGATCGGGAAGAGGCCTGCACTCCCGATATCATCTGGAATCTCGAGAAGTATCCCTGGCCGTGGCAGGAGAATAGTGTGGAGGAGATCGTCTTCGACCACTCGCTCCAGCAGCTTGCTCAGGACCCGCGGGCATATATCCGCCTTTGGCAGGAGGTATACCGGGTCGCGAAGGATGGTTGTTCTGTGAAGGTGTCTGCGCCGCACTGGCGGAGTGATGCTTTCCTGAACGATCCGCTCAATGTACGCACGGTAACCCCGGAAGGGCTCGCCATGTTCGACAACGTGCGCAACCTGCGGGATGAGGCGAGCGGAGGAAGGGAGACCAAGCTCGGCATCTTCGCGGGTATCGACTTGGATTGCGAGCCTGCTTCTGCGCAGTACCGTTTCGTGCCGGAAGTAGCAGAGGCCCTACGGAACGGACATATCCCATATGAGAGGGTACGTGCGCTCCTGGAGCATGAGGGGAATGTGGCGCAGTCCTTTGCGCTTGAAATGAAGATCGTGAAGCCAGCGCGTGCTACGCTCTTTGCGAATGGAAAAGGATTAGAAAAACCGAAGCGCGCTCACCCCCATGTGCTCTTCGTCACCGAGGAGCCGGTAGGCTTCATATTTGATTACAATTTCTGGGGGTCCCTGGAAGCAGCAGGAGTGGCTACGTACAGTCGCTTCCACTTGGATACTTTTCGCACTCGTCACGGTTACTCCGGGGATCTGGAGCTCATCAAGCATTGTCTCCGGGAGAAGCCTGACCTCATTATCCTGCAGTGCCATTCTCTTGATGGAGTGAGCGGACCTACCAAGGAAACTCTGCAGACGATAAAGAAGCATCTCAAGATCCCCATAGTCTCCGTCTGGTCTGACTCGGAAACGCACTATTTCGGCATTAGTGATGAGATCGCAGAGTTCGCGGCGCTCGCGGTGGTCTGGGATTCTGCCGAGGCATATCGCAAGGACAGCAAGCTGACCGAACGCTACGCCGCTCTCTGGACGCCATATGACACACGCGTGTTTGGCGACATGGGGCTGCCGCGGGATATAGACGTCTGTTTCGCTGGCACCATAGAGGGGGCGCATCCGGAGAGGGAAGAGATGATTAAGGCTCTACGGGATGCGGGAATAAACGTGGTGACGCTAGGTAGCAACAAGGATGTGCTGAAGAAGGTGAGCATCCAGGAATATGCCAGCGTGCTGCAGCGCTCCAAGATTTCCCTCAATTTCTCAAAGACCACTACGGGTCTGGTGCAGCTCAAGGGTCGTGTATTTGAGACGATGTTTTGCGGTGCGCTCCTCATGGAGCAGGAGGGGAGCGAGACCCCGCGTTTCTTCAAAGAAGGAGAGGAGTATGTGCAGTTTAGAGATATAGAGGATTTGATTGCAAAGGTTAAGAAGTATCTGGCGGATGATACAGGGCGGGAGCGCATTGCTAAGAATGGTCAGCGTATGGCGCTTGAGAAGTACTCACCTAAGAAATATTGGATGGAGATATTCCGCCGGGTGTTGGAGAAGAATCACGGGTTTTAAAACCAAAGGCCTCTCCCGACGAGTGTCGGGAGAGGCGGTGCAGTAGATGCTATTGCAGGATGATGATGGTCGGGTTGCCGACATCCCAGCCCACGAACTCGTCGCCGAAGCGCCGTCTGAGCTGATCACGGTGGGCGTGAAAGAACTTGTCGTAAGCCTTCTTGCCGGGACGCGGAAGCGTGTACTGAAATCCGATAGCCCGCTGGTCTTTTGCGCTTTCGCGCACGTGGAGTTGCGTGTATCCGGGCTGCGCTGCTCTCCATTCCATGGCAAGCGCTACTAGAACTTCCGGAGGCACGCTTTTGTGGAATTTCCACACACCTGTAACGACCTGCGGATTTTCGACAACCTGTGTCATCTGAGCCATCGACGCTCTCCTGAGAGGTACGCACGACTGCGCACCTATTCAGCATGCTATGAAAGTGTATATATGTCAATAGTTATGTTGTACCATTCAAAATTAAAGCGGCGAATTAGAAAGGATAGATTCGCACGCCCTTGCTGGTATCTTCGAGTCCAAATCCTCTTTCTTTAAGTTCATCACGTAGTCGGTCGGAGGTGGGGAAGTCTTTGCTGGTGCGAGCGGACTCGCGTTCCCTGGCGAGCGCGAGGATGTCGTCGGGGATGACCTGATTGAGACCGAGAGCCAGTACCGTATCCATGCGAGCGAGAGCATCTTGCTTGGCTTCTTCATCCACATTCTCGTCCTTGGCGAGCTCAAAGGCGGCGGCGAGAGCTTGGGGAGTATTCAAGTCGTCTTCGAGGGCTTCTAGGAATTTCTGTTCGTAGGCTTGAGTGTCATCGGAGCCTGAAGGCTTTTCGCCTAGGGTGATTTGAGAAGCGGATTTGACCAGCTGGGCGCGGGCAGAGCGAGCGCCCTCTAATGCTTCCCAGGAGAAGTTCATAGGGGAGCGGTAGTGGCCAGAGAGGAGCCAGAAGCGGTAGTCGAGAGGGCTGAAACCTTTTTCTTCTATATCTCGTAGCGAGAAGGTGTTACCGAGAGACTTGGAGATCTTCTGATCTTCAATGTTTATGAAAGCATTGTGCATCCAGAAGCGAGAGAGGGGTTTCCCCGTAGCGCTCTCAGACTGAGCGATCTCGTTGGTGTGATGCACTGGGATGTGGTCGATGCCGCCGGTGTGGATGTCGAAGGTCTCACCGAGGTAGCGCATGCTCATGGCAGAGCACTCGATGTGCCAGCCAGGGAAGCCTTTGCCCCAAGGGCTTTGCCAACCGAGTGCTTCATCAAATTTCCAAAGAGCGAAGTCGCGAGGGTTCTTCTTTTCTGCATTTGCGCCGATGCGGGAGCGACTCTCGTCTACTGGAGGAAGTTCCTTACCGGCCAGCTTTCCATAATGAGGGTCTTTGGAGGTGTCGAAATATAAGCCGTCGGAGGTTTTGTAGAGGAAACCCTTGTTCTCGAGTCGTTCCAGGAGGGCGATATCCTCAGTAATGTGCTCGCTCGCGCGGGGCAGTTCGTGCGGAGCGAGGATGTTCATGGCTTCCAAGTCCTTCTTGAAGGCTTCCATATAGAAGGTGCCGAGCTCGAGCATGGCCTCCCGAGTGAGGGGTTTGCCTTCACGTTTGAGGGCCACGGTCATCTTGTCTTCGGTATCATCCGCATCTCCCACCAGATGTCCTATGTCGGTGATATTGATGACCTGTTTGGTGGAGTAACCGAGCTTCTCCAGAGTACGGCGCAGTATATCTGCAAAGGTAAAAGAGCGGAGATTGCCGATATGGGCGTAGTCGTAGACGGTAGGGCCGCAATGGTACATCCGCACTTCATACGGAGGTGTGGGAGTGAAGTCTTCTTTTTGTCTGGAGACGGTGTTGTAGAGGCGGAGAGGCATGTGAGTTATAGCCACTTCTTGTATCTAAAGTACACCACGATACTTGCGAGAGCGAGGAGCATGAGGATGATCACTCCGTAGAAGCCGTTCGCTACGTCGGTGAAGGGCTTGCCCTGTACTTCCATGGCAAAGAGTTCGGCGATGAGGGAGAGCGGCAGGATAGCGAAGGAGATGACGGTGAGCGTGCGGATGACCTCATTCTGCTTGGCAGAGACGAGCGCGTCGTGGGTGAGGCGTAGTTCGTGGAGGAGTTCCTTGTTGCTCTCGAGCGCCTCGCGTACGCGGTAGTAGGCGCCCATGGCCCCAGAGAGGCTGTCTTTGAAGTCTTCTCCGAAGAGCTGGGCACCTGAGCTCTCCAGTGAGGTCAGCACTTCGTGGTGAAGGCGGGTAGCCTGCTTTGACGCGAGGAGTTCACGGCCAGCAAAGGAGAGCTTGCCTACTAGGTCGCGGGCATTCTCGTCGAAGACGCTTTTCTCTATGGCGATGAGCGTACTCTCTAGGTGCTCCAGGTCGTGGAGGAGGGAACCGTAGAGGCTTTTGAGGAGGTGGGAAAAGAGGTGTCCGGCATGGGCTCCATTCTTTTCTCCACGATCTCTGAGTGCTCCCACCTCAAAGGCTTTGGCGAAGACGCGCAGCGGCTCGATACTCTCGTAGCGTACGGTGAGGAGGAAATTCTTGCCGATGACGAAATCTATTTCATGGCTGCCTCCGGTGCGTACATTGGGACCCGCAGCAGGGAAGTGGAGGATGAGATACAGGTGGTCGGCATAGAGATCGACTCTCGGTTTGGCGGTAGGGGTGAAGAGCTCTTCGCCCGCGGAAGGCGCGATGTGATATTCCGCGACCAGCGCGCGGACTTCTTCAGGGGTAGGGCAGGAGGCGTCTATCCAGGTGAGGCCGTTGTATTGTCGCTTCTCCACCATATGCGTATGTCGATAAGTATACCCGATGCAGCGCATTTACTTATACCAAACGCTTTGAGATAATCCTCAGATATATTTCGTATGCCTTCCTCCAGCTATTCTCGCTACATCGTCAAAGGTCTCCTCGCGCTCGCCATCTTTGCAGGCGGCGTATATAGCGCACCTCTCTTCCGGTCTTCTGTTGCTTCTGTAGGTGCGGTCAATACTCAGTCGGATGTAAAAGCCGACTTCGGTCCCTTCTGGGATGCGTGGGCGCTCCTCAATGAGAAGTATGGCGGCGACACGGTCCCTACCGATCAGGAAAAGGTCTGGGGAGCCATCTCTGGGCTTGCCTCCTCCTACGGCGATCCGTACACGGTCTTCTTCCCGCCGGTAGAATCCAAGAACTTTGAGAGCGATATCGCAGGTAACTTCGAGGGCGTGGGTATGGAGATCGGTATCCGGGATGATGCGCTGGTAGTCATTGCGCCTCTCAAAGACACCCCGGCAGCCCGTGCAGGCATCCTCGCGGGAGACAAGATACTCCGTATCGGCACCACTACGACCGCAGGTCTTGGCGTGGACAAGGCGGTCAAGCTCATCAGGGGACCGCGTGCGACTCAGGTGACGCTCCTTCTCTCTCGCGAGGGTATCGGGCAGCCTTTTGAAAAGACGCTCACCCGCGCGCAGATCGATATCCCCACGGTGCGTACGGAGATGCGCAAGGACGGCGTTTTCGTCATTAGTCTCTATAACTTCTCGGCTCCCTCCATGGGACTCTTCCGGAACGCGCTCCGTGAGTTCGTAAGCTCAGGTACCGACAAGCTCATCCTCGACCTCCGTAACAACCCTGGCGGTTACCTGGAAGCCTCTGTGGATATGGCCAGCTGGTTCCTGCCTGCGGGCAAGACGGTGGTGAGGGAGGATTTCGGCAAGGAAGAGAGCGAACAGATCTATCGCAGTAAAGGCTATGACATTTTCACTGATCAGCTCAAATTCGCCATCCTGGTGAACGGTGGCTCCGCTTCCGCTTCCGAGATTTTAGCAGGTGCGCTCCAGGATCATAAGAAAGCGATTCTCGTAGGAGAGAAGACCTTCGGAAAGGGCTCTGTGCAGGAATTGGTTAAGATCACTCCGGAGACTTCGCTCAAGGTGACCATCGCACGTTGGCTTACTCCGAACGGTCTTTCCATCTCGCACAACGGACTCACTCCGGACGTAGTGGTGTCTCTCTCTACGACCACTCCTAAAGGCGAAGTGCCGGTAGATACGCAGATGGAGAAGGCAGCGGCGCTCCTTAAGGCACGCTAGGGGACAGACAGGCTTTTTCTTGATAGGTTAGGGGTATGAAAGTAGTGCTATTGAAGGATGTCCCAAAGTTCGGGCGGAAGAACGAGGTCAAAGATGTCTCCGACGGCTACGCGGCTAATTTCCTCTTTCCGCGTAAGCTGGCCCAGCCCGCTACGGCAGCACTCCTCGCCAAGGTGGGGGAGATGAGCCTAAAGAGTGCCGCCCAAGAGAAAGTGCATAGCGCCTTCTTCGCTAAGCACCTGCGGACGCTTGAGGAGACGCCGGTGGTCCTCTACGGCAAGGCCAACGAACAGGGGCATCTCTTCGCAGGTATTCATAAGGAAGCCGTACTCAGTGCGATCTGGGAGAAAGTGGGTGCGGAGTTCCCCAAAGAAGCGCTGTTACTTGATAAGGCGATCCGTACGACGGGGGTCACGCGGATTCCGGTGGAAGCCCATGGTCAGAAGGGCTTCGTGACGGTGGAGGTGAAGGGGAAGTAGTTTATAAAAAAGTGAATCCCGCGCCAGATTGGCGCGGGATTGTGCCGAGAGGGTGAACTCAGGCGGCGGCGAACCTGCCCTGTGCTCCTTCCGGATTAATATTCCCGGGCAGAGAAGAGGGAGTGATTGTGGAGATCTCCCAGAGACCGAGAGCTGGCCTGATGGGGACTGGCAAGCACTGTTGCTGTGCAGCAACTGCCAGGTGGTAGGTGGACGGCATGATGGGTTCCGACGACACGATAACTTCTCCAGTCTTTTTGCAATTAAAGAACAGTGTGCCCTTTTGTTATCGGCGAAATGAGAAGCGATGTCAAATTGTGGATTAGGGAAACCGCCCGCACCAAGGTGCGAGCGGCGTAGTTGCGGGGGTGTTTATGAAGCCTTCAGGAAGATGACCTCCTGGTTGAATCTCTTCCTCACGAAGTCCCTTACTTCTCTGTGGAAGAACTTCGGGGTGACGCGGGGCATATACTCTCGGCACTCCGAGCGTGGTTGTCCGGGCCTCGGCAGGTCAAAGGCAAAGCAGGCAAAGAGTTGGGGGAGAAGAGTTGTGCCCCGGCCCATGCCTGCTTTTTCCGGTTCGACGCCTTCGACGTAGATGGCGAAGGCGCTACTAGAGATGGTGAAGGGGACCGTGTCCCGACGGACAAGTCCACCTTCTCCGGGGGTGAGGTACTCCTGTCGGAGAAATTGTCCTTCGCACCAGTCGATCACTCGCAGGTAACCGATAGAGAAGTCGTACGGGTTCTTACGTTGGCCGAGGAATGGCAGGTAGGGGTATTGCGCCGAGAAATGGTTCTGCAGCTTCTCCACGAGCTTTTTTGTGAAGGCCTGGCAGTCGGTCACTTCGGCATAGGGCCCGATTGTGTCCACGATGGGTCCTCCTGTTCAGTTCTGGCTGCAGGATAGCGCTTTGGCGTTAAAAAGCAAAAACCCCGCCTTTTGAGCGGGGTTTTTGTTTACTTTACGTTGACTACTTTCTTGATGAGAGTTTTCCCGTCAAAGTGCTTCTTGCGGGTAGAGGAGAAGGAGACGATGCCAGGCTTGAGAGCGAAGAGAGTGTGGTCTTTGCCCATGCCGACGTTTACTCCCGGGAGGATGCGGGTGCCGCGCTGGCGTATGATGACAGAGCCCTCTTTGGCAGTCTCGCCTTCATAGAGCTTAGTACCCAGGTATTTGGGCTGTGAGTCGCGTAGGTTTTTGGCTGAACCGCCAGCTTTTTTCGTTGCCATAGCTTGCTTTTACCGTATAATTAAGTGCGTGTGATTATACGAGATGCCTTGGATAAAATCAAGGGCGCTCTGCTCTCTGTGCCACGGGAGCTCTTTGTGGGGGTAATCGTGGTCCTGGTGGGTACCGCCTCCTTCGGCCTCGGGAGGCTTTCAAGTCAGGAGATAGCTAGGACCCCGGTCAGGATCTTGTATCCAGAAGGGGAGGGCACAGAAGTGGCTTCAGGGGGGAGAGGAGTGGCTACCGCGGCGGCTGCGGCCGCCCTGAAGCCTTCAGGAGCCGTAGTAGCCTCCTCCAAGGGAACCAAATATCACTTCTCCTGGTGCCCAGGGGCCAAGAGCATCAGCGAGAAGAACAAGATTTCCTTTGAATCAGCGGCTCTAGCCGAGAGCGCGGGCTACACGCTGGCAGCCAATTGCAAGTAGTATGTTCAAGAAATTCAAGCCTACCCACAAGCGGATACTCTTAAACTTCTCCGGCTGGGCGTTGATAGTATTTGGCGGGGTAGGGATTTTCCTGCCAGTCCTCCAGGGCCTCCTCTTCCTTGCCATAGGATTCTATCTCCTCTCGCTCCATTCCCCGTGGTTCCATGCAAAGCTGCTGAGCCTCCGGCGTAGGTACCCGCGTTTCGCCGGACCGCTTAAGAGAGTGGACACTTGGGTGCGCAAGCAGTTCGGGCTGGAGATAGAAACACAATCCGTATGATCGTCCTTGATGTAGAAGCGAGCGGTACCGACCCGTACAAGCACTCCTTAGTGAGTATCGGGGCGCTTGATTTTAATAATCCCAAGAATCAATTCTATGCAGAGTGCCGCATTTGGGAGGGTGCGCATGTGATGGAGGAAGCGCTCGCGGTCTGCGGCTTCTCAGAAGCGGAGATCCGCGATCCCAAGAAGAAGAGCGATAAAGAGATCGTGCAGGAATTCCTGGCATGGATGAGCAAAGCGGAGGACCATACCACGGCGGGTCAGAATCCCTCTTTCGACCGCGACTTCATCAAGGCGACTTGCGAGCGCTATCATCTGGACTATCCGCTGGCGCATCGCACCATCGACACGCACACGGCTGCGTATGTGCATATGGTGAAGTGGGGAATAGAGCCGCCGGTGGAGCATAAGCGCTCTGCGCTCAATTCCTCCGCCATCCAGCGCTATGTGGGGATACCCGAGGAACCCAAGCCCCACAATGCGCTGAATGGCGCCAAAGTGGCCGCAGAAGAGCTCTCCCGCCTTCTCTACGACAAGAAGCTCCTGCCGGAATTCAAGGAGTTTGATATTCCCTGGCTCGCACGTTAGGATGCCTTCAAGGCGTTACCGCCTATATTCCATGCCGCGAACTCAGAAGATATATCTCTCGGATACGGACAAGAAGATCGCCGGTGTCTGCGGGGGACTCGCGGAGCGCTTCGCTCTCGACTCGACACTCGTCCGCTTGGCTTTCGTATTCACAGCGCTGGTGACGGCCATCTTCCCGGTAGTCTTCACCTATATCGTGGCGATGCTCATCATCCCGCATAAGCCGAAGATGGCGGCTCCTGCCAAGGATCCCTGGAGGGAGTTTGTGGAAACAGAAGAAGCCAAGGATTTGGATCAGCAGTAAATATCGGGCCGTAGTATACCGGTAGTACGCGTCCATGGGGTGGATGTAGACCGGGTTCGATTCCCGGCGGCCCGACCAAAATTTATACATGGTCTCACTTCGAACAGAGGAGGCGAAAAATAAATACAACGAACATCGACGGGTCAGCACCTCGGAACCTTGTCCCTTATGCGGGAGGGAGGCGATAAAAGCTTTCAAATACTGGAAGATCATACTCAACCATTTCCCTTACGATAGGATCGCGGAAGTGCATCATATGCTCGTGCCTATGCGTCACGTGGCTGAGGACGCCCTAGACGAAGAAGAGTTAGAAGAATTGAAAGCCATCAAGACAACCTCCGCACATATGGACTACGACTGGATCATCGAAGCGACCCACAAGAATAAATCTATTCCTGAACATTTTCATCTACATCTGATAGTTGGGAAGGCGTAAAAACGAAACCAGCGCCTGCCCGGGAGGAGGCAGAGCGCTGGGATAGGTATGAGGATTTCCTCTTCATACCCGTGGGCGAGGTTGGAAGCAGAGCAGACGTTGGCAAGGATCTAAATATGCCGGGCTGGTCGTTCCAGGATCGGCATTGTAGAGCTTCCGGACACAGATGTGATTCCGTGACCAATCCGGAGCGTTGCCTTGCTTGAGGTAGTGGTGGTTGAGGACGGGGCACCACTTGTTCTCTATGAAGACCTTGGTGACAGGGGATTCCTGGACATCTTCGTCGGCGATCGGCCGACAGTCCTGGTTATTGCAGCAGCCGTCGCCCTTGAGGTTCTTCCAATCCGAGTAATTGACGGACGGCTCATCGGCCTTGGTCGGATGGTGTTCCTCGTGTGCGGCTGCGGGGCTGCTCAAGAACCCCATGAAAAGAATCAAGGCGAGCAATGCTAAGCGTGCCATTGTTGCCCTCCATCTCGTTTGGTTTGTCTGATGAACTCTGACGAGCTTTATATGCCGAAGTGCGACTAAGGAAGGTACAAAGATAGCTCGTCCCCTTAAGCCTACATCCAGGGGAGGGGAGGGCAACTGGACGGTTTGTTTGCGGGATGTCGTAAAAAAGAGCCGGGCCTGCCTTGCGGCGAACCCAGCTCAGTTGATTGCTCGGGGCGGGTTCTAAACCCACCAATTGATTCCTCCGAGCCGCTGTGACTTCGGAGGGTCAACCGCCGCAGGCGGCGCAGCCGACTGATCCTTCCGGTCCTCCTTAGGGGTTTCGGTCGGCTTCCTTACCCCCGTATCCTCGCGTTTCTGGTCGTCCATGAACCCCTCCATCCGGGTGATGACTTCTCAAAACGTATTTGTACTTCTTTCTCATAAAGGTAGACCTTGTCGTTAGAGGGCGCAATGTGTGGATACTGTCATAACACAAAACCCGCCTCGTGGCGGGTTTTTGCAGTTCCTCAGAAGAGGAGACTTATGCAGACTTGCGGTTGTCTATGCTGAGGGTGCCTGCGCCATAGGTGGCGACGTAGAGGAGACCGCCGATGATGGAGAGGTTCTTGAGGAACATGACGATCTGCGTCTCGTCCTGCAGGAAGTTATGGAAGAGAGCAGAGGCGACGAGGGTGAAGAGGATAAGCGCCCAAGCTCCCCAACGGGTCTTCCAGCCGAGCAGGAGGGAGAGGCCGCCGATGAGCTCGAAGGCGATACCGAGGCCGAGCATGAAGGAAGGCCACATGACTACGTCTTGCATGTAGGCCGCCGTGCCGGCAAAGCCGGTGATCTTGCCGTACGCTGCGTAGAGGAATAAGGAAGCGATGAAGACGCGGCCTACGAGCGCGGCGTACTTCTCGGTAAATGCCATCAACATGAAGTATTGCTAACTATTATGGGTAATGAGACTATTCTAACACCCTCATTTTTATGCGCTATTGGCTGCTCAAGACCGAACCTGACGCCTTCTCCATAGACGATCTCAAGCGAGATGGCTTCACTTCCTGGGAGGGGGTGCGCAATTACCAGGCGCGTAATTTCCTAAGGGCAATGAAGAGCGGGGATAGGGTCCTCATCCACCACTCCAGCATCGCGGAGCCTGCGGTAGTGGGGGTAGGGGAGATACAGGGGGAAGCTACGCCTGACCCCACCCAGTTTGATAAGAAAAGTCAGTATTTTGACGCAGCCTCTAAGAAGGATACCCCTCGCTGGACGACCCGGAAGGTGGTCTATAAAGGGATTTTCAAGGTCCCCGTGAAGCTTTCCTTCATAAAGCTCCATCCAGAGCTCAAAGGGATGCTCCTGGCCCAGCAGGGCAGCCGTTTATCGGTCCAACCAGTAGAAAAGAGCCATTTTGACCTCATTGTGAAGCTCGGGAAGGGGTAGGTTTAGGGCTCATTGTAGGCCTTGACAAGTAACTCCAGAAGTTATATAATAGACAGTATCAGGGCCTAACCGGGCCTTGGTTTTAGTTTCAGCCATACCCCTTTTGGCGGCAGTCGCCATGGAGGGCACCGGTTACTAGCTAAACTTAGGCTTATACTTCCACTCATTATCGGACTCGCGCTCATGTCCTCTGGGACCTCCACGCCGATTACCGTTCAGGGCAGCACCCAGGCCGTCTCTAATAAGACCCAGGTTGCGGCCGTTGCCACGGTACTCGAGACCAAGAAGGAAAATGCTCAGCGTTCTCTTGAAGCAGTCGTTCGCGAATACTTCAGCGACACGCCGATGCTAGCTGAGGTCGCACGTTGCGAAACTCGCTTCCGTCACTATGACCGCAAGGGCGAAGTCCTGCGCGGAGAGATCGACAACAACGACGTCGGCATCATGCAGGTCAACGAACGCTACCATTTGAAGCGCGCAGAAAAGCACGGCTTCGATATCTACTCCTTGGAAGGGAACTTGGCCTACGCCAAATACCTCTACCTGGAGGAAGGTAGCGATCCTTGGGCAAGTTCATCGCGTTGCTGGGGAGGTTATCGCGAGAATGCGACTAAGAGCGTCGCGATCAAGTCTTCGGCTTTCGCCAAGATCTCAGTCCCCCTCGTGGATCAAAATAATTAAGTCTCAGTTGAGTTTGGTAGAAAGAAATTAAAACCATCTCGACAGGGAAGAGAAAGATCTTCCAAAACAGACCCGGACGAAAGTCCGGGTCTGGTTGTTTACTGGTTCCCAGGCTCGGGGAAGAGATTAGGGATACGTCGCACAATATATCTTTTGCGACGTATCCCTATACAAACCTGGGTTTGGTTCCCGCTAAGCTCTGTAAGACTTCTTTCCTTGAATCGACTTTCGAGCAGATCTTTTGCTGTACCTTCTCCCTTAGTGATGATGACAAAAAATTCCTCAGGTCTTCCCTCGACTCATGACATTAAAATTCTTCTTTCAACCAGTTTTAAAAATTCGACTTTCGATAGGGGACTCTCTCCCCTCTTTTTCTTTAATGAAGAATGGCCGACACTGCATCGTCCCCTGTGGGTGCAGTGTCGGCCGGTTAGATAGCGACGCGTTAATCGCCAAGAGTCCAGAGAATGTGTACGACGTTGCAGGAGGGCGTTGAGCACCGGAAAGCGATCAGGGGGTTGCTGAGAAGGCTCCGATTCTTGTACTCGTCCTTCGCCTTCTCAGCTTCGGCTTCCTGATCATTCGCTGCGGCGCGCTGAAGCGGACTGTCGCAGACCCGGCAAACCGGGATCTTATCCCTGTCTACCCGCTCCAGCTGGCAATCGGCGCAATGATAGGTCACGTTCCAGCGCTCTTCGTGGTAGTTGTTGACCTGGTACGTGAAGGTCCATCGATGCGCGCACTCCTCTCGTACTTTTGCGAGTTTCTTCTGCGCGGCTACGATCTGGGTAGAAGCGTTGGTGATGATGGTGGTAGCCCGGTCGATCTCGTTGAGATAGCGCCTGGCCAGGGCTCGCGTGGTCGGCATTCCAACTCTCCCTTAAGTAGTTCCGAGGAGATATTCCTGTATTTGGAGGTTTTTGTCTAGGGATTCCTAGGGTCTATCAAAAATTGGTTTTCAGTAGGGGACTCTCTCCCCTTTTTTTGTATGAAAAGAAAAAGACCGCCGTCGGTTAGACATTGGTCTTAGTTTCTTGCCGACGAGCGATGACAGATTCTATCTTCTTAAGAAGCTCGGGTGTGCATTCGTCTCGACGGAAAAGAAGTCGCGGCTTGGGATTTTTTTCTGTGGCAAGCGGATTCCTGAACTGGCAGATTTCGATCCATTCAGTTTGGCTGAAAGCGATTCCGAAGTATCGGTTCCAGCCGCAATCTGGATAGAGACTGAAGTCGACCGCGTCTCGGTCGTGGTCTTGATAGGCGTTCCAGGCATGAAGCATCGGCGCATTTAAGCTTGGACCAAAGACGAGGCCTTCAACATAGGTCATTGGCGGCCAGTGCTCGTTGACTGGCTCCTGACGTCTTTGATTATGAGCGTACATCAAGATCGTCGCGTTGAAGAAACAGCATCGGGGCTTAGGCTCAATATGCGGGCGCCTCTTCCAGCGCAAGGGTGTATAGTCGGTCCCGTAACGCTGCAAGAAGTTGAGAGCCTCTGAATGCATGAAGTCCAGGTAGTTCATGTACCACTTAAGCCGCCAGGATGGAAGCATGTTTCGAGTAGCCGGATCGCCTCGCTGGAGATTCTGAAGAAATGGAACTATCTGATGCAGGCTCTCGTCGTGTCCATTCGGGAAGTACCTCGTGAACATGCTGTCGAGGTTTTTACGCCTTTCAGTGGCCTCTGGGGTGTTGCCATGAATTTCGTCCCAATAGGTTTTTGGGGGCGGGAGACAGAACTGAGTCTGTGTCCCAGTTGGCTGATTAGCCATGAGACTCTCCCTTCGGTTTAGTCAAATAACGCTTCAAGTGGGATATTCTCTAAAATTCTTCTTTTTGTCTAGAGACTCAAGATTTGTCCCAAAAATTTTGGCCCTCAATAGGGGACTCTCTCCCCTATTTTGTTTTGACTACTTAATACTCTTAAACTCTTTTAATTTATTTTTGAATTTTTTCTAAAACAAGCCGCAATTCCTCCTCAATCGTCATCGAAGTTGTATCCAGCACCAGATCAAAGTTCTTAGGATCAAGGAAGTTATCGATGTCGTAGTATTTTTTATAGCGGTCAGTGATAGTCTCTTCGCGGTGTCTGGTGCGCTCACGAGCTGTTTCTATGGAAATGCCTTCACGATGCGCCACGCGGGTCAGACGAACCTCTTCGTCACAGGTCATATTGACCTTGAGTGAGTGCGGGATAAATTTCCAAGCCAAGCGGCCATCAATCACGAAGTCTTGTTCGGTCTGACCTAGCTTCTCAGTACGTTCGTCGAGTGCCCGGTCGAATTGAGGGTCATGTCTGGCAGCCTCATCGATCTCATTTATAGTCATACCACGTTCTTCGGCCATCTGACGGAGCAAGTCCCCTGCAGAATATTTCTTCCAGCCGAGCTCGTTCTGGATCGCTTTACAGAGGGCGCTTTTGCCGACGCCCGCGAGCCCGGCGATGGTGATGATTCGCTTATTCGGGTTCATAAAACAGATGCTTATCCTTAGTCAGACGCTCAGCTAGTTCCTCGAAGAAATCAGCCGCTACGGCGTGCCCTTTGACCTTGGGACGCTTGTTCTCGAGGGTCATATCGAGAGTGACCTCGAGGCGTTTCCAGTTGCGCCCGCCGTCGAGGTAGACGTTCATGGGAGCGATGATCTTGTCGAGGGCGTAGATGAACTTAGCTTCCTCGCTTTCCTTACTCTCGTACTCCTTGATTGCAGAGATGAATTCCGGGAAGCGGCTCCCCCATTCCTTTTCCAATCTCTCCAGTGCTTCGGATTCCCGCACATGCTTGGTCGCTACCGTACCTGCGTTCGGACCGAAGACGGGAGTGTCTCCGGCATACACTTCAGGGAAATCGTGTACTAGAGCGAAGCGTATGGTCTTGCCTATATCGAGATCGAGCTTGGCCTTGCCGATAAGGTACCAGGCCAGCATGGCGAGCTGGTAGGAATGCTCTACATCATTCTCTTCTATATCAGACCCGCGGCAGAGGAGTGTACGCTGGACTAAGCGGAAGTCGCTGAGGAGCGCGAGGAAGTCCAGGGCATCGGGGAGAAGGTTCTTGGTGCCTGGGGGGTTCATGGCGGTATCCTACTACAAATATGACATCGGATTCATATAGGCCTTGAGGTCGGCCACCGGCATCTGCACGCCGCGGCAATTGGAGGCCCCTGAGGGGTTGTAAGTGACCACACGCACGCCCTGGCTTGCGAGGACCGAGAAGTGGAGGTGGGGACCAGTAGCGTAGCCGGTAGCGCCCGTATAGCCGATGAGGGAGCCACGGGCTGCTGTCTGCCCTGCCGAGACGTTCACGAGAGAAAGATGAGCATAAAGCGTGGAGAGGCCGTTGGTATGCTCGATGAGGACCCACTTGCCGTAGGAGTAGCAACCCGGCTTGCTGTCCGTGTTCCCTGTCGCCTTCACGATGCCCGCTCCTGCGGAGAAGAGCTTGGTGCCGACGGATGCGCCCAAGTCGATGCCATTGTGACCTTTGCCGCTGTAGGCGCCAGACATGGCGAATTCAGTATTGCCGAAGTATTGAGTGATGACCACCTTCGAGAGCGGCCAGCCGAGGATGCCCTTGCCTGCCTTAGGAACGCTCGCCGGATCGATGACGAATTTAAGCTGGGCTTCGTAGCTTGCGATTTCCTGCAAGAAAGCGTCGCGACGAGCAGTTTTCTCCGCGAGAAGCTTCTTGTACGCAGCCTCGCTGTTCTTGGTCTCTGCAAGAAGCTTGTCCTTCTCGCGTTTGTTGGCTTCCGCGAGCGCTTTCTGATCCTGGAGCTGGCGCTGGTAATCGGTGAGTTTCTTCTTCTCAGCTTCGGTGGAGCGCTTGCTCTCGGCCAGGGTATCACGCAGCTCGGTGAGGTCGTTTACGTGCCGCTTCATCTCCTCATTCACCGTCAGGATGTTCTCCTGGTCATTCCAGAAATCTCCGAGGCTCTCATACGAGAGGAGGGCGGCTGCGGTAGAGACCTGGTCGTGCTCGTAGAGGTTGCGCAGGGCTTCCCCGAGGCCGGAGCGCTGTGTCCCGATACTCGTCTCCTTGTCTACGATCTGATCGCCGAGCGAGAGGATGGTAAGAGTGGTCGCATTGATTTTCTTCTGAGTCACGGAGATATCCGCCGCGAGCTTCTGGCGGGTGAGGTCGAGTGACTTGATGGCGTTCTGGAGAGTCTTGGCGTTCTTCTGGGTAGCGTCTATCTGCGTCTGGAACGCGGCAATCTCTTTTTCAAGATCGGCGATTTCACGATTCCTCGCTTCTATCTGTGCTCTGAGTGTCGCCGCGTCCTGGGCCTGCGCGTAAAACGGCGCCAATACGAAAAGGGCAATTAACGCTGCATATGCGAAAAAATTGGGATAGGAACGGAGCATCGGTTTTTCATACTCGAACTTATGCGCTCTTTAAGAGCGCTACGGCTTCCTGGAGACGACGAAGCACCTCCGTCTTTCCCAGGATATCACAGAGGGTCATGGGGTCGGGGGAGCGCTCGCGGCCGGAGAGGGCGGTGCGGAGGGGCCAGAGCACGTTCCCTCTCCCCTCTTTCTCCGCATAGGCCCAGATGGCCTCTTTGACGCCTTCCTTGGTGAATGAGCCTTCCTCGAGCTTCTCCAGGGCTCCTAGGACCCATTCCAGGTGTTTGGCGACCTTCTTGGGGGTCAGGGACTTCCCTTCCTTGGGGGTGGGGATAAGGAGCTTGGGTTCGTAGCTGGGGAGGGCAAAGAGGTAGTCGAATTCGCCTCCCTCCCACATGGCATCCAAATCCTTGAAGAGCGCGATACGATTTCTGAGTTCAGGAACCAGTTTATCGAAGCGCGCCTCATTCCAATGAGGGTTTGCGGCGATGCGGGAAGCGAGGACGGCATAGGCGTGCTTCTTGAAGGTGGTATCATCCATCCGCTTGATGTGCTCCTGGTTGATCCAGCGGAGCTTCTCCGGATCGAAGACTGCCCCTGCTTTCTGAACCTTCTCTAGGTCGAACTGCTCGATCAATTCCTGCGGAGTGAAGATCTCCTGGGTCGTGCCTGGATTCCAGCCGAGGAGAGCTAGGTAGTTGAGGAGCGCTTCCGGAAGGATACCTTCGTCGCGATAGTCGAGCGCGCTGATGGCGCCATGGCGCTTGGAGAACTTCTTCTTGTCTGGACCGAACACGAACGGGATGTGGCAGTAGATGGGGCGCTCTGCACCAATAGCTTCCTGGATGAGGATCTGACGCGGCGTATTGTAGATACCGTCTTCACCACGGATGACGTGGGTGATGCCCATCACGGAATCATCGATGACCACGGCGAAGTGGTAGAGCGGCTCTTCCAGAGATTTGGCGATCACGAAATCGCCGAGCTCGGTGGTGTCCACCTCAATCTCTCCGCGGACTAAATCATTGAAGACAACCTTCTTGTTCGGATTCTTGAGGCGGATGACCTCGTCGCGATGCTCGCGTTCCGAACTTTCTTCATCCTGGTCTTCCCCGCCGCCGGTCTCATATTCTAGGTCCGCTTCTTTGGAGACGTATGCACTCCCCTCTTCTATCATCTTCTCCAGATATTTACGGTAAATGAGCGTGCGCTCCGACTGTCGGTAGATATGGTCGAACTTGAGGCCGAGCCACTCCAGCGATTCATATGCATGATCCTCGTACTCGGGCTTGGAGCGCTTGCGATCGGTATCCTCGAAGCGGAGGATGATCTCGCCGCCATGCTTGCGGGCGAAGAGGTAGTTGAAAAGCGCCGTACGCACGTTCCCAATATGCAAAGGTCCCGTGGGAGAAGGCGGAAAGCGAGTAATGATTGAAGAAGCCATATATATTTTTTAGCGCTCGTGCGCGAGGGCGATGTTCAGGATCTCGCGGGCGATGGTTTCGGCAGCGTCTTTCTTGGCGAATTTCGATGCGGCTGCGCTCATGGCCGCAGCCTTCGGCGCATCCCCCAGGATGCGCTCGATCTCGGACTCGAGTATCACCGGAGTGAGGTTGCGCTGTTCGATGATGGTAGCCGCTCCCGAGCGTCCGTAGGAGAAGGCGTTCTTGGTCTGATCGTGGCTGATGGATTCAGGTATGGGGATCACTATGGACGGCTTGCCCCAGGCGGCGATCTCAAAGAGCGTGGAGCCAGCCCTGGAGATCACCAGAGAGCAGACTCCTGCGGCCATGCGGAGCGCTAACACGTTGAGGAAGGCGTAGGGACGATAACGATCCTTGTGAGGATGATCGTGGAGCGATCCTGCAGCGATCTGGCCGACCTCTTCGAAATTCTTCTCTCCTACTTGGTGGATGACCTGGTATTTGTTGAGGAGCCTCGGGAGCGCGTCGAGGACTGCTTCGTTGATGGCTTGAGAACCTGAAGAGCCGCCGAGGATGAGGAGGACCGGCGTGCCCTCTTCGAGCTTGAGGAATTCCCGGCCTCCCTCGTATGCAGGGGTAGCGATATCTTTGCGGATGGGGTTCCCGGTGAGCGCTACTTTTTCTTTGTCGAAGAATCGTGCGGCATCTGGATATGAGATGGCTACGCGCTTGGCGAACTTCCCCGCCCAACGGTTCACCCTGCCTGGCTCGGAATCGGATTCGTGGATGACCACGGGGATGCCGAGGATCCTTGCTGCAAAGAGCGCCGGGAAACTTCCGTAGGCCCCTTTGCCGAAGACAACGTCGGGATAGAGCGAGAAGAGCCTCAGGACAGCCTTGAGGACGCCGAGAGAGGTCTTTACCAAGTCGAAGGCGTTCATCACTGAGAAGTAACGGCGTACGCGTCCGGCGCTTGCGGGGAGATACGTGATGCCCTGCTCAAAGAGGACCCGTTGGTCTCCCGGTTCGGGAGCCATGTAGTAGAGCTTGGGCGGCAGGAGCTTCTCCGCAGCCACGATGCGGTTAAGCGCCTCCGCGATGGCGATTATGGGGTAGAAATGGCCGCCGGCGCCACTACCCGTGAATAGTATCTTCATACGCGCTGATACTTGGAGATGTTAAACAGGATACCTGCTTGGAAGAGGGCTAGGAGAAGGGCTGTTCCACCCTGGCTTACGAAGACAAGGGGGGTGCCAGAGAGCGGTACAAGGGCCAACATGGAGCCTATATTCAGGAAGGACTGGCAGGTGATAAGTATAACAATTCCGACGGCTACCAGTCCACCGAAGGAGTCAGGGGCCCGGGCGGCGATCCGGAAGCCCCGGAGAGCGAAGAATATGAACAAAAAGATGAGCAGGGAGGCTCCTACGAAGCCGAATTCCTCCCCGGCCACCGCAAAGATCGAGTCTCCTATGGGCTCCGGTAGGAATTCAAATTTCTGGAGGCTCTGACCGAAGCCTCGGCCGAAGATTCCTCCTGAACCTATGGCGATGAGCGACTGGGTGATCTGGTATCCCGCTCCCAATGGATCAGTCTCCCCTGGCGAGAGGAAGGTCATGATGCGGGACATGAGGTAGGGCCGCATGAATACGAGTCCGGTGAGGCCTACCAGACCTACGCCTCCCAGGATGGCCAGGTCCCTGATCTTTGCTCCCGCCACGACGAACATGGCGAGCCCTGCGGCGACCGCGATGAGGAAGGTGTCGGTATCCGGCTGCGCCAAGAGAATCATGCCCACGATACCGGTAAGCAAAGAGAATGGGATGAGACCGTACTTCCATTCACTCACCCGGTCCTTGGCCACGGTAAGCCAAGTAGCCAGGTAGAAGACATACGCAATCTTAAGAAGCTCGGATGGCTGGAAGGAAAACCCTGCAAGCGCTATCCAGCGCCGCGCTCCTCCGTGGGCGAAGCCTACTCCGGGTATGAATACGAGGAGCGTGAGGAGGATGGCGAAGACGAAGATATAGAAAGAATATTTGCGCCAGATCTGATAGCTCACTGTGCTCGCGGCGATGAGGGCTACTCCCCCGAGGCAGAGCCCGAAGACGAACTGCTTCAGCGCTACTGCTCCGAAATGCGCGCCTTCGCGCGCCAAGAGGCCGAGCGAGGCGGAGGTGAAAATGAAAAAGCCCACCGCGATCAGCAGGAACACGGTGATCATGAAGAGCTTGTCTATGGAGTGAGGGCGCGTACTCATTTTTTCGAAGGCCACTACGTATAGCTTTTAGACATCACACATCATAAGACGAGAATCGCATCTCTCCTATTCCCCACTCAAATATTTACTTGCCTACGAGTGCGATGATCATGCCGAAGAGTGCACAGACCACGCTCACAATCCAGAAACGCATGGTCACCTTGTAGCCTGGCCAGCCGAGAGCTTCGAAGTGGTGGTGGAGCGGCGCTACCAGAAAGAGCTTCTTGCCGCGGAACCGCTTGGAAATTATCTGCAGCACATTGGAGAAGGAGGTGGCGATGAGCGGAAGCGCGATGATGGGGAGCGCGGAGAGGCCGTGGCCGGCCCCCAGCGTGTCGGTGGTGAAGGCTACTACCGCGAGGGTCAGCGTGAGCGCCATCGAGCCCGTCTCCGACATATAGAAGCGCGCAGGCGGGATATTGAACCAGAGGAAGGCCAGGAGTCCACCCACGATCACTGCGCAGAAGGCGGCGAGGTTAATCTGGTTCTGATAGAAAGCGATGCCCGCGTAGGCGCTGAACATGGTGGCAAAGACTCCGCCCGCGAGCCCATCGATGCCGTCGATCACGCCGCCGGAATAGAGGCCGATGGTCACCAGTACGAAGAGCGGGATGAACAGCCAGCCGATGTAGAGGTCGCCGAGGAACGGAAGCCCGATGCTCGTCACTCCCAGCTTGTAGTAGAACCAGAGAGCACAGCCGAGCCCAATCACTGCGACCACGCCGAGTCGCTTCTTGAGAGAGAGTCCTCCGGCGATATAGTCCCTGCTCCCCTTCACCTCAAGCCAGTCATCGAGGAGCCCTACGAGCGCGCCGAGCATGAGGGTGGCGAACGGGATCCAGGTCTGGTTGCGGGAGAGGTAGGAGAGCTTCTCGAGGAGCGTGCCCGGGAAGAGCTGGCTTAAGAGAAGGAGGCCGAGGGTGGTGATAGCGGTCGAGGCCCAGACGACGATGCCGCCCATGCGCGGAGTGCCTACTTCCTTGGTCTTATGGAGCTCGTTAAATACTTCAGCGTTAGAGCCGTCCATGCTTATCTTCCCGCTCTTCTTCTTCCACATCTCCTGCTTATAGAGGAAGTGTGTAAGAAAGGGGGTGAGCGCGATGCCGGCGATGAAGGCAAAGGTCGCGGGAAGGAAGACTTTGACGATATCCTCGATGACCATAGGTGGTGGCAGTATACAGGAAGCCCTACTCTTCTTCTCCCTTGGCTTCGAGATAGCGAAGGGTGGCATCTACCAGCTTGGCGACGTCCTCGAAGCGGCCCTCCTGAGTGGAGCCGAGGACGCTTATAGCAACAGGGTGATTAGGACCGGCATCAAAGAGGATGACTAGGTTTCCTCCGGCGAGATCGGTGAAGCCGGTTTTGGAAGCGATGAGGCCGGGCAAGGTCTCTACCGCACTATTGGTATTCTTCGTCTTATACGTCCCGCGAGCTGAGTCGACGATGAGTTCTTTGTAGCGCGTAGCTTCGAAACTCTCCGGGAATTCGCGTACGGCAGTGAGGAAGAGCTTGTTCACGTCGCGCGCAGAGCCATAGGCGCCAGAGAGTTCTTCGTTGAGATCGAGCCCGGTTTCGTTCAGGAAGTATGTTTGGGTCAGACCGAGCTCCTTGGCACGAGCGTTCATGCTGGCGAGGAAATCAGTAGAGGAGGCAGTGGCTTCGGGCTTGGCGCGAGCGACTGCTTCCCAGGCGCTCGCGATGGCTACGGCGCCGTCATTAGAAGAGCGCACCAGGGTCCAATCGAGGAGTGAGCGGAGTGACCACTTATCACCGGTTTTAAGTAATCCGTCGCCATCTGCTCTTAAGGTCTTCTCCCCTATCACCACCGTCTCATCTTCTCCCAGAGTCTCGCGCGCGGTGAGCGCGGTCATGATCTTGGTGAGAGATGCGAGCGGAAGCTGGGCTTCTCCATTTGCAGCAAAAAGTTCTACGCCTTTGGCAACGTCGTAGACGACGGCCGCGCGGGCGATGAGCTCCGGCGCTTCAAAGACTGCGGGGACCGGGGCCTTCGCCGGTACTTCCGTAGCTGCTGCTGCGCTCGCCATTTCCGTCGCTTTATCCGCAGGACGATAACTACGTAGTGCTACCGGCAGGAGGAGCAGGGTGCATATAAAAAAGGCCAAGCTTATGCCGAGCCACGATATGGAGATATTTTTATTCTCGTTCGGCATTATTCTCAGTCGGTGTCGTTTTGAGCGCTTCCATCTTGGCGGCGATTTCGGCGCGGACCTCCGCGTACTCAGGGAGCTCTTCGACTGAGCTGACGCCTAAGTGTCCAAGAAGGTCGAAGGTCGGACGGTAGAGGAAGCTGCGCTTGTCCTCGGGGTTCTCTATCTTCTCCACTAATCCGCGAAGCAGGAGATTGCGCAGGATGAAATGGGAGCTTACGCCGCGGACGTAATCGATATCCGCGCGGCTGATTGGTCCGTAGTAGATGACAAGCGAGAGCGCTTCGAGTCCTGCCTTGCCGATGTCGCGGTGGAATTCCTCTTTGACGAGCTTCTCGATGACGCTCGACGCTTCCGGCACAGTGCCGAGAGCTATCTCCTCGTCCTTCTCAAGTAGGGTCAATCCCCTTCCTTGAAGCGAAGCTTTCAGTCCGCCTAGAGCTTCTTTGATCTCCTCCTCGCTCTTATCAAGCAAAGACGCGAGTTTCTTTACGGAAAGAGGCTCGCCGTAGAAGAATAGCACGGCTTCTATTGTGTTCGCAGTGTTCATAGTTAGTAGGAAGGAGTGCCGAGCGCGCGGGATTCCATAGTGATGTCTTCGAAGGGATTGTGCTGTTCTGCTTGGATGATGCCTTGTTTGACGAGTTCCAGCATAGCAAGAAAACTCACGATGACCATCTTCTTCTCCTCCTTTCCGTGGCCGGAGAATTCCTTGAAGCTCATGGAGATGCTCTTCTGTACGCGGCCGACGAGCTGCTCGATCATCTCCTCGAGGCTAATGATCTTCTGGACCACCGTTTTAGTGATGTGTTCCTTAACCGGGATGGAGGCCAGCGTGCGACGGAGAGCTTCGAGGAGCGATGGCTTGGTGACGGAGGGTTCTACCGAGAAGACCGGTTGCGCCAGGGTCCGCTCGGAAGCTTGGAAGACGAACTGTTTACCGAAGCGTTCGCGTAGGTGAAGCGAGAGTTCTCGGACCCTCTGGTAGCGCGCCAGACGGTCTTCCAAGTCTTTGATGTCAGCTTCTTCTTCGGTGGTGAGCGAGAGGGATGGCAAGAGGGCCTTCGATTTGATGAGGAGAAGCGTTGCGGCAGTCAGGATGAAATGCGCAGTGTGTTCTATGGGAAAGTGCTCGAGCTTACGCACATAGGCTACGTAGTCGTCTGCTACCTGAGCGAGGGAGACATCACTCACGTGGAGCTTCCGCTTCTCGATGAGGTCGAGGAGCATTTCAAGCGGTCCCTCAAAGGAATCCTGCTTCACCAGAAAGGCGTTCATTGTCTTAGTATTATAACATTTTTCTGCTATTTATCCAAACTTTAAAATACCTCAGCCCCGCTAAGTGCGGGGCTGAGGTATCTGAATGCCTCTGAACGGAAATTACTTCTTGAGAGAAATACCGAGTTCGGCGAGGTTCTTTGGATCGATTTCTGCTGGTGCGCCCATCATGAGGTCCTTCCCTTCTCCGGTCTTGGGGAACGCGATGACTTCGCGGATGTTGGGTTCGTTCTGAAGGAGCATAACGATGCGGTCTATGCCGGGAGCGATGCCACCGTGCGGCGGAGCACCGTATCCGAAGGCATCGAGCATGTGGCCGAAACGGTTCAGGATGGTTTCTTGTGAGAGGCCGAGGATTTCGAATATCTTGTTTTGCAGGTCACGCTTATGGATACGGATTGAACCACCACCGACTTCGTAACCGTTCAAGACGATATCGTATGCATTTGCTCGGGCTTTGAGAGGATCGGAATCGAGAAGATGCTCGTCTCCGGGTTTTGGCGCAGTGAAGGGGTGATGAACCGCACCGACGCTCCCGTCCTCACCCTTCTCAAACATGGGGAAATCGATAACCCAGCAGAATGCCAGCTCGTCGGGGTCGTCCTTGTTCACGCGCATGTCCGGCTTATCGTTCCCATATTTTGCCATTGATTCTGCGTATGAGATTCGCGGGAAGGGTTTCTGGGCGATCTTTTTGTTCGGGTAGAGTTTCTCAACGAGCTCGACGAACATGGGCTCTATCAGAGAAAGCATATCTTCTTGAGTGACGAAGGACATCTCCAAGTCCAATTGGGTGAATTCAGGCTGACGGTCGCCGCGAGTGTCTTCATCACGGAAGCAGCGGGCGATCTGGAAATACCGCTCGAAGCCAGCCACCATGGCGAGCTGTTTGAACTGCTGCGGAGACTGAGGAAGAACGTAGAATTTCCCGTTTTCAAGCCGACTCGGAACCACATATTCCCGAGAGCCTTCCGGAGTGCCCTTCATAAGGATCGGCGTCTCTATCTCCACGAAGTCGTTTTTATGCAGATAGTCGCGGAAGAAGGAGACGATCTTGTCCCGCATACGCACATTGTTTTGTAAGCGAGAAGAACGGAGATCGAGGTAGCGGTACTTGAGGCGTACTTCCTCGCTCACTTCGCGCGTGTCTCCAGAGAGCTCGAAAGGAGGTGTAGCAGATTCGTTCAAAACAACGATGGAGGTGATCTCGAGTTCAATATCGCCATTCACCACTTCCGTATTCACCATCTTGGCAGGACGCTTGTTCACGATACCCTCAGCGGTGATGACCCATTCAGAACGGAGCGTACTAGCGAGCGCATGCGCCTCTTCGTGGTTAGGTAATGCGACTGACTGTATCTTGCCGGAGGCGTCACGGATGTCTAAGAAAATGAGCTTGCCATGGTCGCGGCGGGCATCTACCCAGCCGGAGATGGATACGCTCTCCCCCACTTTCTGCCCGAGGTCTTTTATATGAGTTCTCTGCATATTATATTTTTACGCCGATCCTCTCCTTAACTTCCGCCATTTTCGCCTGGGCCATCCTTCTTGCTTTCTCTGCTCCTTCTGCGAGTACTCTTTTCACTTCTTCGTCAGTGATGCTATCGCGACGTGCTCGCATCGGAGCGATGAAGGCATCGATATCTTCGATGAGGGCTTCCTTGAGTACCTTGTAGCTACCTTTGTTGGCTTCGTAGAGAGATTCAAGTTCGCTCTCTGGGCGGAAGAGCTTGTGCATGAGGTACACATTCTCGGGACGCTCACCCGAAGAATCGGTCACTATACTCATCACTGCCTTAGTGATCTCTTCTTTTGAGCCGAAGAGCGGAATGGTATTGCCATAGCTCTTGCTCATCTTCTTGCCATCTGTGCCAGGAACAGTACCCACCTCTTCTTTAATCATCTCCTGCGGCTCTTTGAATGTCTGTCCGTACGCGGTATTGAATTTCGCTGCCGCTTCGCGCGCATACTCCACGTGTTGACGCTGATCAGCGCCTACCGGCACCACGTCGGTGTCGTAGAGGAGAATGTCTGCCGCCATGAGCATGGGGTAGTTGAAGAGTCCGGCGTTCGCCTCGAGTCCCTTGGCTACTTTGTCTTTGTAAGAGTGCGCTTGCATGAGGAAGGGCACGGTGACGAGACACTCGAACGTCCAGGCGAGTTCGGTATGCTCCGGCACGTCTGATTGGCGGAAGATGACGGCCTTCTCGGGGTCTACGCCCACGGCGAGATAGTCGCGGGTGACGTTAAGGATATTCTGTCGGAGTTCTTGAGGGTTCCGAGCGGTAGTGAGGGCGTGATAGTCCACCACACAGAGCATGCTGTCATACTCCTCGTACATGTCCTTGAAGGGCTTCAAGGCGCCAAAGTAGTTGCCGATATGGAGGTTGCCGGAAGGCTGGAGGCCGGTAAAAAGACGCTTTTTGTTCATAGCGGATGTAGCTGCACTTTAACAGAAATCTGGCTTTTTTCTAGCGTCGCAGGAGTACGAAAAGCACAGCCAAGCCGCCAAGGAGCCACCAGAAGAAGGCGTGTTCGAAGGTAAAGAAGGCGCTGATGCTCTGCGGGAACTTATGTATCGCGCCGAAAGGCACTGAATTATGAAGCACCGCCAAGGTGACGCCAGTGCCGAGGGCTGCGAGGGCGAAGGGCGCTGCTCCCCCGCTCTCCCCCATGTCGAAGCTATCCACGCTATGCTTCACCGCCATGTACGCCAGTCCCGAGAGCGCGAGGAGTACTCCGATGAGCACGAAGCTTTTTTGCGCAGCGGTAGATCCGTAGCTGGCGATCTGATTCGTATACGGGAAATATGCGAAGAGCAGAAGACCTATGTAGAGCGAGAGATACATCGCGACCGTCTTGGCGCGTCCGAGAGCAAATGCAACTGCGACGAGTGCACCAAAGATCCCGAGGATGATAAGAATATCGACTGAGACTAAGTTCGCAGAGAAAGAAGAGAGTGATGGCATGAGGAATAGTATAGCACTGTAGATTCACGACATGATGTGCACAAATCACCCACAACTAATGTTGTGGGTGATTTGTCTGCTTGATTTAAAAACTAGATTCCCTCTTTGCGGAGCTCATTGAGAAGCTCTCGTGCTTTCTTCCCGAGCTTCCCAGGGAACGTGATGTTGATACGCACCAGGAGATCGCCACGGCGATTCTTCTCTACAGGTACTCCTTTGCCGCGTACGCGCAGAATCTCGCCGAAGGCTACGTTCTCGGGAATCTTGAGGGTAATGTCGCCGTCGAGAGTATGCACGGTGTAATCCGCACCAAGAAGTGCATCAGAGAGCTTCACGTTGAGGTCGGTAGTGAGGTTAGCTCCCTCCTTGCGCAGGAACGGATGGCGCTTCACATGTACTTTTACGTAGAGGTCGCCCGCAACTCCACCTGCGACTGCTTCACCCATGCCAGAGAGGCGGATCATTTCGCCATCATCAATGCCAGGAGGGACGCTGATGGTGATCTCTTCCTGGCGACGGACTACGCCTGCGCCATGACAGGAGGCGCACTTCTCTTTCGGTATCTTTCCAGAACCGCGGCAGGAATCGCAGGTGCGAGTGGTGCTAATGGAGCCGAAGAAGGAGCGACGTGTCTCGTGCACGCGTCCCTTGCCGTTACAAGAATCACACGTCTTCATCTCCGTGCCCGGCTTGCCGCCAGAGCCAGTACAGGTCTCACAGCGAGAAGTCTTGGTGATGAGCACCTTGCGCTCTGCACCGAAGACGGACTCCGCAAAGGTCAGCTCAATGTCTATGGAGATGTCGCGGCCGCGGGCTACGCGTCCTGCTCCTCCTCCGCCGAAGATGTCTCCGAAGATGTCTCCGATGTTGAAGTCCTCAAATCCTGCCTGTCCTCCGGTGAAGCCGGAGAAGTCGAAACCGCCCATATCTGGGCCCGCTCCCCCTCCACCATTCGCGCCACTAAAGACGCGGCCATAGGAATCGTATTCCGCACGCTTCTTGTCGTCCGAGAGCACGCTATACGCCTCGTTCACTTCCTTGAACTTGTTCGCATCCCCTCCCTTCTTGTCGGGATGGTACTTATGCGCCAACTTGCGGAAAGCCTTTTTGATGTCTTCTTTCGAAGCTCCTTTGGCGATTCCTAGTATGTCGTAGTAGTTCTTGGGCATGAGAGGTGTCGTTTCTCCATACTAGCAGGGTCGCTGCTAGGGTTCAATCTTTTTGATTTACGCCTTCGGCTCTTCTCCTCCTTCCTTGAAATCAGCGTCGCGTGGAGTGGGACCAGCTTCTCCTTCGGGAGCAGCTTCGCCACCCGCACTCTGTCCTCCGGGAGCTTTGCTCATAGCTTCACCCATCTTCTGAAGCTCCTGCGAGAGCGCCTCAGTGTCGCGCTTGATGGCGTCGGGATCAGTACCTTCTTTGGTTTTCTTGAGTTCTGTGATCTTACCCTCGATGGCGCTCTTCAGTTCTGCCGGAACCTTATCACCATTGTCGCGTAGTGACTTTTCTGCGGTGTAGATGAGCTGGTCAGCGAGGTTGCGGGCTTCTACGGACTGCTTCTTCTTCTCATCTTCTGATCCGTGTGCTTCCGCGTCCTTCTTCATGCGCTCAATTTCTTCGCTAGAGAGACCGGAGGAAGCTTCAATACGGATGGTCTGTTCCTTGCCGCTGGTCTTGTCCTTGGCCTTCACAGAGAGAATGCCGTTCGCATCTACGTCGAAGGTGACTTCCACCTGAGGGAGTCCGCGCGGAGCGGGAGGGATGCCGTCGAGGATGAAGCGACCGAGGCTCTTGTTGTCCGCCGCCATGGCGCGCTCGCCCTGGACGATGTGGATCTCAACAGAGGTCTGGTTGTCCGCAGCAGTGGAGAAAGTCTGAGAGCGGGAGGTAGGCACGGTAGAGTTCTTCTCGATGAGCTTGGTGCCGACGCCGCCGAGGGTCTCGATACCGAGAGAGAGCGGGATGACGTCGAGGAGGAGCACGTCCTTCACGTCACCAGCGAGGATGCCGCCCTGGATGGCAGCGCCGAGCGCCACTACCTCATCCGGGTTCACGCCCATATGCGGCTTCTTGCCGAAGAATTCTTCCACCGCCTTTTGTATTGCGGGCATGCGAGTCTGGCCGCCCACGAGGATGACCTCGCTGATATCAGCGAGCTTGAAGGGAGAAGCATCCATGGCGCGCTTGGTGATGGCCATGGCGCGATCGATGAATTCCTTGGAGAGCTCTTCGAGCTTGGCGCGGGTCAGCTTCTTCACGAAGTGCTGAGGGCCGGCCTCCGTAGAGGTGATGAACGGGATGTTGATCTCCGACTCAAGTGCAGCAGAGAGTTCGATCTTGGCCTTCTCTGCGGCTTCGTCGAGACGCTGGCGTGCAAGAGGGTCGTTCCTCACGTCGATGCCGCTCTCTTTCTTAAACTCTTCTGCAAGCCAATTGATGACTACCTGGTCGATGTCCTTGCCGCCGAGGTGCGCATCGCCGTCGGTGCTCTTCACCTCCACCACGTCATCTCCCACTTCGAGCACGGATACGTCGAAAGTACCACCACCGAAGTCGAAGACCGCGATTTTCTCTTCTTTCTTTTTGTTGAAGCCGTAGGCGAGCGCGGCCGCGGTCGGCTCGTTGATGATGCGGAGCACCTCAAGTCCTGCGATCTTGCCGGCGTCCTTAGTAGCCTGGCGCTGAGAGTCGTTGAAATATGCAGGAACGGTGATGATGGCCTGAGTGATGGTCTCCCCGAGGCGTGCCTCTGCATCCGTCTTCAGTTTCTGCAGGATCATGGCAGAGATCTCTTCCGGACGATTCCAGTTCTCTCCCATCTTCACTTCGATGCCGCCGTTTGTGGACTTACGCATCTCGAAAGGCACAGCTTCTCTGTCCTTGCCGACTGCTGGTTCGTCAAAATTGTGTCCGATGAAGCGCTTGATCTGGTAGATCGTGTTCTTGGGATTGGTCACTCCCTGGCGCTTGGCGAGGAGGCCGACGAGGCGCTCTCCGGTCTTTGATACCGCGACGACGGAGGGCGTGGTACGTGCGCCTTCCGCATTCTCGATGATCTTGGGTGCGCCCACTTCGATGACTGCCATCGCGGAGTTGGTGGTGCCGAGGTCGATGCCGAGTATTTTTGCCATATGGACGAGTGATTAATTGTTAAAAGCTATTTTGTTTCCGTAATATATACCTTCACCTGTGCCGGCCTCAAGACCTTGCCGTTAAGCGTGTAGCCTCGCTGCAGGACTTGGGCGACGGTGTGATCCCCTTCTCCGTTCTCTGCAGGAACTTCAGCTACCGCTGCATGCTCTCGAGGGTCGAAAGGCTTGCCTTTAGGATCAAGCGCCTTGAGGCCGTGTGACTCGAGGATCCCAAGGAGCTGGGAGCGCACGTACTCCATGCCCTTGCGCCACTCCGGAGGAAGCGCTTCCCAGGAGGCGGAGTTCGCCGTCGCCATATCGAAGCTATCAAGCACCGGGATCAGTTCCTCGAGGAGATTCTCCTCGGCGAACTTGATGAAGCGCTCCTTCTCTTCCTTCTCGAGCTTCTTGCTGTTGGCGAATTCCGCCTTGATGCGCTGCCAGCCGTCGAGATATTCCTGCTTCTCAGCAACGCAGGTGGCGAGCTTCTCGCGAAGCTTCTTCATCTGCTCAGCTGGGGAGGTAAGCTCCGAGTCTTCCTCGAAGGTCACATCGTCTTTCTCTTTTTCAAATTCTGTGTCTGCCATAGGGGATAAGCTCACTATACATCAGATAGCGCGGAGCGGAAGAAAATCGGAGAGACAGAGGAGAGGAGAAACTAGCGCTTCGCCCACTGAGCGGCTTTACGAGCCTTCTTGAGACCGAACTTGCGGCGCTCCTTCATGCGCGGATCACGCTTGAGATAACCCTGCTTCTTGAGCGGGCTGCGGAGATCACGATCCCCTTCTACGAGTGCGCGGCTGATGGCGTGGCGGACTGCCACTGCCTGGGAGGAGACACCACCACCCATGACGCGAACGGTCACCTTGAACTTGGAGGTCGTTTCGGTGAGGTTAAGCGCAGAGAGTACGGTAGCTCTGAGGTCTTCGGTCTTGAAATATTCCTCGAGCGGCTGGTCGTTCACAGTGAAGGACTGCTTGCCGGATTCTTCGAGGCGCGCGCGAGCGACAGACGTCTTACGGCGTCCGACAGTCTCGATATATGCCTGTTTGGTCTTATCCATAAATATTATTCAGTGACGATGAGATTCTTGAACATGCGGGAGCGGAGCTTGTTCTTGGGAAGCATGCCCCAGACTGCGTGGCGGATGAGCTCGCCGTAGCCCTTCTTCTCCATGACGGCTTTGCCGGTCTGCACGGTGCGGCCTCCTGGGTAACCAGAGTAGCGCTGGTGGCTGACCTCCATGAGGCGGCGCTCGTCGATAGAGAGCTTAGCAGCATTCTCCACCTTCACCTTCACGAGCGCGGTCGCGTTCCTGACGAAATCAGGGGTGCCCTTGCCGATGAGGAGCTTAGCCGCCTCGCTTGCGAGTCGTCCGAGCTTCTTCCCTTCCGCATTAAGTGTGTATTCCTTGGAGGTCATATAGGTATCTTAGACGAAGGATATCTGGGCCATCTTGCTCGAGTCCGAGAGGCGGCGCGGGAGCTTGGTGATGCGGGTGTAGCCGCCCTGGCGATCCATGTAGCGAGGCGCGATCTCCTTGAGGAGCATCTTAGCCTCGGCCTCGCCGCCGATGCGGGAGATGAGGAGGCGCTCCACGGCGAGTCCGCCCTTCTTGCTGTGAGTCACCATCCGCTCGATGAACGGGCGGAGTTCCTTGGCCTTGGCCTCGGTCGTCTTGATCTTGCCATGAAGCACGAGAGAACGCGAAAGGCTCTTCAAGAGGGCCTGCCTCTCAGAGCTGCTCTTCCGTCCTAGCCCGCGTCCTTTCTTGTGGTGCTTCATAAAGGATTACTTACAGGATTATTTGAGGGTGATGCCGTAGTTAGAGAGCATGCGCTTGATCTCCTGGATGCCCTTGGAGCCCAATCCATCGATATCGAGGATGTCCTCTTCCTTCTTGCGGACGAGGCCACCCACGGTGCGGATGTTGGCTTCGGTGAGGGCATTCACGGTGCGCTGGGAGAGGTCGAGAGTGTCGATGCGGGTCTTGAGGATCTCTGCGTCGATCTCCGGGCGTACGCGCTCCTCCTTGGAAGACTCGGTCTCAGTCTCTGGGCGGAGCTCCTCTTCCTCTTTGAAGCCGACGATGGCACGGAGCTGGTTGATCATGATCTCGATGGACTGCTCGAGGGCCTGGTGCGGAGTGACGGTGCCGTCGGTCTCGATGAAGACCTTGAGGCGGTTGAAGTCAGTACGATCACCGACGCGCATGTTCTCCACCTCGTAGTTCACGCGGCGGATAGGAGTGAAGATCGCGTCGAGAGTGATGGTGCCGATGTCCACCTTCTCCTTCTGGAGGACTTCCTTAGCGACGAAGCCCAAGCCGCGCTCGACTTTGAGTTCCATGTTGAGTTCGGTGCCCTTCTCGGTGGTGTGCGCGATGACGAGCTCAGGATTGAGCACTTCTACCTGACCAGGGACAGTGAGATCGCCTGCAGTGACTTCCTTAGCACCCTTGATGGAGAGAGAAAGCGTCTGGGGCTCATCCGTGAGCATCTTGATGCGGATGCGCTTGAGGTTGATGAGGAGAGTGACCACGTCCTCCTTTACGCCAGGGATGGTGGAGAACTCGTGGCTGACGCCTTCGATCTTGACCTCTGTGATGGCAGCACCCGGGAGGGAGGAAAGGATGATGCGGCGGAGGGAGTTACCCAAAGTGTGGCCGTAGCCAGGGTAAAGGCCGTCGATCTCGTACGAGCCGCTCCACTCTTGTTCCGAAACGATCCTGGGCTTCGACGGAAGCACGATGTTGTGGGCTGTCATGATGAGTTTCTTAAAAATGAGTAATCTTTATACGATAAAAATATACTTTTCGCAATATCCCACGTTTAGCGGGTGTAGAACTCAAGCACCTGCGGCAGGTCGAACGGCTGCACCGCTGCGTCCATGCGCGGGGCTCCGGCCACCTTACCCTCGCCCTTCTCCGGGTCGAAGGAGAGCCAGGAAGGATTCTTCATGTCCTTGAGGCGTCCGACGAGGTCGGTGAAGAGGGCGCTGTTCTTGCTGCCCTCGCGAATAGCGAAGACGTCGCCCTGAGACATCTGATAGGAAGGAATGGTTACCTTGCGGCCGCCGATGACGATGTGGCCATGAGAGACCATCTGGCGGGCGCTACGGCGGCTCGAGGTGAGGCCGAGGCGGTAGACCACGTTGTCGAGGCGACGCTCGAGGAGCGCGAAGAGGGCAGCAGCCTGGTTCTCTCCCCCATGGCTCACTGCTGCGCGGATGTAATTGCGGAACTGGCGCTCAGTGATGCCGTAGGTCATGCGCACCTTCTGCTTCTCCAAGAACTGCTTGGCGTAGTCGGACTTGGCTCCGCCACGGCGCTTGCCGCGCTTCATCTCCGTACGTGCGAGCGAGAGCTGGAACTTCTGCGTCTGGGTCTTATCGAAGACCTGTGCGCCGAGGCGTTTCGCTATTTTGTATCTAGGGCCGATTTTCATATGGAATATTTAGACGCGACGAGGCTTAGGAGGCTTGGGACCATTGTGCGGCACCGGGGTCGCATCCCTGATGGAGGCGACAGCGACTCCTTTAGAGGAAAAGCCGCGGATGGCAGACTCGCGGCCTGCGCCGACGCCCTTCACGACTACATCTACTTCGCGCACGCCCATGGCGTTAGCTTTCTCCCCGAGAAGCTCGCCTACCTTAGCGGCTGCGAACGGTGTGCCCTTCTTGGCGCCAGCAAAGCCGAGTGCGCCAGAAGAGGAAGCCATGAGGGCGTTGCCTTCGCGGTCGGTGAGGAGCACCTGCGTGTTGTTGTACGTGGCCTGGACGAAGAGGATGCCAGCATCCACCTTCTTGCGGGCGGCTTTCTGGAGAGACTTGCTGCGCAAGCCCTGATCCACTTCCCCGCCGCTCTTTTTAACTACTCGTTTCTTACCCATATAAATATTGAATCGGTTTAGGTCTTCTCTACCTTACGGCGACCCGAGCCCATGGTCTTGCGGACGTTGCCACGGAGCGTGCGGGAGTTGGTCTTGGTGCGCTGTCCGCGGGCCGGGAGCCTGCGAGCGTGGCGGTTGCCGCGGTAGGACTTGATATCTTTGAGGCGCTTGATGTTGGCGCCGACGATGCGCTTGAGGTCTCCTTCGATCTTGAAGCCTTCGACGATGGCGCGGATGCGGTTCTCCTGCTCCGGAGTGAGCTCCTTACCCTTCACGCTCGGCTCCACCTTGGCCTCCTTGAGGATGGTGAGGGCGCGCGGGCGTCCGATGCCGAAGAGGACCGTGAGGCCGATCTCGATACGCTTCTCTTCAGGAATATTGATACCGCTGATACGCATGATTATTTCTGGCGCTGTTTATGCTTAGGGTTGCTGCAGATAACATGCATGCGCCCCTTACGACGGAGCGCTTTGCAGTTGGCACAGATTGTCTTGATGGATGCGCGGACTTTCATGGTTTACATTCTGCGGACGATTCTTCCTTTCCCGCCGTACGGCTCGAGTTCTACCTCGACCGTGTCTCCGACGAGCACTCGGATGCGGTGGAACCGCATCTTCCCGGCAAGGTACGTCAAGAGCTCCTTGTCAGTCTCTTTGAGAACGACCCGGAAAAGGGTGTTCGGCAGAGCCTCAACCACGGTGCCTAAATGACGTATATTTGAAGTTTCCATCAGCGGACAGAATGAAGAGTAGCCTATCAGATAGGGCTACAAGCGTCAACGGGAGCCCTGGGGACTCCTGTTGACCTTGGGGCTGTTATTTCTCCTTAAGGACTATCTGGATCTGAGAAGCCTTCTCCGGGAGGGCACTCTTCCAGAATGGCTGTACTACCACCGAGCTCCTATCCATTGGGTAGGCCTGGAGTACAGAGGTTACCTCTTTCTTAGGTACTCCGGCAAGGGATTCCTTGAGCTTTTCCGTATCTATGGCCCAGGTAAGGGTCGTTTCGCCCTTCAGGCTGAAGGTGATGCTGTCCGATTCCCACGGCTTACCCCCACTCTGAGGCTTGAAAGCCAGGGCCCGAAGGCTCTCTCCGCCGGTCAGTTCTTCTCCGTGGTAGTCGCCGGAAGCTAACTTGCGGTAGGCCAGGAACTGGGAGAGCTTGCCTTCCGCAAAGATGATGCCGTAGAGGGTGACACGCTGCTTGACCTCGCTTGCCTCTGGATTGGAGAGTGTCTCGGTCTCGGTGTAGATCGCATCCTTGTAGAGCACGTAGCCCTCAGGCTTCTGCTCATTGGCCTGCCGCATGAGGCTTTCGGTGAGTTCCGTGGTCAGGGCAGCCTTAGCCTGCTCGATATCGGAGGCGGAAGCGGTCTTTACGGTGCCGCTGAATCCGCCGGTCATGGCCGTCTTGCCACGGGCATAGAATTTGCTGTAGCGCGGATCTCCCTTGAAGCCAGGTATGGTGAAATCAGTAAGCCCGATGTTGTAGCTCTCCCCTGCCTGGTCGGCGATGACCTCTGCTTCTATGGTGCCCGGTGTGGTTCCCTTCTTGCCGGGGATGGTGATGGGAGAGGCGATGCGGTAGACCTTGCCGTCTGCGGTTTCAAAACGGGTGGTGGCAACCAGGCGCTGTGTCGCCGAGCTGTAGTCGTTGTAGATGATGATGGTGCCGCGTGCCTTCTCGCTTATGGTCTTAGTGCCTGTCTCAGGGACGGTCTTCGAAGACTCCTCGGAGAGCTTCATTAGTTCGAACTGGAGCCCTTCAGGACCTGCTTCCTTCTCCGCCGTAATCATCTCATCTACAGAGACGATGGAGACCTTGGGCACGATGCTGACGGTAGCTTTCGGCAGGAAGAACTTACCCGCGAAAAGAAGAACGCCTGCGAGCGCCAATCCGCCTATTACCAATGCGATCTTCCCGAAATGAACGTGGGGTGGCCAGAATCTTCCCATAAATGAATCGTTAAGAGGTTGTCCCTTGCTACCGTACGCAAACACCTTCGGCCGGGGCGGAGGTGGGGGCGGAGGAGTTTCCCTTCTCGAGGGTGGAGCAACATCGCTACGCATCTCCCGAGTCTCTTTCGGCGCAGCGTGGTGATGAGTTTCAGGACGCACACTCTCGGATTTGGGGTGACGATGGTCGGGTATTGGAATATCGCGGATCGTCTTCTTGGGGGGTACTACGTCCTGAAAAGAATCCTTGGGCATATCAAATAATATGGGCGAAATTAGATGAGCTCATGATACCACGGAGGCTTCTCGCAGAGTCTCCGAGCTTGTGGATAGGAGGAAGGGAGAACGCTGCGTGTGCGCGAAGAGTGCGGCGATAGCGAGCGTGGCGCTACCAAGATCCCCTGGGAGTGCGACACTGCGCGAGAGAGTGACTCCGGTAAGAGGGATCACCGGAAGCCCCCGACGGCCTCCCCGGTGATATGTGAAGCTCCCCCGGATGAGCGCTTCGAGCGGATGCAATATCTCGGGGGGAGCAAGGAGCACCACACTCTCCGGCCGCGGAGAGCGCTCTGTGATCATCTCGGAGGCCTTCTCGAAGAGTGAGACCCACTCCTTACCAGCGAGGCGAAGCAGATCCACAGAGAGCGCGGCGTGCCCTTTATGGGAGAGGCGGATCTTGTCGCGCATCACCTCTACGGTCGTATGCAAGCTGCGGCTGATCGCCGTGAAGAGATCCTGCGCCCCTATGGGAAAAGATGCCGATTCGAGGAGCATCCCTTCTTCGAAATGAAGGAGCTCAGTGGCACGCCCGCTCATATGCACCGAGAGATGCGTCCCTTTGTCGAGTGCGGGCATGGCGGTACGCAGACTCACCGAGAGCGCGAGGGAAAGCGGCTCTACGAGCACCGGCAGATGGAAAAAGCGCAGGATCTCGCTCTCGATGAGTCGGGCGGTTTCCCGCTCCAGAGCACTTTTCAATACAAAAAGCTCCAACGTACGTCCGAACAGTCCGTAGGGCTCCAGGGTGCGGTAGCCATTCACTACGGTGCCGATGAGATGCGAACCCTCGCTCTCCCCTCCTCCGCGCTTGAAATGCGCTTCGAGGAGCTTTTGCACGAGGGCAGGCGTCACTTTGAAATCTGAGGTCTCCTCGTAGCGGATGATCTCGGTGGATGCGCGATATGAAGGGGAACTGACCAGTACCACCGCCTCTTTGGGGAGCGGCAGGCCATGAGCATGGATGTCACGGGAGAGTGCTTCAAGCGCGGAACGCAGGCCCATGCGGAGCGGGCGTCTCTCTGTAGAGAGCGTACTCGCAGCCATAGCCGGGATGTGCACCTTGTCGCCGTGCGCGAGCGCAAGCGCTGCCTCCACGCTGCCTGAAGGAGCGTCTACGGTGAGGACGAGCTTAGGATGCGAATGAAAAGTTGAACGAGAGAACAGTCCCATCGCTAAAAGTATACCGCAGGCACCCTCTTCTCTAAAGGGAGATTATCCAATACGCGAAGATTCGGAGTAGATAGAGAGGAGTGCGAAGAGGAAACTCACCGAGAGCGGGCCCAAGAAGATACCGATGGGGCCGAAGAGCGCGAGTGCGCCGAGCACAGAAAGAAGGACGAGAAGCGGATGGAGGCTCATTCCTCTACCTACGAGCTTGGGACCAAGGAGGTTGTCGATGAGACCGACAGCAAGAGAACCCCATAACAGAAGTCCGAGGGCTGGGAGGCTGCCCACCGCGAAGAAAAGATAGATGATCGCGGGTATGAATATGAGCGCGGTGCCGATGCTCGGTACGAGTGCCGCAAGAGCGGTGAGCGCTCCCCAGAGGATGGCGCTGGGGACACCGAAGAGGGTGAAGCCAATAGCAGCAAGGGTTCCTTGAATGAGCGCTATGAGCAGATTCCCCCTCACCACCGAGTTCACTGCCAGTCCGAGGCGATTAAAGACCTCCTCGTCGTCCTTGTCGTTAAGCGGGGAGAGATCCACCAAGACACGCTTCAGCTTACGGCCGTCACGCAGGAAGTAATACAGAGAGAGCAGGAAGAGGAAGGTTGCGAGGAGAAGAGAGGCTACGCTAGAGAAAGCACTGCCCGCATGGCTGATGATCCAGGTAAGGCTCGTGCGCACGTAAGTGTCGATGTTGGCGGCAAGCTTTGCTGCGAGCCCCTCTGTGCCGGGAATGAAATTACCAACCGCGCTTTCAATGTGCGTCAGGATCTCCATGAGGTGAGTCTCCCCTGCGCCATACTCTATAGAGAGATACAGGTCGCGAGCCTCGTTCCCTACCAGAGTCACCAGGAGCGAGAGTGGGATGAGCACTACCACTAAGCTGAGAAGGACGGTAAGTACAGCAGCCAAGCTGGGCCAGTCCCCCAGGCGCACGCGGATCCGGCCATAGAGCGGGTAGAGCACTACGGAGAAGACTGCTGCCAGGATGAGCGGAGGAAGGAACGGCAGGAAGATGAGACCTACCAAGAAAAAGACTCCTAAAAGGAGGAGTATCAGGAAGTATGGACGTAGTTGTTCACGGTTCATGCTGGATAGTATAGCGCTATTCTCCCGCTTCGCCCAAAACAGAAACGCTCCCCTTGGGGAGCGTTTCTGTTTGAGTTAGGCGTCTTTCTCGGTCGTGGTCTCAGGTTCCTGTACAGGAGCCATGGTCTCAGGAGAAGCGTCGCCCTCGGTTCCGTCAGTCTTCGGCTCTTCAGGAGTCTCGGTTTCGTCCAGTTTCTTCTTGTTATCGTCGTCCATGATGGTGAATAGTTAAACTGGTTGCTAACAGAACCTGCTGACCTTGCAGGATACCCGACCTTAACAGACTTCTCGGATATACGTAAGGGCAAAGAGCGTCTCCTTGCATCCGAGGTCTATTCTTGTGACGACGATTTCCGAGATATCTTACCTGGCCAGGACAAAGATCAGTCTAGCTTCGCAAAAAGACGATACAGGCGGAGCTCATCGTAGGAATACTCCTCACCTTCCCTCTCTAGGGCGAACTTCACCGGTGCTAGGCGTAAGTCACCATTCTTTTCCTTTGATTCGAGGAATGCTTTGCGAATGATCTTCAGCTTCTTAGGAGTCAGCTCATTCGGTTTGAGGTAGTCGATATCCACCTTCTCCCCTTCCTCCTGTAGCTTTTCGATATGAGAGAGCACGGTCCCCTGAGTGAGGCCTCTAATCTGAGCTATCTCCTCCAGATTCAATTTCTGACTGATGAGCTCTCGGGTCTTGTGGTGGGTCGGGATATCTTCTCCTTCTTCGCTCTCATCCCGCTTCCCTTTGCTGAAGCGCGCGACATAGCCGTCTTGAGCCGCACGTATCTCATCCGGCCCCATATCGTCCAGCATATTCACTGCACGCTTGGAGACGCGTTTGAAATCCGCGTCTTTCTCGATCACTTCCGGATGGATCTGGAGCGCGCGATGGTTGAAGCCCAAAAGCTTGAGCCCAGCGAGAGAGCGCACGCGAGAGAGCGCTACATAGCCCATGCCCGGTGCAAAGGAGCGGGAGAGATCTATCTCAGCAGCGTCCAAGCTCATGCCCTGGCTCTTGTGGATGGTGATGGCCCAGGCGAGGCGCAGAGGGAGTTGCGATATCTCAGCTTTTACCTTGCCATCCTCTTCAATTTTCCAACTCTCTACGCCCCCTTCGATCACTTTCCCCTGAGCGGTCTTTATCCGCGGCATGCCAAAATCATCAAAGCTCTCTACGATACCGAGCGTTCCATTCACGTAGCCCTTCTCGTAGTTATTCTTTACGAACATCACTCGTGCGCCCTCCTTCAGCACCAGCACATCGGGTGCAAGGCAGCTCTTCTTGAGGGAATCCACTAGGCCCTGCTTGCCGCGGGAGTTCATCACGTATCTACGCTCGCTTCCCTTTATCTTCTTCAGTTCCGTCTCATTGATGGTGTCTACGTTCTCGTTATGCGTCGAAAGCCTCGTCGGCTCCACTTCAAGCGTGATCTCCCGCTGATAGCAGTCCTGGAGAGCCGAGAGTGTATCTTCTTCTATCTCCCCGCTTCTTATCGCATTCAGAATGGAGAGGAGCACATCATCGCTCTGACGGTGCTGCTCTTCGAGATAGCAAACTTTAGGCTCGAGTTCTTTCCACGCCCTGGAGGAGTAGGCAAAGAGTGCCTCTGGCTCTCCGGGGCGTGTGATGGGAGGAAGCTGGAAGAAGTCTCCGCAGACCACTATCTGCATCCCGCCGAAGGGCTCATTGCCGTTCCTCTTGAACGCTCTGGCGAGCCGATCCAGAAGATCGAGGCGGAAATGATGCAGCATCGAGATCTCATCAATGATGAGCACCTGGGTGCCTTCATAGCGCTTCCAGAGGTATTGAAATGCTTCTAGGTCGTCTATGTCCTGCTCGGAGAGCTTGTCCCGGATGCCGAGCCCGCTCCAGGCGTGAATAGTAGTGCCCCCTAGGTGGGTGCCGGCGATTCCCGTAGAGGCGGTGATGGCGGTACCGATATTGTTCTCCTTCAACCACTGTATGAACTCCCGCAGGACATGTGTCTTGCCGCTCCCGGCTGCGCCGGTGAGGAACACGTTCTTACCCATCTTCAGGATGTCGAGAGCTTCCGCTTGGGTCATGGAATTGAATAGTACAGCAGTCTTCCCAGACTTACGAAAAAGAAGAGGATTTTAGACTATATTATTTTGTAATTGAACGTTCAGGTATTACCCAAGTACCGAAAATTCCTGCATCGTACCACGTAGTGCACCTGATATTTCCACCACCGAAGTCGGCGCAGCTATCTTTGCGCTCAATATCTAGAGCAACCTGCGCTAGAATCCCTAGTACTGAAATTATTATCGCTAACGAAGCTAGTATATTCGCTCTCTTTGTATCTTTTGTCGATGTCTCAGCGTTAACTTTCGTTACCTCTTTCAATTCCCTGATTTCAGCAATTAAAGAAGCTGTTTGCTCAAGGTTCTTATTTTGCTGCCTCTGCTCCCACTCATATCTCGCCTTCTGATAGAGACTACCCGGTACATTAGTATTTTCAGCTCTCCGTAGTACCTCAATAATTTCAGGATCAGAATATTCCTCAATTACCCTGTTCTTTTCAAGATTCCATAAACTCTGCGGCGGAAGTACGCTTTCTTCTTTGATTACGCGTCCGCCAATCCGATCGTATTCAATTAAAATTCTCCGGTCGCCACGAGGAAAAGGTATATTGCCTTTGGCGTTCTCGAGCTTACTTGGATCAGTGAGCTGATATTCACCTATTGGTAAAATATCATTTTTACCGATTATTACTTTCATATCATTAGTATCCGGCACTAGCTCCATTCAGCAACAGGAACCACATCGGTCACCTCAGCCATCGGATCAGAGATTATGCAAAGCACCTTGCCGATTATCTTGAAATTACCCGAGAGCACCATAGGCTTGTACTTGGGATTTTTGGACTCCGGCCAGAGAATGGTCATGCCGTCTTTACGCTCCAGGCGCTTCACCGTGATCATGTCGTCCACTATGGCAGCCACTCGGTCCCCATTCTCCACGTGATCGCTGAAGCGGATGAGGAGGTAGTCACCAGGATGAATACCCGCTTCTTCCATGGAGTCACCTACCACGCGCACGCCCACGATGTTGCCGTCCTCCTTGTCTACGATCTCCTTATCCACCTCCAGGTATTCGTCATAGCTCTCTTGGGCAAAGACTGAGAGATCGTCACAACCTACGGAGGCGATGACTGGGATACTCACGGTAAGGACACGTCTTTCATTTTCCTGTCGGATCTCGATATTCCTATGAGCGTTCTTACGGCGGAGGATATAGCCTTTTCGCTCCAGAGATTCCAGATATTGAGAGACGGTACGCTGGGAGCGGAATGCGAGGGCTGCACAGAGCTCGCCCACCGTAGGAGACTCTTTGTGCATGGCGAGATGCACTTTGATGAGCTCTAGGACTCGGTTCTGCTTAGGAGTAAGAGGTAATTTCATACTTATATTTATATCACCTTAGCGGCTTTGCGGCCGAAATGACGAAGACTCTCTATCTGCGCCTCCTGCCAGGTCTTGAATCGTCCGACTGCCTGGATGCCGCTTACTTCTACCAGCTTTTTCTTGCCTTTGGGGAGCGGTGCGGGCTTGTAGAGAACGAAATGATCAGTCTCTTTGCGGAAGAACGGGGTTTCTTTGATGGTATTCATGGTTGTTTGAAGATAGAACTCCGCGGAAGCACTAAAAGATATCCTGCACCTTGAATCCTCCAGCAAAGAGACCGATAGCGAGGCCTCCAACCAGGGGTATGACGATCGTTTTGGGGAAATACAACAGGAGGATACTGATCGCGGCGAAGACAAAAGCCCAAGTAATGAGGTTCATATCGGGTTGTTCTAAGGTTCCAGATGCTTGCGACCTATCCATGTGTATATCATAGCATGTATTCCACTATGCAATACACGTAATACACATATACACTGTGGATATCTCCGCCATGACACGACCTGGAAACCAGAACAAGCTCTTTGATACGGGACTCCAGCTCCCTACGGGCCTGGTGTATAGGCCTGATTTCATTACCCCAGAAGAAGAACTGGAAATCCTCTCTTACATTGAAGACCTGCCGCTCGAAGAGGCGCAATACAAGGAATACACCGCCAAGCGACGACACTTCTCCCTCGGCTGGGGCTATGATTTCGATAATAAGAAATTCATTCCCGGCCCTCCCCTTCCGCCCTTTCTCCGTCCTGTGCAGATTCGTATCGGCAAATGGCTCGATATAGATCCAAAGAGGATCGTAGAAGCCCTCATTAACGAATACTCTCCTGGCTCTGCCCTCGGCTGGCATCGAGACAACGAAGGCTTTGAGCATGTCATCGGTCTCTCGCTTTCAGGCTGGGCACGCATGCGCTTCCGTCCCATCAAACGCCGTGAGGAAAAGAAAGATCTGAAGGATGTGGTAGCTCTGGAGCTAGAGCCACGCTCCGTCTACGTGATGCAAAAAGATATCCGCTGGAACTGGCAGCATTCTGTGGCCAAGACTAAAACGATGCGGTATTCGATTACTTTTCGGACGCTACCCTAAATTTATTCGTGTTTTTCACCTTCATTAACTGGAGTTTCTTTCGAAGCCAAGTCGATTTTTTGTAAAGATCTTTTTAGAATGCCTTCTTCGATAGTATCAATTGCTTCAATCATTTCGGTAAAACGCGTATCAGATAAAATCTTATTACCTAATTTACAAGCTTCTTCGATTTCTAACTCAAATTTTTGAGAAAAAATCTGAGTTACCAAATCGTGCAGTATTTTATTTCTAATTACGCGATATGCGTGTAAATTTTTCTTTAAATCCTCATTCAAAACACCACTCTCAAAGAGAAAATCAATCAGACTGTATAAACTTTTTTGAGTGAAAGTGTCACGTATTTCTTGAGCAATCTTATCAAGCTCAGAGTTGGTATTTTGTTTGGTGATTCTAAAAACCTGAAAATCAACAATCATTTTAACTACTGCCTCCAGGTACGCACTTTGCAATAAAAAAGCTTCAAGAAATTGTTTTTTCAAAACAGAACCTTGGATATGATTCCTTAATTCTTGATTTTTCATCGAGATTCGAGAACAGCCTTTATCCTCCTCACCCCAGCGCTCACCGCTTCTTCCTTAGAAATCTTAAACACACCCATCTCGCCAGTGCGCGTAACATGCGGCCCACCGCAGAACTCAAGGCTGAAAGGCTTACCATCCTTCCCCATCACGGTATATATAGAAACCGTATCGCCATACTTCTCGCCGAAGAGTCCGATAGCTCCACGATTACGTGCCTCTTCAAGCGACACTTCCTCACGAACAACTTCCAGATCCTCCTGGATCTTCTCATTCACCAAGGCTTCAACCTTAGCGATCTCCTCGGGAGTCATCTTCTGCGGATGCGCAAAGTCGAAGCGCAGGCGCTCAGGAGTGATGTTGCTGCCTTTCTGCTGGACGTTCTCACCCAAGACAGTGCGAAGTGCCTTGTGGAGGAGGTGCGTGGCAGTGTGGTACTTCACCTCGATATCGGAGTGCCCCGCAAGGCCCCCTTTAAACTTCTTCTCCGAGCCAGCACGCGAGAGATCTTGATGCTTCTTCATCTCCTCATTAAATCCAGCACGATCCACCTCTAGCCCCCTCTCCGCTGCGAGCTCCTCAGTCACTTCAATAGGAAAACCATAGCTCTGGTAGAGATTGAAAGCTTCCAGGCCTGAGACATGATCGCCCGTACGGCGAGAGAACTCCTTGAGCCCCTTCTGGAGGGTCTCACGGAACTTCTCCTCCTCTTTGCGAATCTCCTCTACGATCGCAGCCCTGCGCTCGCCCAGCTCTTTGTAGTCAGCCGCATAGGTATCAATCACCCCTTCCGCAAACATATGAAAATTACCCTCTTGGACGCCAAGGATATCGGAGAAGCGGATAGCGCGGCGAAGGAGACGGCGGAGAACATACCCCTGGTCAGTGTTAGACGGGATCACCCCATCGCCGATGAGGAATACGGAGGCACGGAGGTGATCCATGACCACACGAAAGGCGCGAGTCATCTTCTCGTCCTTGCCATACTCTCTACCAGATACCCGCTCTATGGCCTCCCGAAGATTCTGGAAGAGATCCGTCTTGAATACATCCGGATCATCATTCAGCGCCGCAGCGATACGCTCCAAGCCTCCGCCGAAGTCCACATTGGGAGCAGGCAGCTTCTCGAAAGCACCATTCTTCTTCACATACTGCATGAACACGTTGTTACCGATCTCTAAGAAACGGCCGCAATCGCAGTTCACATGGCACGGCTCATCCTTCCAGATGGATTCCTCGTGCAGCCCACGCTCAATGCCAAAGTCCCAGAACATCTCCGTGTCAGGTCCCCCTGGTTCCCCTTCCGGCATGTTCTCTGGTACACCTGCACGACTCCACCAGTTCTTCTTGTCGCCATAATAAAAGATGCGCGCTCCCTGCGTACCCTTAGTCTCGGCATCTTCTGCTATTTGTGCATCTACGCCCTTCTCAGAGAGAAGCTTGACCCACAGCCCGGCAGCTTCAGTATCACGAGGTATTCCAAGCGCTTCGTTCCCCGCGTGGCAGGTGAAGTAGAGACGCTTAGGATCAAGACCAATCTCGGTCGTCAAAAACTCAAACATCCAAGGGATCTGTTCTTGTTTGAAATAGTCACCAAAGGACCAGTTACCGAGCATCTCGAAGAAAGTAGTATGGCGATTGTCCCCCACCTCCTCGATATCTTGCGCACGAAAAGACTTCTGGCTGTCGGCCACGCGCTTGCCCAGAGGGTGCGGCTGGCCCAGGAAGTACGGAAGCATCGGCTGCATGCCAGAACCCGTAAAGAGAGTCGTCGGGTCGTTCTCAGGAACGAGTGGGGCCGAAGGCACGATGGCGTGGCCCTTTGATTTGAAAAACTCCAGGTATTTGCTCCGTATTTCGCTAGTGTTCACGCCCGTTATGCTAGCAGAATAAAGGCTTTTTGAGTAGTAAAAAGAAAAGCCTACGGCCCCGGAGGGCTTTCGGCTTCTCATTCGGTTATTGCGGAATCGGTTCGCCTCGCCGGCGTCCGCGCTTGAGAAGTGCAGCATCAAGGTCACCCATGACCTTCTTTCCGAAATTGGGCACCCTGAGCAGCTCTTGCTCGGTCTTCGCCAGAACATCTCGAATGGTCCTGATCTCGCTGTTCAGGAGAGGATTTAGCACCCTCGCCGGCAAATGAAGCGCATCAAGAGACTCATCGAGGCCGATAGTGGCCTCAGCAGTACCCTTCATCAGGGCAAGAAACGCGGCGAGTTCCTCAGGGGTCAGCTTTTCCCGGAGAAACGAAGCCGCGACACACGAACGACACGGCGCGAGAGGAACACACCTCTCTTCGTGGTCTATCAAGAACATCTTCATCTTCAGCACCTTCCCGTTCGGAACTAGATACCCGTACTTTTTGCCATTACCTAGACACAAAGTCAATAGGTATGAATATTATCTATCCTTGTTAAAACGACTCACGAACAAGAAAGTAGTCAGATTCTTTTTCTTATCCTGCAGGTTCTCCCGGAGGATATCGAGTCCATAGATCTCCCCTGCAGTGCGCGAAGCGATGACTGCAGTACCTAGGGGTAGCTTGCCCTTGGCGAGCGCGCTTGCGGCGGTAGCCTGATCTACCAGGATACCGTCGCCAGAGACAGTCTTCGCCTTTGGATAGAGCTTGGTGACAGTCTTCTTGGTCTGCGCGAGCGCCTGAGGGTGGGACATGATGATCTTTATATCCTTCTCCTTCGTCCCCGGCTTCGCCAAGAGACAATGCCGCACCGGCAGCTTATAGCTATCCAAAATCTTGCAGTTGAACTCAGAGAGCGCATTGACCGTCTCCCAGACCGTGCCGCCGATGGAGTTCTCGATAGCAAAGATCCCGCGATCAATCTTCTTCTCATGGAGTGCCTCGAGTACTCTCCTCGTTGTATAGAGATATTTTATGCGGAACTTAGTAATCCCCTTCTCTTTCGTATAGAGACGGATGGCTTCCTCATTGAAGCTCCCCTCTCCTCCTTGGATACCGATGACGAGCGTGTCAGATGCCATTTATTTCTCCCCCGTAATCTCCGGTAAGAGTTTCTCGAACTCATCGATATCCGCCTTAATACTCTTCAGTCCCTCCTCGAAGACTCCAATATCGAGGGTATTGAGGCCAATATCCTTGAAGATCTGCTCCGGCTTCTTGCTTCCTCCTGCCGTGAGGAACTGATCAATCTTCTTGATGTAGGCAGGATCTTTCTTGTAGCGGCTGACGAGCGCCTTGCTGATGAGCTGGCCATAGGCGTAGGAGTAGACGTAGAAGGGTCTGCGGAAATGCATCACCGCTACGAAGAAGTAGCCGTCGCTCTCGGAGAGCTTGAAGCCCTTACCCAAGTACGACTGCATATGCTTGTTGAGGAGCGCGGCGATGCTGTCCTTGTCCAAGAAGCCTTCTTTGCGCACTCTCTGGTGGAACTCGAGCTCGAAGTTGAAGAAGGCGATCTGGCGGAAGATGGTCTGGATGTCGTCCTGAATCTTGTCATGGAGCGCGATGGCGCGATCCCGCCCAGAGAGCTTCTTGAAGATGGAGTCGAACACCAACGCTTCAAAGAGCGTGCTGGCGGTCTCGGCTACAGAAGTGGAATAGTCCTGATACAGCACAGGCTGCGCTTTGCTCTTCTCCGTATGTATTGCATGCCCCATCTCATGCGCCAGGGTCATGGTGGAGTTGAGATTGTCCACGTGGTTGAGCAGCACCATGGTAGGCATATTGGTATTACCGGAGCAGTAAGCTCCGCCTGCCTTGCCCTTCTTGGGAAAGACATCAATCTGCCCGCTCTTTAGGAAGCGATCGAGAATAGAACCGTAGGATTCATCCAATCCGTAGAAAACATCACGCACGGTTGTGAGGCCCTCTTCAAACGGAATCTTTTCATCAGTTTTTCCTATGGAAACGGCCCTATCCGCATATTCCATATGCGGAAGTCCGAGTGCCTTCTGCTTAAGTGCGTGGAAGCGCTGGCTGAGCGGGAAGCCCTTGCTCACCGCCTTCACTAGATTAAGGATGGCGCGCTCATCATTCTCATAGCCGATGATGGTAGCTGAGTACGGTTCCTTGTATCCCCGCAGCTCATCACTCACCTTCTTGTTTTCCGCGACCGCGTTCATCTCCCCCTCTGCAAAATCTCCCACCCCGCGGAGCGCCTCTGTGACCATGCGTCCGAGCGCGCGACGGTCTTCCGTAGGCAGCATGGAAATCTTGTTCATGGCTCCCGCAAGAGGCATCTCCTCGCCCTTGAAATTGATGGTGAGCTTGCGCTGCGCCTTCTCCACGCCATCCACCCAGAGTTCGGAAGAAGCTTTGCGCTTGAGGCTGAGGATCTTCTCCTCCGGTTCAGAGAGATTGTACTTGGCCGTCTCAAAGGTACTTTCGAGGAAATAGCGGTAGGGAGCGAAGCGAGGACTCTTCAAAAGTTTCTTCTGGAAGGCTTTATCAATCTTCCCCAAAGAGAGTCCGAAGAAGATGACTTCGTTCCCTGCCTTGGTGAAGCGGTCAGAGAGACGGTTAATGAGGGCTTCGGCTTCACGATTCTCGGAATCAAGTTCCCTTACAAAATTGACGTACATGAGGGCCTTTGCGGGAATAGCCTCGAGCGTCTCCAGGTCCTTAAGTGCAGAAAGTAGCTTGCCTTCATTCTTGAGATAATCCGACTTTCCTTTATATTTCTTAGCGAAAGCAAGTATTGCCTTCTCAAGCGCCCGCGTATCCTTCTCTATTTTCGGATCCTTGAGCGAGGAGTAGTCGTAGGTCTTGAGATCCCAGCCGGTTTGATAGTTCTTGAGAGGAGGCATGTGAGTACAGGATTAATTACTTGAAAGCGATGAGGACAGCTCCAGCGGTAATGAGGAGGGCTCCGAGGGCTGTTTTTACCGTGAGCGCCTCCCCCAGGAAGAGCGCTGCGAAGATTATCACCAATACGATGCTGAGGCGATCGATGGCGGAGACGCCGCTTGCCGTACCGCTCTGAAGCGCCAGGAAATAAAATATCCAGGAGAGCGCGCCCGCAATAGCTGAGAGCACGATGAAGCCAAACACCTTGGAGCCGAGGAATTCTCCCGTGAGCTTAGAGAACGATCCTGCGAAGAAGGCTACTGGAAGCAAAAAGAGCGTCATCACCACCGCCCGCAATGTAGTAGCGAGGGTTGAATCCACCCCCTTCACCCCGATCTTGCCGAAGATGGCGGTAGCCGCCGCGAGGACTGCCGAGAGAAACGCATAAAGCATCCACATAGGTTTGTTGTTAGCAATTAAACACCTCCTTGCCGCGCTTTACCATTTCCTGGTATTCCGCGACGATCGGGCTCTCCAGACGACGCTCCAGCACCCCGAGAACTTCCCGATAGAACCACATCTGCTCCTCGATAGGTACGCGGAAGTTCTGCCAGATGGCCTCGCCATGGATATCGAAATCACTGATGGTGGTAGAGAGGTTGTGGATCTTGTCCGCCGCAGCGATCATGAGCCCCTCCGCACTCGCCTGCTCCAGGCCCTCCACATACGCACGCTTCCTGTCCTTCCAAGAGATCGGGGAACCATCCCTCTCCTTCTCTTCGGTGACCTCAACCACCATCATCGCCACCCGTGAACCGAAATCGGCCTCAAGCGCCTCACGAGTATAGCCGGTGTCCTCGAGCGAATCATGCAGGAGTCCGCCGATGACCACATCCTCGTCCTTGGCATGATTAGAGAGAAGCGCCGCCACCGAGAAGAGATGGCTCACATAGGGAATATCCCGCTTCGCCCGGCGCTTCTGTCCGTCATGGAGAAGGCAGGCGGCCCTGATGGCTTGTTCGATGCGCGGAGTAAGGTACATGGTTAATTTACGTGAAAAGGGATATGAGCGAAATCTTTAAGAAGGGTTTCTTTCAAGGCAGGATTATAAATGGCGGAAGCCGGATGGTACAGTGGAAAGATAGTAATCTCTCCGTACGAAGTCCTTGCAGGAAGAGCCTGCCCATGGAGCGCGCCGATAGTGTCGAGGCGATCCTCAAGCCCCAGCTTCTGCATGACGTAGACCATCGAGTAGCGCCCGAGAGTGGCGATCACCTTCGGCTGTATGATCTCGATCTGCCGATCAAGGAACGGTCCGTAGCTCGCGATCTCTTCCGGCAGCGGATCGCGGTTCTGAGGCGGGCGATCCTTCACGATATTGGTGATATAGATGTCCTCGCGCGGGATATGCACGGAAGCTAAGAGCTCGTCGAGGATCTTGCCCGCGGCCCCGCAGAAGGGGCGGCCGGTCTTAGCTTCATTCCTCCCTGGAGCCTCCCCTACAAACATGATCTCTGCATCACAGCTTCCCTCACCGATCACCGGCAGATACTTGTTCTCCGTGCGATATGCGTAAAGCGGAGAGGAAGTAAGCGCCAGCACCTCTCCCTCTATCTGCCGCATCTTCTCTTTCTTCCCCTCGTTCATATCTTGACCCCTTCCGCCCGAAGCTTCGCTACCTTGCGTTCAATACCTCCATTGTAGCCGCCCAGCTTGCCATCTGAACGGAGTACCCGATGGCATGGCACCTTAGGATCCTGATTGCGACTCATGACGGTACCCACCGCACGCGAGGCCCCCGGATTCCCCGCCTTCGCCGCTACCTCCTTGTAGGTCATGGTCTTTCCTTTGGGGATATCTTTGACCACCGCGCGCACACGCTCAGCAAAGGATTTTATCTTAAACTCCGTGAGTCTTGATTTCATATTATTTCCTTACGAGAGCCTGCAGCTTCTTCCCCGCCGCTTCTCGATATGGACAATACTCGCAGGCATTACCCACCTTGGGTAATTTATCGCTCTCAAGGCAGGCCTTGATCTCGGGCAGGACCTTGTCGATCCACTCCGTCTCTCCTTCACACGGAATCACCGTTATCTCAAACTCAAGCTGCGCATCGAAAGCCGCCTTGTCCTTGCTCGCATTCGCGTACACGAAATACCCCGTCTTGGAGACTGGATATCCATTCTTACTCAAAAGCCACTGATATACGCCCATCTGCCGCTGGTACTGGGCTTCCCAGGCGGAATCAGCCAGCGTCTCGATCTTGCCGTCCTTGGACGTAGCCTTGTAATCGACAACAATGAGTTCACCCTCTGGGTTCTGCCAGACATCGTCCACTGCTCCGGAAATGACGAAACCGGTCTCCTTGTCGCGATATTCCACTCCCTTGAAATTCTCCCTCCAGACATCCATCTTCGGATCTGCAAAGGGTATGGCATCCACCCCATACGCCTTCATGAGCGGGTGCGTAGAGCCATTCGCTCGATGTACGTCGAATTCCTTCTTGAGGAGCGCGTCGACGGCAATGTTTAGAGTAAAAGACGGTCCGCGGGGACGCCCGGTGCCGAGCTTGTTATCTAAATAGAAACAACGCGGGCATTCTATGAAAAGGTCGATCTTGGAGCGGGACAGGCGCCACTTGGGACCACCGTAATTCCAATCCGGACTTCGGTTGGGATTGTACATCTTTCGCTCATCGCTCATCTGCTCACTATATCACTTTGCTTCGAGACAAAGAAAAAACCCGAGCGCGGTTGGCGCTCGGGAGGAATAAGTCTGCGTGCAGGACGTGGCCCATGGCGTAACCACATCAAACGCAGGTACAGACGTTCCTAAGTTCTTCTACTATAACCCGTATTTATAAACTTGTCTACTGCGTCTTACTGCGAAGACCTCTTGACCATCTGCTCCACGTACCAGAGAGCCGTGAACACGAAGAGCGTGAGCGCGGTCGCCATAACGGCGATGACATAGAGGCGGAAGCCCACCGCGATACCGATGGCGGTAGCAACCCAGATACCAGTCGCTGTGGTTAGCCCCGAGAGCTGCTCATCTTTCATAAAGATGACGCCGCCACAGAGGAAACCGATACCCATGACCACGGAAGCCATTACGCGCAGAGGATCTATGCCCGCAGAAGCCGAGAAGGTTTCAAGGACGATGTTGGCGATGATGATAAGGAGCGCGGAGCCCATAGAGACGAGCGCATAGGTGCGGAGTCCTGCTGCCTTGTGCGCAAGGGTGCGCTCCAGGCCGAGCGACATACCGAGAAGCATAGCGAGGGCAAGCTGGAAGAAGATGATGGCATCCACCGGAGTAAGTATGGGCATGGATATTATGTTAGACCTATATTGTAGCGTTTAAAAATGACTCTCGCACACCGAGCGAGCCTCGGTGAGAACCCGCTTGAGCTTCTCCCCGGTTATGCCGAAGCCAGGCATCTCTCCCTCCCTCTCCCCCAGAGTCTTACAGAGCACAATCCCCGCCTGCATGAGCCGCGTCTTGTCTGCCCCCGTAAGCGAAGTAAGGCAGGTCAGCGGGTGAGCTTGGGCCTCCTCGATGAGATCCTGCAGGTTGCCGTAGCGGGGATAGGTCCAGCTCACGAGCTTCAATCCCGAGCAGTTGGCATAGGTCACCGCCGCCTTGGTGAATTTGGTATTGGTGATGAGCCAACCCTCGTCGATGAGCCGCTCGCCCCGCTTAACGCGGAACTTGCGGATGTCTTCCACCCGCGCGTTCACATAAAGGGCTACCTTGAGGTCGCTCTTGAGGCCGAGCTGGTTATGGAACTTGATCTCCCCGATGATGTATTTGTTCGGCGTATGCGCGACAAGATCCACTTCATGCTCGACGCAGGAGCCGGAGAGCATCTGGCCCGTAGCTACAGTAAAACCACGAGAGCGGAAGATCTCCCCGATGTAATCCTCAAACGGGAACCCAGAGGGGCCGAGGGCGAGTACTGCGCGCTTAAGAGAGTATCGTGCGGCTACCGGCTTCTCGATAGTGCGCAAGAGCTCGAACGCCCGCTTATATATCTCATGCGTGCCAATACCCGAAGTGAGAGAGGTGCGCACTCCCTTCAGCACCTCGTTCACTACCTTTGGCTTGGCACCCGCGCGCTCCAGCGACTGGATGAGCTTGGAAGGATCGAAGGGCTCCTGATCCCCATTAGCCTTAGTGACAAGTATGGTTTTGGGCATATTCAGTCTATAGGAAGCGCTTCGAGGCTCGAGGTAGAAGCCGCCTCGGTGATGACAAGGGTGGATCGCTTGCCATCGAGAAACACTGAGACGCGGGCCTCAGGGCTCGCTTGGAAGGCCACCTTGAAGCGCTTGAGCGTCTGCCTCTGTTCACAGGAATCCCCGTCGGTAAGAACGGAGAGATTTATGGAAACCTGCTCGGGATATGATTCGCGGACGATCGACTCCGCATCTATGCGGTGACAGGTAGAGGGAACGTCGAGCTCTCCCACATAGATATGCGCGCCATGACGATACTGATGAAGTACGGGAATCTCGAAAAGCGGTTCGACCGCCTGGCGCGCTGCAGCCGGGAAGAGGAGACGGAGATCCTTGAAAGGGCCGCGCTCATACCCGAGCCATACGGAGCCGATGAGCATCGCAAGGAGTGAGAGGAGGAGTATCCGAATGATCATTAGCTTCCAGTATACCAGGAGGAAGCTAGAAACTAAGGAGTGGCGACTACTCCGCCTCCCAGACACTCAGAACCAGCGTAAAAGACCACCGACTGCCCGGGAGAGACGAGGAGAGGTGTGGAAAAGACGGCTTGCACCTTGCCCTTCTTAACTTCTATGCGGCACGGATGCCGCTCCCCATGGTAGCGGATCTCGGCTTCCACTACTGCGCCTGGTAACCCCTTGGGATTAACGCTCTGAACCCCTTCGAGAGGAATCCGTACACTACCCTTCATTGCTCCAGGCGTCGTAGAGACAGTGAGCGTATTCGCCTGAATATCCTTGCCGACCACGTAAAGCGGCTTCTGACCGGTCCCGGAGGCTTCCACGGAGAAACCGTGCCTCTCGCCCAGGGTATAGAGCGCTGCCCCATCGTGAGAGCCGATTGTCTTCCCCTTGGTATCGAGCACGGCTCCTCGCTCGGTCTTTAAATGACGTGCAAGGAAGTCTTTCATATCTACCATCCCGAGGAAGCAGATACCCTGGCTATCCTTCTTTTCTGCTGTGGGCAGCTTGAAGCTCTTGGCCTCGGCGCGTACGGCGCTCTTCTCCATGTACCCTATCGGAAAAAGGATCTGCGCGAGCTCCGCCTGTCCGAGCGCATAAAGGAAATAGGACTGATCCTTCTTCGGATCTGCCCCGCGATGGAGCTCATATACATTAGTCCGCTGGTTATATATCCGCTGTGCGTAGTGACCCGTCGCCACCAGATCCGCACCCTGCTCGCGCGCAAAGCGCAGGAACGCGCCGAACTTTATCTTCCGATTACACATCACATCGGGATTCGGCGTACGCCCCTTCGCGTATTCCGCGATCATATAATCGGCCACTTCACGCTTGTACTCCTCTTCCAGATCGAGCGTACGGAACGGGACATTGAGGAGAGCGCAGACTCGCATAGCATCCAATCGATCCTCCTTAGCCGTGCAGTACACGTAAGAAGGCTGCCAAGTCTTGATGAAGACGCCGGTGACGTCGTAGCCCTGCTCCTTGAGGAGCGCGAGTGCCACCGAGCTATCCACTCCGCCAGAGAGGCCGACGAATACCTTCTCCTTCCCGTTCTTTTCCTGCTGCATGCTTCCGACTTTACGTGCGCTATGCTGAATGGTCAATTTGTCTTGAGATACCGAGCTTTATTCTTGAGATGCTCCGCGTAGGTGCGGGCGTAGTAAAAGACGCCGTTTGTACCAGTCAGATAGTAGAGATACGGACTCGTGGTGGGCGTGAGCGCCGCTTGGAGCGCATCTATCCCCGGATTATTAATAGCCGTAGGCGGCAGCCCTTTGTTGATATACGTATTGTAAGGAGAATCCACAGCGAGATCCTCTCGCGTGAGATCGAAGCTCGTCTTGCCGATGATGTACGCGAACGCCGCATCCACCTGGAGCGGCATATCGATAGAGAGCCTCTTCCAGAGAACCCCGGCTACTTCCTGCCGATGACGCGTAGTACTGGCCTCCCCTTCAAGGAGCGAAGCCATGACCACAATCTGTTCGAACGGCTTCCCAAGAGCCGCAGCCTGAGTGCGCAGAGCGGCTGTGCGCTTGTCGAATTCAGCCCGCATCGCTTCCACTACGCGTGCCGCAGAAGTACCCGGGAGGAAGAAATACGTCTCAGGAAAAAGATACCCTTCTTGGCCTTTGGCCGCCTCTAGGAAACTCTCCGCGGAGCAGCCAATGAGGTTACGCTCACAGATCTGAGCCATCTCTTTGAGAGTGATCCCTTCAGGAAAAGTCAGCTTCACGGGAGCAAGACCGAAATCCCCGCGGACAAGACGGAGTGCGAGTGCATACGATCCCTGGGGCTGATCCAGAAGGTATGCCCCTGCACGGATGCCATCTCCTGCCGCACGCACCAAGAGAGTGAGGAGGCTTGAAGAGTAGACCGCATGCTGTTGTTCAAAAAGAAGCGCTGCGCCGCGCACGCTGGTGCCCTCAGGCACAGTGACGATGGCGCCCTTCGGGAATTCCTCTGGCGCCAAAGAGAGGAGGGCAAAAGAAGCATAGGCGGCTAGAGCGATAAGCGCTGCCGAAAGAGTCACCAGCACGAGGGGACGGTGAAAGAATGGAAGAAGCGGCATATGAAAAGACTAGCGAGGCAGGTTATCCGGCGCTTCCATCTTCTTGGCCATGGTGCGGGTGATGCCTGGGGTCGCAGCAACGGATCCTGGGAAGTGCCAGATGGTCGCAAGTTCCTCGGTAGAGAGCACATACGCTTTCTTTTTATAGGGAGGGTGGAACCAGGAACGCGTACGATACGCAGCGAGCTTCTTCTTACGCAGCTTATTAGCCCTAATCTGCTGGAAATCCTGCCAAGGGAAGTCGTTGAGGTTACTGTCCTCCTTGAAGGCGAAGGAATTCATATTACGGGTATAGAACGGCTTCATGATCTGCACGTAGCCGGAGATACGCCCGCCGTTGAAATTCTCCGGCTTGGCCATATATGCCATGCGCATGCCGAAGTCGAAGAGCGGCTTGGAGAGCTTGCGCTCGATAGCTGCAATGATCTCGCCCTCACCCTTCGTGGGAATACGAGGGAAGGTCGCGCCCTCCGGCTTGAAGGAATCGAGGAGCTTCTTGATGGTCTCTTTCCCTTCTGTGCCCATATCCGCATCAGACTGGCCGCCCATGTCTCCGAAGGGGAATTTGTCTTTGACGTGACCTTCCGCATGCACCTGGATGAGGAATTGCATCCAGACCTGCTCGCCCTTCCCGATCATGGAGATATATTCAAGCACTGTCGTGAGCGGATCTATCTTGAACTCCTCCTTGGGGTCCTTGTCGAGCTCGTAATCGACGTATGTCTTGATGGGATATGAATTCAACGGGTGCTTATGCTCGTCTTCCTTCTTCATCTTGAAATCACAGATCCACACGCTCATCTGGGTAGGGTCGAAGTACGGGAAAGCTTCGGTATAATCCGGCACCTCGGTTATCTCAATACCAGGATACTGGCTGTAAAGGGATGCTTCTACGACGTTTTTAAACTGAGCGCGTGTCCAGACATAGAAATGGATGTTGCCTTCGATCGAAGCGATTTCGAGTGAGAACCAAGGACGCACCTTGCCGTTCACGTAGCGATCCCACCAAGTGCTCTCTCCGCTGCCGTTATGGAAATGCGTAAGAGCGAGCTCCATGGCTCTCGGCGAACGCAGCACCTCCCTCGGTAGCTTGATCTCCAACAAAATGTATTTCTGGCTCTGGATGAAATCCCTACGCTTATAGGCGATCCACATACGCCAGAAGAAGAGTCCGAAGACCGGAGGTCCCCAGAACGGAATGAAGCGCACCACGTAACCGAGACCCTGGACAAAGGTCCCGTCGGAGAACGGCTGAAAGAAGAGGTCGTAAAAAAAATCGAGACCCATTATGGGCCGAATTATAACATGAGGGTAGAAAGCAGCGAATGCTGCTATACGAAAAAAGACGGGTTTCCCCGTCCTCAGCTATCTCCCCTCTGGCTTACGCAGAGAGCGCGTATTTCCCATCCTTCCCCTTCTTGAAGATGTTGGAGTTCTGGAGATTCACCAAGACGGTGTTCGGCTTCACATAGCGCTCCTTGAGGACCTTCTCGATGATCTGGTCCTTGGTCATCGGGCCGTATTTCTTGAGCACGTCACGGATGACATCCTTAACCACGCCGCTCGAATATCCCCACTCGGAGAGCGCGTAGAGACCGCGACCGACGAGTACGAAGCGGGGATCCTTGATGAGCTCATTGTGGCAGGTAGCCACATGCGCCTTGCGATCGAAGAGCTTCTGGATGGCCTTGGCGACCTCGGAGAAGTGCATCGGAGAGCCGTGGCGACGGATGGCGAGATACGCGAAATCACGCATACCCTTGGCACGGACATTGGAGGAAGCGGCTACGCCCCACTCGCCCAGAGGATTCTTGGCGATCTTCTTGGAAAGGGAGAGCCAGCGGCGTACGATCTCCTCGTCCTTGTAGTGTTCGGAAATATCTTTGACCGTATCGAGGAAGCTCGAAATCATCTCGGATTCCGGGATGAGAGAGTCATCCGGCATGTTCTGATAGAGCTTGCGGAGAGAGCCTTCCACCTGCTCAGCGATATCCGGGCTCACGTACCAGCGATGATGGAAATCAAGGTCTTCTTTCTTCTTCTTGAAAGAGTCGCCGAGCACGAGGAGGAAATGGAAATGATTCTGGGTGCTCTCGTCCTTAGAGAGGTGCTCGAGGAATTCAGCCTCCGGTACCACGCCGCCAAGGACGGTGATGGCCTTCTCGAGCTCCTCGAAGGCGGCCTTCTCCTTCTTGTAGTGCTCGGACTTGCGGATGGTGGTGAAGGCGTAGTTCTCGATCTGGCGCACGCGTTCCCGAGTGATCTTGTAGGTGCTGCCGATGGACTCCAAGGTCATGCGCTCGGGAGAGGTGCCGAGGCCGTAGCGGCTCACAATCACGTTGCGGGCACGCTCCGGAAGCGCCATGAGGAGGCGCTTGACGACTGCTTTGGGTTTGAAGGTGATAGTAGCCATATCAGGGGGTGGTGTGGTCTAATTTTTAGCATTTACTACAACACACGTCAAGTCCTGCGCATCAAATCACGAAATTGATGATCTTCCCGGGAACAAAGATGCGCTTTTTGATCACTACCCCCTTAAGCCACTTCTCCATCTCCGGCAGCTGCTCGGCCTCTCTGAGCGCTTCGGCCTCCTCTACCCCCATAGAAAGGAGGAGCGTCGCCCTCACTTTGCCGTTCACCTGCACAGCGATAGTAGATTCCGTCTGCACCAGCTTCTTCGGATCAGCTACCGGCCAGATTTCCTTGTGGATGGACTTCTTGCCTCCCATCTCCTGCCAGAGCTCCTCGGTGATATGCGGCGCAAAGGGCGCTAAGAGCTGCAAGAGGGTCTTGTATGCAGAGAGCGGTACGGCAGCTTCCTTCTCCAGAGCGTTCTGCAGCACCATCATCTGAGAGACCGCGGTATTGAAACGCATCGCCTCGATGTCTTTTCCTACCTTCTCGATACTCTGGTGGAGAAGTGTCTCCGTAGCGGAAGAGAGGGTTCCCTTCTTGGCGACCTTCTCCTTGAGGCGCCAGATGCGCTCCAGGAAGCGGTACATGCCCACCAGGCCGTCGTCATTCCAGGCGATCGCCTGATCGAAAGGTCCCATGAACATCTCATAGAGGCGCAGGCTGTCCGCGCCGAAACGCTCCACCACATCATCCGGGCTTATACCGTTCCCCTTGGACTTGGAGATCTTCTCGCCGTCCGCCGCCAAGATGAGGCCGTGCGAGGTACGCTTCATATATGGCTCTGCGGTCGGTACGAGCCCCTGATCAAAGAGGAATTTGTGCCAGAAGCGGGAGTACAGGAGATGGAGAGTGGTGTGCTCCATGCCGCCGTTGTACCAATCCACCGGCGTCCAGTGCTTGAGCATCTTCTCGCTCGCGAACGCCTTGCTGTTCTTAGGATCAGCATAGCGAAGGAAGTACCAGGAGGAACCGGCCCAGTTCGGCATCACGTCCGTCTCGCGGCGTGCCGGACCCTTACAGGTCGGGCACTTCACTTTGACCCACTTCTCAATGGTCGCAAGCGGCGACTCTCCGTTATCAGTAGGCTGGTAGTTCTTCACCTTGGGAAGCTCCACCGGAAGGTCCTTCTCAGGCACTCTCACCCAGCCGCACTTCTCACAGTTGATCATGGGGATAGGCTCGCCCCAGTAGCGCTGGCGGGAGAACACCCAATCACGGAGCTTGAAGGTGGTTTTCTTTCTTCCACCTACCTTCTTTACGATCTTGTCCTTGGCTTCCTCGCTCTCCATGCCGGAGAATTCTCCGGAATTCCCGAGGATGCCCGGGCCCGTATGAACGAAACCCCTATCACTCACCACAGAAGAGATGAATTCACCTTCGAACACCGTAAAGAAGCTCTTGAGTTCTTCTTCCTTCTTCCACACGACTTCATGTAGTGCCGCCTCGTTTTCTTCCACCGAAGCCCGTGCCTCATCCTTCAGTTCAAAAAATACGTAATGGAACCGTGCCCAACGATTCTGCTTCTTGATGCGGTGGTAGAACTGCGTCTGAACGACCCAGGAAGGCTCCTCCACAAGACGTAGGTTCATATACCCCGTCTCCTCAAGAACTTCGCGACGGGCAGCCTCTACCACGTCTTCTCCCTCTTCTAAGCCGCCAGTCACTAAGCCGTTCATAGCCACACCCTTCCAGCTGACACAGAGGTACGTATCGTTTTTGGGGTTACGCACCACTGCACAGATCGCCTCGCGTTTTACGAGAGGCAACTCAGGATGAATCTTGTCTTCTCCCTTACTACTAATGAAAAGTGGCTCGACGACACGCTTCACCGGCAGTTCAAACTTCTTAGCAAAAGCGAAGTCGCGCTCATCATGCGCAGGCACTGCCATGAGCGCACCTGAGCCGTACTGTGCGAGGACGAAATCAGCCACGAAAACCGGCAGCTCTTCCTGATTCGCCGGATTTATCGCTTTTACACCCACGAGCTCTACCCCGGTCTTCTCCTTGCCTTCCGCAGTACGCTCCATCTCACTCGCCTTCTTGGCTTTGACCACGTATTCCAGGACCTCCTTCTTGTTTGAGGCCTTCTCTGCGAATTGAGCGACAAGCGGATGCTCCGGCGCGAGCACTACAAAGGTAGCGCCGAAGAGCGTATCCGGACGGGTGGTGAAGACGGTCAGCTTCTCAGCGCTTCCCTTGATGCCGAAATCAATCTCCGCGCCCTCGCTCCTGCCGATCCAGTTCCTTTGCTGCAGCTTAATCTTCTCGAGGAAATCCACGGTATCGAGGTCCCTGTCGAGACGCTCCGCATACTTGGTGATGGCGAGCATCCACTGCTCCTTCTCGCGCTTCTCCGTCTCCGTGCCGCAACGCTCGCACTTGCCGTCGATGACTTCTTCGTTAGCAAGGCCAATCTTGCACTTCGGACACCAGTTGATGGATGCTTTGTTCTTGTACGCCAATCCCTTCTCGTGGAGCTTGAGGAAGATCCACTGGGTCCAGCGATAGTAGGCGGGATCGGTGGTGTTCACCTCGCGGGACCAGTCGAAGGAGAAGCCGATGGACTTCAGCTGACGCCGGAAGTTATTAATCGCCTTCTTGGTGATGATTGCCGGATGGATGCCGGTCTTGAGAGCATAGTTCTCTGCAGGAAGCCCAAAGGCGTCCCAGCCCATGGGATAGAGCACCTCGTAGCCTTCTGCGCGGCGCTTGCGAGCCACCACGTCCATGGCGGTGTTACTCCTGATATGGCCCACATGCATGCCCTCGCCGGAGGGGTACGGGAACTCGATGAGGAGATATGACTTCTTTGTACCCTTCTTCTCGGTAGCCTTGTTAGCCCCAGACTTCTCCCACACGGCCTGCCACTTCTTCTCGAGCTTCCGGTGGTCGTAGGCCTTCATAGTCCCTGGATAATACAAGAAAAAAGCAGCCTCGCAAAAGGCTGCTTTTTTCGTTCTCTAAAACAGAGAGGTCTAGTTACGCTTCATCGGAGGATAGAGCTGGGGATCGATGGTGCGGACGAAGCAGTAGCGTCCCTGCGTATACTCCCAATTATCATTCGCTCCCGACATGATCGGCTTCGCGTACGAAGGATTCACACCGCGGGGAGCGAGCTCAAAGTTCGCGCAGAGCTCGAACGCACGGGTGCCAGTGACTTTGTACTCGTAAGGAGTGCCGGTCTTGGGATCGTTCGGGATGTTGTAGTACGCGAGCGGATCATTCATCTGCGCCAGATCGAGCGGCAAGGCTTCTTTGGCCTGCCAGTAGGAGACGATCTGTCCCTGGATCTGCTGGAGATCGCTCAGGCGCTGCTCGTCATAGCGATACGAGCGCTGAGTCGCCGGAGTACCGATGACCATGAAGCCGGCGAGCACAGAGCCGAGGATGAAGAGCGCCACCAGAACGCGCCAGACATTTCGCTCCGTGGAACCGATCTTGTCGTGAAGCTCACGGTAGTAGTAGCCAAAGACGGTGCCCGCGACGACGAATACGGAGAGCGCCTTGAGGAGGAAGGCAGTAGTCAGGTCACGCCCGTCGAGGAAGTAGTAGATGATGGTGATGAGGTCACCTGCGGCGATGGCTCCCGCGAGGAAGAGCGTGAGGTAGACGAGCCATCGGCGCACATCAAGCTGCTTCTTAGCGGAATCCGCGGTATAGGTACGCTGGATCAGGACGGAGAGCAGTACGAACAGCGGGAAGAGCACGATGACAGAAGCCACCGGGAAGCTGATCGAAGGGTAGGTGTAGTACTGGTAGGCCACGAGGATGGGCGGATACGCCGCATCAATCACCCGGAAGAGGAGAGTGAGGAGCGCCCCGATCATCCCGTAGAGCACGACGATGCTCCCCAGGTGCAAGAAGAAGTCCGAGGCGGTTACTTTAGGTTTGGAGTCCATGAATAAAGGCTTATTGGGTAATAGCCTTAGTATATTCCTGCTTCACCCAAAGAGCTACGTAGGGATTAAATCTTAAACTCCACCACATCCCCATCCTTCACAATGTAATCCTTCCCCTCCGTACGCACCGCACCCTTCTCACGAGCTGCCGCATATGAACCCGCATCGAGCAACGTATCCCAGTGGATGATCTCCGCGCGGATGAACTTGTCTATAAAATCGGTATGAATGGCTCCACCCGCGTGTTTGGCATCTGTGCCGCGAAGCACTGTCCACGCACGCGTCTCCTCCTCCCCTGTGGTGAAGTAGGTAATAAGGTTGAGAATCTGATAGCTCTTGCGGATCAACTTGTCGATACCGTCCTCGTGTCCGAGTTCAGAGGCAAACTGCGCCTTCTCTTCGTCTGAGAAATCCTTAAGGTCTTCCTGTACCTTGGCGTCCATCAGCACATAGTCCGCTCCCAGGCTCTCTATATATTTCAAAAGCTCCGCATAGCGCTCATCCCCCATCTCATCCAGATTCTTCCCTCCCGCCTTCTTGTTGAGCGCATAGAGGATAGGCTTCACCGTGAGGAGGTTGAACGTCTTAGCGAGCGGCTTCTCTGCATCCGTAAGGCTAACGGTATTAGCGAGCTTCTCGGCTTCCAGCGCTTCCTGGAAGCGAGCAAGGAGCGCTTCTTTGATGACCGCTTCTTTGTCTCCCCGCTTGGCATCACGTGCCACAGAGTCCCGCTGCTTCCGCACGCTCTCGAGGTCGGCCAGGATGAGCTCGAGGTTAATCACCTCGATATCGTTCTTGGGGTGTATTTTCCCATCCACATGGATGATGTTGTCGTCCTCGAAGATGCGCACCACTTCGAGAATGGCATCTGTCTCCCTAATATTAGAGAGGAACTTGTTGCCGAGGCCCTCGCCCTCGGAAGCACCCTTCACGAGACCCGCGATATCTACGAACTCTACTGCTGCGGGGATGGTCTTCTTAGTTTTGGAAAAATCAGCGAGTTTATACAAACGATCGTCCGGCACAGCGACAACACCCACCGAAGGATCGATGGTACAGAAGGGGTAGTTGGCGGCCTCCACTGATTTCTTAGTGAGGCCGTTGAAAAGTGTGGACTTCCCCACGTTCGGGAGTCCGACGATGCCGATGGATAAGGCCATGAGAGCTACAAACTAGCACGAAGACCGTGAACACGCACACCCTGCACGTTCACGGTCTTGTTTCTGAGTCGGTCCAGAGGGTCAAAGAGAAATAAGACGCACCTCCTCATACGTAGAATGTGCGATTCCCTTGGCTTCCTCAACCTCATGCGGCGACATCTCCGAACTCGTCACCCACCTGTCGAGCGCTGTCTGGTTGTAGGCCCGACACCGCAGATCGCCCGAATCCTTACAGATCAGGACGGCCCGATAGAATTCTATGAAGATGGCTCTGCGCCTTTCCCAGCCTTCCCGGAAATTGTCGTTGCTCGACTTCATTCAGACCTCCCGCGGAAAGAATCCTGTCAGGAGAATCTCGAAAAACGAGACGGAAGTCAATAAAGTGCCAAGGCCCCTCTATTTATTTCGCCTTCGCCCCCAACTTATATATCCTCGCCCCCCACTTACCTACCTGTGAAGCCTTCATGTGCTCGATGCGGCCAATGGAGAGGACGCGTACAGGCCAGATACCGGCGAACCAGAGGATGCCGCGGCGGATTTCGTTTGAATAATCCCCGATCATGAGCCAGGTGAGGAGCGGCCAATTATTCATAGTGATGACCACGCGCGCAGTGCGCCCCGAGAGGAGCCTCTTCCACATCATCTTCTTGGGCAGGAACTTGAACGCAAATCCGGGGAGGAACATGCGATCAAAGAGCCCCTTGAGGAGCGCAGGCATCGTGCTCCACCAGTTGGGATAGAAGATGGCGATATGCTCGGCCCAACGGAAGTCCTCTTGAAGCTTCACGAGATCCGGCTCTAGCGCTTGGATGACCTTGTAGCCCTTGTGGAGGATGGGATCGAACTGGAGATCTCCGATATTCACGCGGCGAACCTCATGACCCGCGTCCCGCGCACCCGCCTCATACCTATCTGCGAAATACCCATTGACCGTCTCATTGTCCGGATGCCCGAGGAAAACAAGGATTTTCTTTGATTTCATGTGTTTCTACTTGAGCGCTTCAGCGAGTTCCTTCTGGAATTCCTGAGCTACCTCCATAGCAGCCGCCATCTGGTCCTTGCCACCTTTCACCTTCTCTTGGATCTTCTCGCCCATCTTTGCAAAAAGCTCCGGATTCTTCTCTATGGCAGCAAACATTTTCTCCTGCTGCTCTTCCGGCACATCCTTCATCTTGGACTTCAGGAGCTGCTTCATGAGGAAATTCTTGAACATACCATTCAGTCTACCACCTCCCGCAAAAGCTATGAATAGTCTGCGATAGGGCCGTATCTTAAACTTGACGGAGATCGTTTTTCCTGTTACCCTTCTTCCACTTATGTGGAACTTCATCAACATGCTGATACGGGAGGAGATCTGGTTTGAGCGTTTCGCACGCAAGCACGTCCTCGGAGCCCTCGCAGGAGCCATCCTGCTCGGTCTCGGCGCAGGGTATTTCCTCCGCGGAGGCCCAGAAGCAGAGGAAGTGGTAGCAGAGAGTCGCATACGCGAGGTTAAAGTCGCCTCTGTCGCGGAACTCTCCGGCACCGCTACCACCCTCCCCCTCGTAGGCACCGTCACTTCCGAGAGTGAAGCCTCTATCAGCGCACAGTCTTCCGGCGAAGTCCGCGCCATATACAAGAAGCTCGGTGATTTCGTGGCAGCAGGCAGCATCATCGCGGAGATCGAGAACAGCAGGGAGCGCGCCACCGTGCTCCAGGCCCAGGCAGGAGTCGAGAGTGCCAAGGCGGGTAAAGCCATCTCTGAGAGCGGCGCCTCCATCTCTGAAACGAGCAGCGAGAGCGCCAAACGCGCTCTCGAGGAAGCCCGTGTCGCTGCAGTGAACTCCCTTCGTAGCGCCTACGATGCTGCAGATGACTCCGTGCGCTCCAAGCTCGACCTCATGTTCAGCAACGCCCGCACCCAGAATCCCCAGTTCAATATCACCGTGAGCGACAGCCAGCTCCCCATCGACATCAACTTCAAGCGCCTCAATATCACCGATATTCTGGCGCGCGAAACCGCCCGCAAGGCTTCTCTCTCCGTTACCAGCGATCTTGCTAAAGAGATCAGCCTCGCAGAAGCGGACCTCCGCTATATCAAAGATTTCAATGACGATGTCATCCTGGCCCTCAACCAAGGCATCGCTTCCCAGTCCGTAAGTCAGGCTACGATAGATAGCTTCAGGACTTCCGCCGCAGCTACGCGTTCTACTCTGAACGCCGCTATCTCTTCCCTCTCCTCTGTGCGCGACAATCTCAGCATCAAGGCCTCCCAGCTCGAAGTATCCTCCCAGCAGACCGGCTCCTCAGGCTCTTCCGTCTCGAGCTCAGAGGCAGTCATCAAGCAGGCCGAGGCCACGCTTCGTCTCGCACAGGTCTCCCTTGAGAAATCCTTCATCCGCGCGCCGATCAGCGGCACCCTGAACAGCTTCTCGCTGAAGCGCGGTGATTTCGTCTCGCTCTCCCAGCCGGTGGCAGTCATCTCCAACAACAACGCACTCGAGGTGGTGAGCTATATCACTGAAGAGGATGCCGCCTACGTAGCCGTCGGAAGCAAGGCGACCATAGGGGAATCAGTCGCGGGCGTGGTCACCCGCATCGCTCCCGCTCTTGATCCCAAGACCCGCAAGATCGAGGTGCGCATCGGCATCACCGGCTCTTCGAGCCTCATCAACGGCCAGACCGTGAGCCTCTCCCTCATCCGCGCGCCTAAGACAAGAAATGTCTCCCAGAACGCCCCTCTCACCGTACCTATCTCCGCCCTCAAGATAACCCCAGCGGGTTCCTTCGTGTTCACTATAGGCGCGGAAGGAAAGCTCGTCGCGCACCAGGTCAAAGAAGGACTCCTCCTCGGCGACCGCGTAGCCATCTCGGAAGGACTCACCTCCGACATGCATATCGTGACCGACGCCCGCGGCCTCAAGGAAGGGATGAGCGTGACCGTTAAAGCTGAATAATCCATGCTATCCCTCTGGAAATTCTTCCTGGAGAAGCGCCAGTTCAGCATCCTCCTCATCGGAGCGCTGATCATCGCCGGCACTTTCTCACTCTTCGCCATCCCTAAGGAGTCCTCTCCTGAGGTGGAGATTCCCATTGGTATTGTGACCACCGTGCTCCCGGGGGCTTCGAGCTCAGATGTGGAGAAGCTCATCACCGACAAGATGGAAGAGGAACTCGCGAACCTCGAGAACATCGATACGCTCACCTCTACCTCCCGCGAAGGGCTCTCCGTCGTCTCGGTGCAGTTCCTGGCAAGCGCCAACCTTGATAAGTCCATCCAGGACCTCAAGGATGCGGTAGACAAGGTAAAGAACGAACTCCCCAGCGAAGCTACCGATCCGCAGGTGCTACGCATCAACTTCGCAGATGAGCCGGTACTCATCATCTCAGTCTCAAGCGACGTCCCACCCGCCGCCTTCACTGCGCTCTCCGAGGATCTCAAGGCGGAACTCCGCGCAGTGAAGGGCGTCTCTAAGGTAGAGATCTCGGGCGTGCAGGCACGCGAAGTGCAGGTCATAGTACGGAGCGAAGCACTCTCCCGTTACGGATTGCGCCTCACCGACGTAATCGGAGCCCTCCAGGCCAGCAATAGCTCTCTCCCCATCGGCTCCATCACTCAGGACGGTATCGAGTACGCCATCAAGTTCCGCGGGGAGATCGAAGCACCTTCTGAGATCGGCAACATCGCTGTCCCGACACAGAACGGCATCGTGTATATCCGCGACATCGCCGCGGTATCGGATGGCTTGAAGCGGGCCACTTCCCTCTCTCGCACCTCCGTCGAGGGCGCCCCCTCCGAACAGGCTCTCTCTCTTTACGTATTCAAAAAGTCTGGCGACAACGTCACTGAAGTAGCCCAGTCCGTCAAAGACAGGCTCGAGGCTCTCAAGAGCGGTCTTCTGCTCGGCTCAAACGTAGTCATCTCCTTCGACCGCGGAGAGTTGGTGATGAAGGACCTTTTGGAACTCACCCAGGTGGGCTTCGAGACCGTGGCCCTCGTGATGATCCTCCTCTTCCTGACCATCGGCTGGCGCGAAGCACTCGTTGCCGGCCTCTCCATCCCCCTCTCCCTCCTCATCGCCTTCATCGGCCTCCACACTTCCGGCAACACCATTAACTTCGTCAGCCTCTTCTCTCTCATCCTCGCCGTGGGCATCCTGGTGGACTCCGGCATCGTGGTCACCGAAGCCATCCAGGCGCGCATCGCACGCTTCGGCACGCCCATGGCTGCAGCTCATGCCGCAATCGAGGAATATGCCTGGCCGCTCATTGCCGGCACCATGACTACGGTAGCCGTATTCGCGCCCCTCTTCTTCATCTCCGGCATCACCGGCAAGTTCATCGCCAGCATCCCCTTCACCATCATCTTCGTACTCATTGCCTCGATCATCGTAGCGCTCGGCATGGTGCCACTCATCGCCGTCCTCTTCACCAAGCAGAGTAAGAATAGTTTCGAGATGAAGCAGGAGATATATACGGAGCACGCCAAAGAATGGTACCGTCGCAAGCTCCGCGCTTTCCTAGAGAACCGCCGTCAGCAGAAGATCTTCCTCTGGACCCTCATGGGTAGCTTTGTCATCGCCCTCCTCCTCCCGGTAAGCGGGCTTCTCAAGGTGACCTTCTTCCCCGGAGGCGATTCCGATTTCATATATATCGACCTGGAAAAGCCACAGGGCACGACACTGCGCGAGACTGATCTTGCCGTACGTGCCGTGGAGGAATACCTCTACGAGGATCCGCGCATCGAGAGCTTCGTTACTACCATCGGCGAGAGCTCCCGCTTCAGCGAATCTTCAAGCCAGAACCCTAAGCTCGCCAACATCACCGTCAATCTCCACAAGGAGCGCGATTACACCAGCACCGAGCTCCTCAGCGACCTTAAGAAGGAACTCTCTGCGGTACAGTCACTCGACATCCGTATCGTAGAGCCTTCTAACGGCCCGCCCACCGGCGCACCTATTCTCATAAAATTCACGGGAGACGATTTGGGCGAACTCGAATCCGTCGTGGATCGTGCAGAGCGCCTCCTCACGGAAGTCCCTGGCACGAGCGACATTCAGACCAGCATGAAGGATGACGGCACGCAGTTCACCCTGACCATAGACAAGGCCAAGGCGGCGCAGGTAGGCCTCACCCCGGCTGCAGTCGGGAGCACGCTCCGCGCAGCCATCAACGGCACCACCGCGACCGTGCTCAAGCGCCAGGACAAGGACATCGACGTAGTCGTGAAGCTCGACCTCAATCCCCGCTACCGCACCGCAGAAGAGACTACGGAGACGACAGTGGACAGCATCCGGCAGATTCCCATCGCTACCCCCTCCGGCACCGTTCTCCTCGGCTCCGTGCTCACCATCACCCCGGAGCGTGCGAATGCTGTGATCCAGCACGAAGATCGCAAGCGTATCGGCTCAGTCTCCGCCTTCCTCGCGCCGGGCGGCAACGCCCGTGACGTAAAGGCAGCCTTCGAAGCCCGCCTCAGCGAGCTCGAGCTTCCCACGAGCGTCACCTACTCCTTCGGCGGCGAGAACGAAGAGGTGGACAATTCCTTCCGCGACATGTTCCTCGCCCTCATCGCAGGTCTCGTGCTCATGCTCTCCATCCTGGTGCTCGAATTCAATTCCTTCCGCTACACCCTCTACCTCCTCTCCATCGTGCCGCTCTCACTCGTAGGCGTGCTCGGAGGACTCGCCCTCACCGGCCAGACCCTCTCCTTCCCCTCCATGCTCGGAGTGATCGCACTTGCCGGCGTCATCATCAACCACGGCATCATCCTGCTCGACTCCATGATTCACCTCTTGAAGCGCGATGCGAATGCAAATCCCATGGACGTAGTCGTGGAATCCGCCTCCGTGCGCCTCCGCCCTATATTCCTCACCACCATCACCACAGTCATCGGCATGGTGCCGCTCACTTTCGCCTCTTCTCTCTGGGGCCCGCTGGCGTTTGCCATTATGTTCGGTCTGACCTTCGCTACCATCCTCACCCTCATCTTCATTCCGTTGATGTTCTATCGCCACCTCAGCAAAACACAAAAAACTATTTAAAAGGTAGAGCGTGTGCCCCGCTTAGAAAACTGCATCACATTTTAAACCCGCTCATTGAACCTATACCAGTAGAAACAAGAGACCATGTACCCACGAGTTGAACGGGGGAGGAGCGGTTTACGCCGGAGTCCCCCAATCCAAGCTGGCCGTAGTTATTCAGCCCCCACACAAAAAGCTCGCTCGCGGCTGTGCGTGCGGCTCCGAAATAATTACCCGCAAAAGTCCGCGCCCAAACACCAGCACCCAATTGTACCGGAGAAGAGCGAAGGGTTGTATCGCCAAGTCCGAGGCCTCCTGAAGCTCCCGACCCCCAACCCCATAAAGTGCCGTCGTGTCGAAGAGCTGTGGTAATAAAATTTTTTCTCGAGAAACTGTTCCAGGTGCCTGCAACCTGCGCAGGAGAGGAGCGCCAGACCGTATTACCGAGACCAAGATTACCCTGCCCGTTATACCCAGATGTCCACAAAGTGCCGTCAGGCCTTAACAGAGTAATGTTCTCTCTTCCAGAACTTGCAAAAGACCATGTACCGACAACCTGCACAGGGGAACTATGAGAGTCTGTGGTTGCTATTCCATTCTGCCCGTGGCTTCCCAATCCACAAGTCCAAAGAGAACCATTAGATTTAATACCCATAAATGTGCTATCCCCAGTGGCAGCCTGTAGCCAGGTACCGGGAACTTGGGTTGGTGAGGAGCGTCTAAGGGTATCACCAAGACCAAGCTTTCCACTTGTATTGTAACCCCAAGTCCAGAGAGAGCCATCCGCCCTTATAGCGGCCATACTAGCCGTTGCAGTCCCGTGTACAAGATCCACCCAAGTCCCGGCAATCTGCGTGGGAGAGGATCGACTTATTGTATCGCTTAAACCAAGCTGGCCAGCATTATTATTGCCACAAGCCCATAGCGAGCCCCCCGGCTTCAAAAAGAAGGAATATTGAGAAGCGTGCACTGCCTGAAGCCAAGTGCCCGCAAGTTGCACAGGAGATGATCGACTTATGGTATCCCCGAGGCCCAATCGCCCACCTCCATTAGCTCCCCACACAAACAAATTCGGCCCGAGGTTTTGGCCAGCGGCTTGGGAATTGAATGTAAGTCGATCAAACAGCATAAAATCGCCAGATTATTATAACAGAGAAATCTCGCTCAAACGCTTTCGCCCACCAAGCGTCTTTGCTACAAAGAATCAGATAAGAGAACCAGCCGCCAAAGCTTTGACTCCGCGTAAACTCTTTCCCGAATAGTACAGTGAGGAAGCAAAGATAATTGCCATGATCTGTCGGAATACGGAAAGGATGAGGGGGTCCCCTGCGTACATCGTCACAGCAGCATATTCAAAAACGAGCATCCCGAAAAAAGACAAAGCGAGATTAAAATAGATGACTAGGCGACGCATGGGAGAAGTAAGTCCCGCACAAAGCACAAGAGAAGCCGCGAGCACGAGTGACCCGAGGACTCCGCCCCACGGAAGCATTCCCGGAAAGAACGGCAGAGCGAGGAGAGTGATGACGGCTGCCACCATGAAGAAACGGCGGACATAATCCCCGTAATAGTGAGGGATGTCAGAGTGAGAACTGAGGATCTCTCCGATATCCCTCTTGCCATCCTGATTCCGCTGGAATGCCATACGCACGCATTCTCTCATGCGAGAGGGTCAGGGGCAACGAGCTAACAACTCAAAAGAGAAATCCCCGCCAGCGCATGTCCGCGCTGACGGGGTGATCTGCATAGATTCCTAACTCCTTCTGTTCATCTCGATATAGGCCAACACCGTCTCCTTCCCCTCCAGATCACCTGGATGGACCGGATAGAGCCCGAGCCATTTCCTGCTCTCGAGGTCGAGGAAATCGAGTTCCCATCCTTGCGGACGCTGCCGCAAGGCGAGATAAGCGTAATCGTCGTATTCCCGCCCCGGCAGACGATAGTAGAAGGTGCTCCCGCAGAAGACGATCCGATAGTAAGCCTTCCATTCTTCAGGAAGACAAACTCGTTTCTTTCCTTCTTGCGACTGCAGGATACCTCTTAGGGCAGGAAAGCCCAGATAGCACCGGGACGAGTGAGTCGAGTGTACTAGCTGAGGTACCTCGTTTCCTTGGACGCCCCTGAGGAACTCCACATTCTTCGTATCGAACCGACTCTTATCGCGCCGGTCATCATAGTTCTGAAACAGAGTGAAGGAATGTTCCAATCCCGGGACAGAAATGATGGTTCCAAACTTCACACGAGAAGTCCGTATATAGGGCACGTCTACCTCCGAAGTTCAATTCCTTTTTATTACACCACCAAATACTATAAAAAGCAAGTACCGGCTATCTCACCAAAACAGTCGTCTCTTTCGTATTGATCTCCACCGTACCTCCTTTGATAGAGAAACTCTCTTCCCTACCCTGATGCTTCACGCGTACGACTCCTTCTTTGAGAAGGGCTACGAGCGGCATGTGATGTGCGAGTACGGCCATCTCCCCTGCTTCGCTCGGCAAAATGACCTCCTCCGCTTCTCCGCGGAAGAGCACTTCGTCGAGCTTGGCCACAGTAAGCGAGAATGCGATCATCGGGATTACTTGAGAGAGCTCGCGCCACCCTTCATGTAGAAGTCCTGCTCGTTCTTGTCATCATGCTTACCCGAGAGGATCTCATCGAAGCCCTGGATGGTCTCAGCGAGCGAGACGTACTGACCAGGAATACCGGTGAAGACTTCACCCACGAAGAAGGGCTGAGAGAGGAAGCGCTGGAGCTTACGAGCGCGGTTGACCGTAGTCTTGTCCTCCTCGGAGAGTTCTTCGATACCGAGAATGGCAATGATGTCCTGCAGATCCTTGTAGCGCTGCAGCACTCTCTTAGTCTCGAGCGCTACACGATAGTGATCGGCACCCACGATAGCAGGATCGAGCGCAGTCGAAGATGATTCGAGCGGGTCGATAGCCGGATAGATACCGAGAGAAGCGAGCTGGCGAGAGAGCACCACCGTGGAGTCGAGGTGGGCAAAAGTATTAGCAGGAGCCGGGTCGGTGAGGTCGTCCGCCGGCACGTACACCGCCTGCACGGAGGTGATGGAGCCCTTGTTGGTGGAGGCGATGCGCTCCTGGAGAGAACCCATCTCTTCTGCGAGCGTCGGCTGGTAGCCCACCGCAGAAGGCACGCGGCCAAGGAGTGTGGATACCTCAGAACCTGCCTGGATGAAGCGGAAGACGTTGTCCATGAAGAAGAGCACGTCCTTGCCCATCTCGTCGCGGAAGTATTCCGCCATAGTAAGTCCGGTGAGGCCGACGCGCGCACGGGCGCCCGGCACTTCGTTCATCTGGCCAAACACGAGCGCGGTCTTGTCCAAGACGCCAGAATCCTTCATTTCATGATACAGATCGTTACCCTCACGCACGCGCTCACCAACGCCTGCGAACACAGAGTAGCCGCCGTGATTGCTCGCCACATTGTGGATGAGCTCCTGGATGATGACGGTCTTGCCCACACCTGCGCCGCCGAAGAGTCCCACCTTGCCGCCCTTGATGAAGGGAGTAATGAGGTCGATGGCCTTGATACCCGTTTCAAAAATCTCTACCTTGGTCTTCTGCTCAGTGAAGGCGGGAGCCTGACGATGGATGGGAGAGACTTCACCCTTCTCCATAGGAGCGACACCGTCTACTGTTTCGCCGAGTACATTGAAAAGGCGGCCGAGAACTCTCTCGCCTACCGGCACTGAGATAGGCGCTCCGGTGTCCGTGACAGCCACACCGCGAGCAAGACCTGCAGTGTCGGCAAGAGAGATGGTACGCACGCGGTTGAGGCCGAGCTGCTGAGCCACTTCGAGCACGAGCTTCTTTCCATCCGGCATGTCGAGCGTGAGCGCGGTGCGGATGGCCGGGAGATCATTCGGGAAATACACGTCCACCACCGGGCCGATGACCTGCTCCACGATGCCGCCAGAAGTCTTTTCAGTATGTGCGTTTTTCATATAAGTAAAGTTATGCCGCCAAGGTCTCCATGCCGCCGATAATCTCCGAAACCTCCCTAGTGATACCCGACTGGCGCGCCTGGTTATAGTGGAGGTTCAAGGCCCGCGAGACCTCCCGCGCCTTATCCTGTGCGTTCCTCATAGCTACCATGCGCGCAGAGAATTCGGAAGCGCGGGCCTCGAGGAGCGCGTGATAGAGGAAGAGCGCGATGAGGGAAGGGAGCAGTTCTGCCAAGACCTTCTCAGGAGATGGCTCAAAATTATACTCTTCCCCTGCCGTATCAATTCTGCCGAACATATCCGAATACTTCCCCTTATCCGGGAGGATGCCCTCCACGATCGTGCCGAGTGCTAGGGAGTCGAGCGGCAGAAGATCGCGCACCACCGGCTCCTGGCTGAAGGTGGAGCGGAAGTTAGTGTAGGCCACCGCCACGCGATTGAAGCCGCGGGAGAGGTAGCTCTCGATAGCGCGGCGTCCTACCTCCTCGAGCACAGAGAGCTCTGGCATATCGCCCGTCTTGTCGAAGTGCTCGAGTATTGAATAGCCGCGACGCTCGAAGTACTCGAAGCCCTTGCGACCGATAGCGATGATCTCCGTCTCCTCTTTGGTGATCCCTTTCTCTGCAAGATACGCTGCGGCAGCCTTCAAGAGCGAGCTGTTTAAGGCGCCCGCGAGCCCTCTGTCACTCGTCACTACGATGAACAGGAATTTGCCCTGCGCCTTCTTCTTCACGAGCGGATGCTCGCGACTCTCCATCGTGCCGCTTAAGCGCTTCAAGATACGGAGCGCGGAGACCGAGTACGCACGCGCCCTGAGCGCGCGCTCCTGACTCTTGCGCATCTTCACCGCAGAGACGGCTTCCATGGCACGGGTCACCTGCCGCGTCTTGTCGACGGCGCGGATCTTGCCTTTGATAGCTTTCAGGGACGCCATACGGGATTAAGAGCGATAGGCGGAGACGAAACCTTCGATAGCGGCACGGAGCTTCTTCTCAGACTCTTCGTCGAGATTGCGGCTCTCACGGATCGTCGTGAGAAGTTCCGCATGTTGCCCTTCGAGATACTCACGGAGCCGCTCTTCGGCCTTACCGATCTCGGAAATAGCGATACGGTCAAAGAGCCCATGCACTCCGGCATAGATAGAGGCGACCTGGAGCTCGAAGCCCAAGGGTTTGCCTTTGTCCTGGATGAGAAGACGAGAGAGGCGCTGACCCTTATCGAGGCGCTGCTTGGTCTCCGGATCGAGATCAGAGCTAAATTGCATGAAGGCTTCGAGCTCGCGGAACTGCGCGAGCTCCAGGCGGATGCGTCCGGCAACCTTCTTCATGGCCTTGGTCTGCGCAGCAGAACCCACGCGAGAGACAGAGAGGCCTACGTTGATGGCAGGCTTGCTGCCTTTGTTGAAGAGATCGGTATCAAGGAAGATCTGTCCGTCAGTGATGGAAATCACGTTGGTCGGGATGTAGGCAGAAATGTCACCTGCCTGCGTCTCGATGATGGGAAGCGCAGTGAGAGAGCCTCCACCCTTCTCCTTAGAAAGTTTAGCTGCGCGCTCGAGAAGACGAGAGTGGAGATAGAAGACGTCGCCCGGGTACGCTTCGCGACCTGGCGGGCGACGGAGAAGGAGGGAGAGCTGACGATAGGCCACGGCGTGCTTGGAGAGATCGTCATAGATGACCACCGCATCCCTGCCCTGCTCCATGAAGTACTCACCGATCGCAGCACCTGCAAACGGAGCGAGATACTGGAGCGTAGCCGGGGCGCTCGCAGAGGCAGAGACGATCACCGTGTAGGCCATGGCTCCTTTAGAAGCGAGCTCGTGAGCGAGGTGTGCCACCTTGGATTCCTTCTGACCAATAGCGACGTATACGCAGATAGGGCGCTTGTCCTCCGGCTCATTGAGCTGGTTGAGGATGGTATCGATGGCGATGGTGGTCTTACCAGTGAAGCGGTCTCCGATGATGAGCTCACGCTGGCCGCGACCGATAGGAATCATGCTATCAATCGCCTTGATACCGGTATGAAGCGGCACGTTCACCGCAGAGCGGTCGATCACGCCGTAGGCTTCCCGCTCGATGGGGTACTCTGCAGACGCTTTGATATCGCCCTTGCCGTCGATCGGAGCACCGAGTGCGCTTACCACGCGGCCGAGCATCCCTTCGCCCACCGGTATGGAGAGGACTTTGCCGAGGCGCTTCACCGTCATACCCTCATGCACGCGCGCGGAGTCCCCGAGCACTACCGCCTTCACGCCTTGTTCTTCGAGGTTCAGCACCAGGCCATAGAGCGGGTCCTTGGCAGTATCAAAAGAATCCTTGAGCGCCTTCCCTTCAGCCTCGTCGAACTGAAGCATCTCCGACATCACCGCCTTGGTGAGGCCGTCGATAGTGGCGACGCCGTCCCCCACGGACATCACGGAGCCGATCTCCTCCACATTAGTGGTGGGGACGAATCCTTCGATCTCCTTGCGGATCTTCTCTACGACGAGGTTATGCATGGAATTAGCGCTTAAGGGATTGCTGGTATAAATCGAGCAGATGGCGTTTGAAGCTCGCATCGATGCGGAGGTCGCGGGTCTTTATAGTAAATCCGCCGATGAGATACCCATCGAGCGCTTTTACCAAGGCCTGCTCCCCTACGCCGTACTCCGCGAAGCTCTTCTTGATCTGCTCCACATGCTCGGGAGATGCGGGAGTGGGCGTAGTGATAGTCACAGAATCGCGGGTCTTGAGGAGCTCGGAGTAGCGATCGAGCTCGCGGAGGATATGCGGCAGAAGCGTGACATGCCCCTTCTCCTTGAGGAGCACGAAGAAGCGCTCCAAGGTCGCGTCGAGCTCCTTGCCGGATTTTCCGGCGATGGCGAGAGCTATGGCGAGCGCGTAGTACTTAGCGAGCATGGGTAGGGTTTGCCTTCTGGTGAAGGATCTTCTCCGCTGCAAGCAAGGAGAGCTTAGTGATCTCCTCTTCGCTCTCGCGGAGCGCGCGGCGCTTCTCCTCGTCGGCTTCCTTCTGCGCCTGGCTGATCATCTCTGCACTGCGAAGGGCCGCTTCGCGGAGGAGCGATTCCTTCTTCTCCTCCCCGTGACGGCGCGCCTCTGCAGAGACCCTTTCCGCCTCACGCTGTGCTTCGTTGCGAGTATGTGCCGCCGCATCCTCCGCCTCGGAGAGCTTCTTCTCTGCCTCCGCCGCATCCTCTACCCCCTTGGTGATGACGCTCTGCCGCGCAGAGATGAAATCAAGCAACGGCTTGTACAGGAAGCGCTTGAGGATGAAGAGGAGCAGGACGAAATTGGCTGTTTGAATCAACAGCATCTTCCAGTCCAAGCCGAATGTATGTACGAGTTCTTCCATTGGCTAATGTGTTGGAATGAGTTCCAACTAGATTCACCTAAAACCTCTTCAGGCCTTAGGTGAACTTAACGATGAAGGCGATGACGAGGGCGAAGATGGCGAGCGCCTCCGTGAAGGCGATACCGATGAACATGGTCGCCGTGATCTTGCCGGAGGCTTCCGGATTCCTGCCGATAGCTTCGAGGGCGCGTCCTACGAGCATGCCGATGCCGATGCCAGGGCCTAATACGCCCAAGCCTACGGCGAGGGCCATACCGAGAGTCTTTGCTACTTCGAGTTCCATAGTATGAGGTTAGTGCGGTTCAGTGACCGCGATTTTGATAAAGAAGAGTGTCAGGAGAGCGAAGATCGCCGCCTGGATGACGCTCACCAGAAGCTCGAAGACTAAGAGCGGGACCGGGAGAACGAGCGGGACGAAAGCCGTCGCCACGAGGATCATCACCTTTCCTGCGAACATGTTTCCGAACAATCGGAAGGAAAAGGAGACGAACCGGGCTAATTCGCTGAACAACTCGATGATCCCGATCGCGAAACCGAGGACCGAGTGCAGATTAACAAACTTCGAGCCGTACTTCAACACGCCGAGGACCCCGATACCCGCCACCTGAATCGAGATCACTGCGGCTATAGCCAAGGCTAAAGTGACGTTGATATCCGTATTCACCGGGCGGATGAGGGCGGTCAGCGTACTCTCTCCATGATGCTCCTCGAAAAAGCCAATACTGCCTACCCCAGGGAGGAACCCGAGGAGGTTCCCGATGAGGATGAAGGAGAAGAGAGTGGCGATGAGCGGGAAGAAGCGCTCCGCGAGCTTACGGTCTTCAAGAACACTCTCCACGTACTCGAATCCCCCGCCGACTGCCGTCTCGAATAAGGTCTGACCTTTGGAGGGAATGAGCTTGAGGGTGCGCGGGATAACTACGGCGAGCACGAGAAGTATCACGCTCGTAAGAAGCGCTGGGATGAGGGTATTAGTGATGGGAATCCCGAGGAAGTGCCCGAGGGTATCCGCGCCGAGGGTGATGTGTAAGCCTTCCATACTAAAATGCGACGCGATGGAGCCCTGTGGTCGGGCCGCCGGGAATCGAACCCGGTCTCTACGCACCCGAAGCGCATGTACTACCGGTATACTACGGCCCGGCCACAGGACTCCATCAAAATGCGTTGCGAGTATAGCACGGAGGCTTAAAGCGAGCCACGGATACGGTGTATTTCAGAAGAACACGCCGCCATGGTAGCGTAAAGGCATCGGGCAGGTGGCGAAATTGGTAGACGCGCCAGCCTTAGGAGCTGGTTCCATCAAAAGAGTGGGAGTTCGAGTCTCCCCCTGCCCACAGCGATGTATCGTTTAGCCTTATGCCTTAAGGTTTTTTGCTGATTCTGCTACTTGACTTTTGTATTAATATGTGATAGCATTTTTGCCAGACCCAAACGGGTACCCTGACAATCGGATCGAGACGATCCCCCGACTCGAGAAAGGACTAACAATGACCCCCCTGGTTTCTATCCCTCTGGGGATCACCGGAGCAGCCGGCATTCTCTTGCTCGGTTACTACCAGCTCTCAAGCATCGCGTCCAAAAGCGCGAACCGCGAAGACGAGAATGGCATCTGGATCGTCAAACGAGAAGGTGAGGCCCGCAGCGTCATCCGCAACGGCACTCACATCAAGACGATCATGGCCTACAGAGGCCATACCATCGGCCGCAAAGAGGGCCTCCCCCTCGTCGGCGACGGCTTCGACGATGAATACGTCGTTCCCGAAACCCCACCCGCGCATCCTCGCCTGCACAAATACCTGCAGCGGATGAACTGGTTCCAGGGTATCGCCTTCGTGGGGGTCCTCAAGGGTACCGAGCTCTACCGAGGACCCTTCGCTTGGATGTCCTTCAAACGAGGACTCATGAGCGATAACGAAAAGCCGTTCAAGCAGCATGAGGAAAAGCCGTTTAGCTACCTCTACGTCCAGCCGGCCATATACGTCTTCAAGATGAGCAAGGTAGAGGTCGCAGGCGAATTCCCTCACGACATCTGGATCCTCGTAACCATCCAGGTGACGAACCCGGCACGGGCCTTTCATCGGATTCCGGCCTGGCTCGACGCCACCATCGCGATCCTGGAGCCCCAGCTGCGAGAACTTTTCGGACAGCTGACTCCTACGGAGATCAACCAGGGCAGCATGCGCACTGTGGCGACGGCTGCCTCTCCGGGAGCGGGTACAACCCCGACCCCAGGGGAAGTTGACGAGCGCCTCCAGAGACTCGAAAAAAGACTCCTAGAAGGGAGTGACGACGAAACCCAAGTCGCCAAGCTCCTCAGAGATCTCGCTGAGCATGTCACCTACGCAAGGAACAACCCGGAGAAGAGCACCGAGCTCGTCTGCGGAGCCGCCGTCCGGAGCATCGGGGTATTCTCGATCGACCCGAGCGACGAGTCCCGCCGCAACGCGCTTCTCGCTAAAGAAACCGCTCGGCTCGAGGGAGAAGCCGAAGTCGTCAGACAGACCCTTGGTGCGCGTGCAGCCGAAGCCGCAGCCGAAGGTGAGGCAAACGCCATCAAAATGGTCCGTAAAGCCTCAAAGAACATGAACCCGGCAGAGCTGACGATCGCTCTGGCCAACGTCACCACCAGGGGCTGGGTGGACGCCGCCAGCAAAGGCGCCCGCATCGTCATCAACACCGGCCAAGGTGGAATGACTTCTTCCCTCCTCACCGCAAGTGAGTTGGAAAAGCCTTGATTTGCCTTGCCGAACAGCAAACCCCGTCGCTCTCGCGACGGGGTTCTTTTTATGCTCTGTTACTTGACTTTATTTAATAAACGTGATATCATTCTTACAAAGCCCTTTAACAAGTTCGCAGAAAGAGGTTCTCCCATGATCGACCAAGCCCTCGACTTCCTCTCCTCATTCTGGGGATTCGTGAGTCTCGTTGCCCTCGGAGTGGCGATCCTTGCTGTCGTAAACTGGACCTACGGGAACAGGACGCGCATGGCATTCACCATCGTCGCTCTCATCGTGGGTTACACCCTGATCATCATCGGCTGGCAGCAGTGGGACACTGAGTACAACAAGCCAATCCTGGCCGTGTTGATCCTCGCAGCCATCGCCGTCGCCCTCACTCTTGGGCTCAAAAAGGCGTTCCCGCCCGACCAACTGAAGGCGTGGTTCAAAGAGTACTGGGGATGGTTCCTCATAGGGATCATGCCGCTTCTCGCTCTCGTGATTCTCTTCGGCGCAGACGGCTTAGCTATCGCCCTCTCCGGACCGTTCCTCCTGGCATACGCCATCATCATGATCTTGGCGGTGTTCCTCAAGTGGATTCTGGTGCCCTGGGGAATCGCAGCTTTCCTCCTGGGTATCTGGATCTTCGGCGGAACGCCGCAAGGCTTCCTGAACGGATTCGTTGGCAATACAACCTCGGTTGCTAAAGCCATCAAAGCCGACGCAAAAGCAGGAGCGGCACAGGCCAGCTGGATCGCGCAAGCGATGCAACCCGGGATGCGCCCTCATGAGAAGGCTCCTCCCGCCTACCTTGTCTCCACGATACCAGTCGAGACGGACAGGTTTCAGCTCTTCAACAACAAGAGTCACGGCTTCAAGGATCTATGCAAGGACAAACCCTGCATCAACCCCCCGAACGCCCCCTACTGGGACGGAAAGGTCAACCAGAACAACGCACAGACCGCCCCTGCTCCGGCCAAGACTCAGACAGCCAACCTCAAGCCGGCAGAGGTACCCTCCCTAATCGTCGAGCCCCAGTCAGCCGACGTCGTAAGCACCAGCCCGCTTCCTCGCGGCAGGTGCGTCCGAGCGAAGAGCGGCTATCCGGATATCTGGCACGCCGCCAGTAACCAGCGCCGGGAGCTCTACAAGGACTGGGTGGAGATCAGCATGTCGGGAGACACCTATCCCCTGCTGAGCGAGAATGGAAAAAAAGCGACGGTTGAAGTCGCCCCCTGCGCCCGCTCGTGAATATGTTCTTGCCCCGCAATCGGGGCGACCCGCCGCAGCTCCTCACCGAGCTGCGGCGGTTTTCTTTTCTTCAGTGTGGACCCTACCGGGATCGAACCGGTCACCTCTTCCATGCCATGGAAGCGCTCTACCAAATGAGCTAAGGGCCCTTATAGAAACAAAAATAGAGTAGCGTCTTAGACGATCAAGAGCAAGACGATACCGGAGTTATCCTCCTAGACCCTCCCCGCCACTCTCGCGTACAATATGAAGCACCTTTCTTCTCGAGAGCATATGAACCGCAAGTATCGCTTCCTGGTCATCGCCGCTTCTTCTTTCGTAGCCTTCTTGGCTATCGCCTCCCTCCTCGCCTGGCGCGGCTCGGTAGCGCCGGACGTTCCCCCTCTCCTCACCACCAACCTCGACTTAGAGAACAAGGTCATCCTTGATGAGCCCGGCTTCGAGATGCCCTGGCCGCTCTCTGCGGCCACCAATGTATTCTATGCCATCGGCGAGACCTTCTCGGATAGCGGGAACCGCCTCGTCGCCCTCGCGAGCCCTTCTACGAAGTACATAAAAGTCCTCCCTGGCATGCGCAAGGAACAGATGGCTGAGGTCATCGGCAAGCAGCTCGGCTGGGATGAGTATGACAAAGAGATCTTCGCCTCTGCGGTAACCTCCTCCGGATTGATCAACGCCGAGGGGTATTTCTATCCCGGCTCCTACCTCATCGGCTCAAGCACCAGCCCCCAGGCACTCAGCAGCATGATGCTGGAGCGCTACGAAGAGCAGATCGGCAGCCGCTACGCTTCTTCTACTAAGAAGACCATCAATCCGCAGACTGCTTTAAAGATCGCCTCCATCATCGAGCGCGAAGCGGGCGGCCTTCACGACATGCGCCTCATCTCCGGCGTCATCTGGAACCGCGTATTCAGAGGCATGAGCCTGGATATGGATGCCACTCTTCAGTATGTAAAAGGAAGCAAAGAGAACGGCTGGTGGCCTCGCGTCCTCTCCAAGGACAAGTTCATCGACTCCCCCTACAACACCTATCAAAACAAAGGCTTCCCTCCGACCCCTATTTCTAATCCCAGCCGCGCCTCCATCGAAGCAGCCCTCAATCCCAAAAAGACCGACTACCTCTTCTATCTCCACGATCGCTACGGCAACATCCATCCTGCACGCACCTACAAAGAACACGTCGCCAACATCAAGCGCTGGCTGTAGCTCCGTACTTTTAGATATTGTAGGCTTCCCCCTATGAAGCTTCTGGTAGTGATGAAGACCTACTCCAAGGACAACCGCGACCCTTCACGGGAGCGCTACTGCAAGGCGCCCAAGTCCGAGGTCATGCTGCGCTGCCTCTTCTCGGTAGTACGCTCCCTCGCCGAGCTCCAGGGGGATATAAAGCTGGTCCTCATCAACAACAAGGACGACACTGCGCACCTCCCTGCCATACGCGGCATCCTCTCCCTCCTGCCCCACCCCTCCGAGATCGTCTTCATCGACCCTCCAGTGCCGCCCATCGCTCCTACGACCACCGACCGACAGACTACGCCAGGAGCAGCCTTGGCCGCCTTCCAATACGGACTGGCCCACGGAGAAGGTGGCCTCCTGTACTTCGTGGACGACGACTATCTCCACGACGAGGGCGCCATCGCCAAGATGGTGGGAGCTCAGAGGCTCTTTAGCCAGAACCTTGGCCGCGAAGCCTGCATCGATGGTTTCAATGATCCCTTCCGTTACTACGAGCCGCGCAATATCGAGCCGACCCGCGTAGTGCACGGCCCTGACCGCCACTGGCGCCTCACCTATTTCTCTACCGCTACTTTCCTCATCCCCCACTCCATACTGAAAAACTACTGGCACTACTTCGAAGCTCTGGGCAAGCATCCTTCCGACGGCAAGGCCGAGGACGACACCGTCAACCACCTCTGGCAAGACGTGGGCGTGCCCCTGTTCATGCCCATCCCCTCAGTCTCCCTCCATCTGCAGTTTGATACCGAAAAAGATCCCTTCATCGACTGGAAATCTTGGTGGGAGAATGCGGATTACCGGCAGGCAATCGAGGTTATTTAGTCCTAAAGCACCGGGGCAAGAGAGACCTTGACAGGTCTATATATGTGGTTTAAGGTGTTCGAGCCTTGCCGGAGAGTCCGGTACAGTGCACACCCAACGGGAGTTCGTTCACATGCAGCGTTTCTCGAAGTTCAGTGGCAACCCGATCCTCCACACCCTTCTGACCTCCGCCGCGGCGACCATCACCGGCATCGATCCGCAGAAGGCGAAGACCGAGTCCTACCGCCAGCAGACCGTCGGCAAGATCGAGATGGCCGGCACGACGCTGAAGGCGCTCGCCAAGGACCTGCCGCCGAACGACTTCAAGGAGATCGTGAGCGAGTTCGACAGCATCATCGGCGGCCGCCTCGGCGACTTCAGCAAGCAGGGCTCGATCCACGCCAAGCTGGGCGACCTGAAGGTCGACCTCGGCAAGCTGGCCAGCCCCGGCGCCAACGGCACCGGCCACCAGAAGGACCAGCGGCCGCAGTCCGGCGCCAAGCTGGGCGATCGCATCGCCGCCTGATCGGCAACACTGCACCTTCCTGACGGGGCGCCTTCGGGCGCCCCGTTACCACCCTCACCCGCCCCCAAAGGCGGTTTTTGTTTTTATACCCACCCTCGATTCATCTAGCTTTTCAGGAGATTTCGTGTAAATATGCCTGTCTAAGGGCCCTTAGCTTAGTTGGTAGAGCGCCTCATTTGCAATGAGGAGGTCGGGAGTTCGAATCTCCCAGGGTCCACTACGGCAGACAAAGGGACCGCAAAGGTCCCTTTTGCTTTGAAAATACTAGCAAAACAAAAACTAATTATTCACCGCTAACCCCAACACATGATCCAAAAAGTTCGGCAACGGCAGCCCCGCTGCCTCTAACGCCATGGTCATAGGAGCGTCCGCGTAGAGACCAGGAAGAGTATTCACTTCCAGGAGATATATGCCGCGAGAGGGCGAGACGATGCAATCTACGCGAGAGTAGTGCCGCAGACCCAAACCTTTATGCACGTCGGAAGCCAGCTTCTCCACTTCCCTCTTCCTCTCTGCGCTGAGCGGCGAAGGACAGTGAAGCGAAGCTCTCCCTTTGCTTTTAGAATCGTAATCAAAAAACTTCGCGCCTTGCGGCTTCACTACCACGGGAAAGAGTGAGTACGCTTCATGCCCGCGAAACCCCTCCACGACCCCACAAGTCACCTCTTCGCCACGGATGTGCTCCTCAATGAGTACCGAGGTGCTATAGGCAAAAGCCTTCTTCACCGCGGCTTCCAATTCGGCGAAAGAATGTGCCACACTCACCCCGAGCGACGAGCCTGCGGAAGCGGGCTTAACCACTACCGGCATCGGAGAGGAGCGGAAGAGGAACATCAGGCGTTCCGGGAGGTTCTCCCTGATACTCAAGATGCTAGAGCGAGGAGTCTTGAAGCCCAGAGCACGGAAGCGCTCCTTGGCGAGCGTCTTCTGCATACCGACAGATGACGGCAGCACTCGTGAGCCTGTGTAGGGCACGCCGAAGGCCTCCAAAATCCGCTGCGCCTTGCCGTCTTCGCCGAATTCCCCATGGAGTGCGTTGAAAACTACATCTACGCCCGAAAGCGCTCTTCCTGGGGTCATGGGGATACCATTCCTGTGCCACGCGCCGTCTTTGCTGATGAGGATATCGGCGAGACGATGACGCTCGCGCAGAGCGCGCAGCACCATATTGCCCGTCTGAAGCGATATCTCATATTCGCTCGAAGGACCTCCCCGGAGCACGCCAACCATCGCGTGAGTCATGAGCTAAGTATACCAAAACGAAAGAGCAGGGGCGTGCCGGTGGCGCGCTCCTGCTCTTCTTATACGGCTCCTTCTTACGCCTACCTGTTCCCTGCCTTCATATGCATGAAGGACGAGTACGTTCGGTGCGGGGAGGGAGCCTCCTGCGTTCTTAGCCTCGTACACCCCGGCTCGAGGCGTGCCGTAACCCACCGGGCCACGACAGAAGCAGGAACATACTCGAACCGATAGAAGTTAAACAAAAGGCGAAAAGCAGGTCAAGCGCGGGTGATGAACTTTTTGCGGCGGAGATGCTTGTGATAGGCAATAGCGAAACGGTGGACCTCCTGGTTCAAAGCAAGGATCTCCTTCTCGTATTTCTTCATCATATCCGCCCTGCCCTCCAAGCGCTCGGGACGATGCCGCTCGTTCTTCACTACCGAGACGAGCGGGATGGAAAGGTTGTGCTCCTTGAGCACCTTCTCCGCAGCGTTACGCTGCGCGAGCGCTCCGTCGAGCACAATGAGATCCGGCAGCGGCCACTCCTCGTGGGCTAACCTGCGGCGGAGCACCTCTGCGAGCGCACCTACATCGTGTGCATCCTCAAAGCCGTAGATACGGAAGCGACGGTAGTAATTCTTGGCGAACTCGCCATCGATGGAGACCACCATGGCCCCCGCCATGGACTCTCCCGAGAGGTGCGCGATGTCGTACGCCTCCATGCGGAAGCCGCTGCGCTGCCCCAGAGAAGGATCCTGCTTGATCAGAGCGATATCGTGGATATGGAGGAGCGCTTCCAGGGTACGCTTCAGCTCCCCTGCTTTTTCGAACTCCTTCGCTTTCGCGTGCTCCTTCATCTCCTTCTCAAGAGTACGGAGGAGCGTAGCCTTCTTCCCTTCCAGGAAGAGCGCCAGGTGCTTGATCTGCTTCTTGTACGCCGCCTCATCCGCCACCCCCGCGCAGACGCCAGGACAGAGGCCGATCTGATAGTTAAAACAAGGTTTCGGAAGCTTACCGCGGGCAATAGCTTCGGAGGCTGGCTCGCAGCGATCCCGATATGGGAAAAGTTTCCTGATTATCTTCAAAGCATCCTTCAAGACTGCTCCGTGAGGAAAAGGCCCGATGAGGTAGAGACGCTTCTTCTCCGGATATTCCAGAGGAACGTTCCTGCCACGCGAGAGGAGTACCCGCGGGAAATCCTCGCGAGTGATGACGATGTAGTTGAAGCTCTTGTCGTCTTTCTCCTGGATATTGGCCGGAGGCTGGTGCTTCTTGATGAGATTGGCTTCAAGGATCACCGCCTCGAGCACTGAATCGGTCTCGGTATAGGAAAGTGCAGTTCCCCGCGTGACCATGTCCACGATGAGAGGTCCGCGGGTATGGATGACGTCATTGTTGAAATAGCTCCGCACGCGATCACGTAGCGAAGTGGCTCTGCCGATATAGAGGATGTGGCCCTTGGCGTCCTTGAAGAAGTAGACACCCGGCGCATCCGGTAAATTGAGTTTCTTGAAATCTTCGAGGGTCATGGGAAGTAGGTTCGCCGCGACAGGACCTCCAAGGTTGTCGCGGCGATATGGGGATGTCCTCATCGTGACCACTCCGAGCTGGGCACGTCCAGCCGAAGGATCCATTCCGAAGGCACAGGCTCCGACTCGCAGCCGAAGTATTTCTGAAGCAACGCGGCAAGCTGCCGAGCACGTTTCTTGGGAACCTTCTTGTTGGACAAGAAATTGCTCACCGCCTGCTCCACCTCGGTCCACAACCGATCATCCAGCCCGATCGGCGAGCCATCCTGTTCCACCCAAGAAGTCGGCGGAGCCTTCTCGAAGGACGAAAGGACGCGATTCACTGGGGGCAGGTCGAGCCATGAGAGCCCGGCTAGGTTACGCTCCCAGAAGGCGTCGATGGCTTGCGTGATACTCTTGGCGGCCTGATCGGGACATTGATCCAGCCATTCCGCCTGAGTGAAGGTGAGCCGAGCCAAGAAGCAGCTCAGATCCTTTGCTTTCGCCAACGACTGAAGCAATGCTTCTAAGCGCTGCTCGCGAGCCTTTTCACGGGCCTTCTGCATTTCTGCAAGCAGATTGACCCGCAGCGCCAGAGCCGGCGACATCAGGTCCACCACAGGAACGCGAGGGCGTTGATAGTGGTGTTGGGTCTGATGCTGAACGTGACTGTCAAACAAGGCGACCTCCGCAGATGAAGGAGAAGAATGGAGTGCAAGAACACTTCCTAAAGCCCAATCCTATCTTAGACGTGCAATGTTGTCGAACCTCATTTCTGACACTGTGGACAATACACGGTTGTGCGTCCATTCAGCTGTATGGTAAGCAGTTTTTTGGCGCATTTCGAGCATTTCTCACCCGTTTTTCCATACACTTTATGCTCCCTCGCATAATTTCCGCGCGATCCATCGGCCAGGAGATAATCCGCGACAGAGGAGCCGCCGAGGTGTATAGCCGCATCGATAGTACGTTTGATCGCTTTGTATAACTTCTCTATCTCCGCCGAGGTGACTTTTGCAATCTGCCGCGTCGGACGCACGCCTGCCTCATACGCCACCTCATCCGCATAGATATTACCGAGTCCAGTAACTACCTTCTGATCCATGAGCACTTTCTTGAGCGTACCCTTGCGTACTTTCAATGCATCACGGAAATATTCGAGAGTGAACGCTGGATCAAGCGGTTCCACTCCGAGATTGGAGAAATGCCCGAGCCTCTCTGCTTCCTCCAAGTTCTTGTAGTAAAGGAGATAGCCGAACATGCGCGTGTCGTTATAGAAAAGAGTTTCCCTCCCAAGATGGAAGATGAGACGGGTATGCTTGTTGGGAAGCTCACTCTCAGAGAGCTCGATAGGATGCCCTCCGGTAACGGCCTTCTTACCCTTCTCTTTGTAAACCAATTGCCCCGTCATCTTGAGATGCACGATCATGACTTTCCCATGCGAGAAATGGAAGATGAGGTTCTTGGCGCGGCGGCTGATCGAGAGGATCTTCTCTTTCTCTAAGCCATTCATGAAAGCCTTGGTCTTTGCAGGCGTAGCTGTACGTGCATTACCAAGCCCCGACACCATCTTTGGTGCGAGCACTTCTATCCTCTTTATTGTCTGCCCCAGTACCACCTTCTCCAGGCTGCGGCGCAGGCTCTCTACCTCGGGGAGTTCCGGCATAGAAACATGCTAGCACATTTGACAATACTAATATGGAGTTGTTCTATTAAAATATATCAACCCTTGGGAGGCGCCCAATGCAGTTCTTTCTCAACCGACTGGAGTCTCCTGCAGGACTCCGACCGCTCTCGACAACCTGCTGGATCGGCGTGACCATACCGTTCGTCCTGTTCTTCGTCGCGAATGGTCACGCGCGATATCCGTGGTACCTTCAATTCCCGCTTTTCTGGATGCTGGGTACTTCCCTGCTCGGCTTCATCGTGCTCGCGTTCCTCGGCAAAGCCGCGAAGGCGTATGCCGAAGCCAACGTGACTGAAGTGCGACGTCGAGCACTCCTCGCTCCCCTCGCCTTCGGCTTTTTCACCAGCATGCTGGTGATAAGCTGGCGTACCGGCGGGCTCCTCGCCGTCATCTTCGCGTTCGCAGCAATCATCGCCTTCTTCATGGCGATCCACTACGCCCGCAGCACATTCCTGATGGCCAAGAAGCAGGGACAGGTCGCAGCGAATGCCGCAAAACACGCGGCTTCGCGCTAAGAACAACCCCCTCCCGCGCGATGCGCGGGAGGGGGTTCGTCATTTTTACACTACGCCTTGAGCGCCTTCTTCAGATACTTGCCGGTATACGACTTAGAATTGTTAGCCACCTCTTCCGGAGTACCCTTAGCTACGATATCTCCCCCGCCTACGCCACCATCAGGACCGATATCGATGATGTAGTCCGCGCTCTTGATGATCTCCATGTTGTGCTCGATCACCACCACGGTATTCCCCTTGTCTACCAACTTCTGCACGATCTCGATGAGCTTCTTCACGTCTTCGTAGTGGAGACCTATGCTGGGTTCGTCTAATAGGTAAATGGTCTTCTGGAGATGTGCCCGGTAGAGCTCAGAGGATATCTTCACGCGCTGTGCCTCGCCGCCAGAGAGAGTGGTAGCGGATTGTCCGAGTTCCAAGTAACCGAGACCCACATCCGAGAGCGTCCGCAGGCGGTCGTAGATAGATGGAATATCCTCGAAAAACTCCATGGACTCTTCCACGGTCATACGGAGCACGTCATAGATACTCTTCTTCTTGTACTTCACTTCAAGAGTCTCCTTCATGAAGCGCTTGCCGTTACAGACATCGCAGGGCACGTAGACGGTAGGCAGGAAGTGCATCTCCACAGCGATCTCTCCATTACCCTGGCAGGCTTCACAGCGACCCCCCTTCACGTTGAAGGAGAAGCGATTGGCCTTCCAGCCGCGCGCACGGGCTTCCGATGTTTCTGCAAAGAGATCACGGATGAAAGTGAAGGAGCCGGTATAGGTAGCGGGGTTGGAGCGCGGAGTGCGGCCGATAGGAGACTGGTCGATGAGGATGACACGACTCACGTATTCGCTGCCAGTAAAGGAGGTTGCATTGAAGGTCTGATTAGAGCGGTAGCGGCGCTCAAAGCGGGCCTGCAGATTCTTGTGGAGGATCTCGTAGAGAAAAGAGGACTTACCCGAGCCGGAAACGCCAGTGACCAGCACGAGCTTACCGAGCGGAACGTCCACATTGAGATTCTTGATATTGAAAACCTTGCCGCCCTTGATCTTAAGCGCACCCTTGTCCGCCGTACGACGCGTCTCGGGGATCTCGATCTTCTTCTCGCCACGGAGATACGCGAGCGTGAGCGAACCGGAATCGTTCTTCTTAGCGGTGAGAAGCTTGTCCAAGTCCCCCGCCACTACCACGTTGCCGCCGTGCACGCCCGCGCCCGGACCTATATCCACCAGATAGTCAGAAGAGAAGATAGTATCTTCGTCATGCTCCACCACGATGATGGTGTTGCCGAGGTCGCGCAGGCGGATGAGCGTCTGGATGAGACGATCGTTGTCGCGGGAGTGGAGACCGATAGTAGGCTCATCGAGCACGTAGAGGGCACCCACAAGACCTGAGCCGAGCTGGGAAGCAAGACGGATGCGCTGGCTCTCTCCTCCCGAAAGCGTATTGGCCCTGCGATCGAGCGTGAGATAGTCGAGGCCGACGTTCAGCATGAACTGCAGGCGCGCAGAGATCTCACGCAGCACCACCTTGGCGATGCTCTTCTCCGTAGGAGTAAGGTCGAGATCCTCGAAAAAGACGTGCGCATCTTTTATAGAAAGATTGGTCAGCTCCACGATGTTCTTCCTCTTCTCCTTGTTCCCTCCGAGGAAGACATGGAGTGCCTCCGGACGCAGACGTGCGCCGTTACAGGTAGGACACGCCTCCGAGCCGAAGAAGTGCTTAGTGCCAAGGCCGTTACAGGCAGGACAGGCTCCGTAGGGAGAGTTGAAGGAGAAGAGGCGCGGCTCGATCTCCGGGAAAGAGAAGCCGTCGTAGGGACACATGAACTTAGCGGAAATGAGACGCTCTCCCTCAGGAGATTCCAGCTTGATGAGACCGTTCGATTCCTCAAGGGCTTTTTCTACCGCCTCCGAGAGACGCTCCCGCGCAGCAGATTTGTTATCCCGAAACTCCGTAAGAAAGAGCTCGTCCACCAGCACGTCGATGTCGTGCTTCTTCTGCTTGGCAAGGATGATCTGCTCACGCAGGCGCTTCATCTGACCATCCACCTTGACCCACTCGTAGCCCTTGCCGAGGAGGTCATAGAGGAGCTGGTAGTATTCACCCTTCCTACCCACCACGAGCGGAGAGAAGATCTTGATCTTGGCGTCCGAGAGCGGTACACCCATCACTTCCCCCTTCTTCTCCTTGTTGCCCTTCTCTGCCGTCTCCAGGATGGTCTCCAGGATCTCTTCGTTAGTGAGCTTGCGGATCTCGCGACCACAGGTGAGACAGTGCGGCTTACCTACGCGTGCATAGAGAATGCGGAGATAGTCATATATCTCGGTGATGGTGGCCACCGTAGAGCGAGGGTTGTTGGAGCGAGACTTCTGATCGATGGAGATGGCTGGAGAGAGGCCTACGATCTCGTCCACATCCGGCTTCTGCATCTGATTCAAGAACTGCCGGGCATAGGCAGAGAGAGACTCCACATAACGGCGCTGGCCTTCCGCGAAGATGGTATCGAAAGCAAGGGATGATTTGCCGGAGCCGGAGAGCCCAGTGAAGACCACCATCTTGTTGCGCGGCATCTCCACCGTGATGTTCTTCAGGTTGTGAGTACGCGCACCCTTTACGATTATGCTGTCGTGTATCTTTGAGTCCATATGGATATGCCCCGCGCGGAGGCGCAGGGGGTATGTAGCAAAAAGTCTAGCATATTAGGGCTTTTTTAGCTACAACATTATTTGACTTTAGTGTATTAATGGGATATAATTAGACACACGTTCTTTACACAAACACGAGGTAAGAATGCCCCTCGAGAAAAGCTTAGCCCTTACCCTCCTCTTTCTGGCCCTGCTTACCGTTGTCTTGTGGACTTCTCGAAAAGTCTGGTACAGAAAGGAGAATCGGGCCAAGAAGGCCGCCATACTCCGCCAGAGGACGGAAGAATACCGCCGCTTGGCGGATCCCAACGACCCCATGCTCCAGGAGAACGCAAAGAAGGTGCGCTGGGCAAAGCCGCTCGACGACATCCGGCGGCTCCTCCAAACCGAACGCAGTTGGATACTCCGCAAGGCGTTCTCGCTACGCCATGCGAACGAATTTTCCTGGAACCTCTTCGGCACGGATCGCGAAGAGATCATCACCACCCACCTCCTGGCGGAGATCTCCATCAAGCTTCGCCTTGGAAACGAATATGTGGAGTGGGAAATCCAGAGACTGAGGGAGAAGGCTGACAAACCTTCCTCTTCCCGCGGCGAACTCAAAGTCGCCTTGATGGAACTTGATCACCGCCGAATCGCGATGGAGAAGACGACCAAGTTGTGCATGAAGTTCTACGCGGACTTCGTGTTCAACAAAAACTCCAAGCGCCAGAAAGGAACGAAGGACCTCACAGTCTTCAAAGCCCTCGCTAAAGAGGTCGAACAGTTCCTGAAAAGCGGAGAGTCATTCGAAGCGCTTCGCAAAGATGTGGAAACATCTTCTCGCATCATTCGAAAGGACGTAACCTCAGGCCCGGAAATTGTTGATCTCTCAGGAGGAGTGAAGTGAACAAACTTCTTGTAGTCACCCCCCTCATCGGGCTGCTGATGGTAAGCAGCAACCAAACCGCTAGCGAAACACTGCAACCCAAGGAACCTCCTGAATTTCGCACCCTGAGCCACATCGAAAGCCGGCCAGGGCCCACCAAGGACACCAGGGACGAGGACAATCTCCTCGTACTCCTGAATCAGTGGGAGGCACGCCTCAAGGGAATGAATCCGCTCCCAGGCCTCGAGGAGCGAATCAGAAAGCTCAAAGGCTTCATGAAGATCGAGCAGGACGAATTGCTCAATCTTCAAATCGATCTGCTCATCATCGAAACGGAGGTCTTCCTCCTCGACCTTGATCCTCCGTGATCAAGGTCGTCTTCTTTTTATACCTTCTTCTTCCTCCCAATCTTCTGTCTCGTAATGACCGGCCGGTTATCTTTAAACGTCCTCTCCTTCTCTTTCTTCTCCGGAGGCTTTCCCGAACCAATAGCCTTCCCTTGTAGTGCCTCTATCTCATCCCGCAAAAGCGCAGCGGTTTCGAAATCCAAAAGCTTCACCGCCTCATTCATCTGCTTGGTCTTCTCGCGGATGACCTTGGCAGGATTCTTCTTGTACTCCTCCGCATCAAGCATGGCGAGCGTACCTACCGCCTTCTGATGCTCGCTCTGGAGCTGATCGGTGATGTCCTGGATCTTCTTGATGATCGTCTTCGGAGTGATGCCATGCTTCTTGTTGTAAGCCACCTGAATAGCGCGACGACGATCGGTCTCTTTGATAGCGCGGTCAAGGGAGCCAGTCATGTTATCGGCATAGAGGATGACGCGCCCGAGCACGTTACGCGCTGCGCGGCCGATGGTCTGGATAAGCGAAGTTTCTGAGCGCAGGAAGCCTTCCTTGTCCGCGTCCAGGATACCAATGAGTTCCACCTCTGGAAGGTCGAGACCTTCACGAAGCAGATTCACGCCCACGAGACAGTCGAACTTACCCCTGCGGAATTCGGTGAGGATGGTGATGCGGTCGATGGTCTTTATATCGCTATGGAGATACTCGGCCTTCATCCCCTTTTCTTTGAGATACGTGCTGAGATCCTCTGCCATCTTCTTGGTGAGCGTGGTGGCGATGGCGCGACCGCCGCCCTTTATGACCTTCTCAGCTTCCAATATGAAATCAGGAATCTGACCCTTGTAGGTACCTTTACCTGTCACCGGACGCACAGAGAGCTCCGGATCAATGAGACCGGTCGGGCGAATGACCTGCTCCACTACTTGCTCGCTATGCTCCTTCTCATACGCCCCCGGAGTAGCGGAGGTGTAGATGACCTGACCCACGCGCTCGTCGAACTCAGCGAAGGTAAGCGGACGGTTATCCTTGGCGGAAGGCAGGCGGAAGCCATGTTCCACGAGGGTCTCCTTACGGGAGCGATCTCCCGCATACATGCCGCCGATCTGCGGTACGGTCACGTGGGACTCGTCGATGATGGTAAGGAAATCAGGAGAGCCATCCGCTTTCTTGGGGAAATATGAAAGAAGAGTGTACGGCGCCTCTCCTGCCTTGCGGCCATCGAAATGGCGGGAGTAGTTCTCGATGCCGTTGCAGTAGCCCACCTCGCGGATGAGCGCAAGGTCATAGCTGGTGCGGCGCTTGATGCGCTCATGCTCCAGGACCTTCTCCTCGCTCTTAAATTTCTTAAGCTGTGCTTCAAGCTCGGCCTTGATGTCATCGATGGCACGCAGGCGCTCGTCTTCGGGCGTGACGAAGTGCTTGGCCGGGAAGAGGAAGAAGCTCTGGAGCGTATCGAGAATGGAGCGGGAGATAGCATCAATGAGCGAGATACGCTCTATAGCCTCCGGTCCAAACTCCAGGCGGTAGATGACCTTTTCGTTCACCGGCATGATCTCCACAGTGTTGCCGATAGCGCGGAAGCTACCCGGCTTGAGATCAGCGGGAGTGCGCTCGAAATAGAGACCGATGAGCTTACGGATAAGGTCCTGCCGGGAAAGCTTGTCACCTACCAGGAACTTGAGGTGAACCTTCTCATACTCCTCCGGCGAGCCCAAGCCGTAGATGCAGGAGACAGACGCTACGATGATCACATCCTTCCTGGTGAGAAGCGCTTGAGTAGAAGCATGACGCAGACGATCAATCTCCTCGTTGATCTGCGCTTCTTTCTCGATATAGGTATCGGAAACTGGGAGATACGCTTCCGGTTGATAGAAATCGTAATAGGAGACGAAGTAATGCACCGCATTCTCCGGAAAGAACTCCTTGTACTCCTGAGCGAGCTGAGCCGCGAGCGTCTTGTTGTGCGCGATAACCAGAGTAGGCTTCTGAATCGCATTGATTACGTTGGCCGCGGTGAAAGTCTTGCCCGATCCAGTCACACCAAGGAGCGTCTGATGGCGCATACCCTTGTTCACGCCTTCTATGAGCGCGGGAATGGCTGTGACCTGGTCACCCGCCGGTTTCCAGTCTGCTTTGAGCTTAAATCCTTTGTCGGTTGGTTGAGACATACTGCTTCATAAATGTATCACGGAAGGATTCGAAGCGGTCTTCCAGGATACTTGTGCGGATATCCCTCACCAGATTCACGATGAAATGGAGATTGTGGATGGAGGCAAGCATGCCGCCGAGGTGCTCCCCTGCACGGAGGAGATGCGTGATATAGCTCTTGGGGAAATTGGCACAGGCATAGCAAGGACAGCCTTCATCGATCGGTCCCTGGTCATGCAAGAACTTCTCGTAGCGAAGCGAGGTTTTGCCGCTCTTGGTGTAGACCGTACCATTGCGTCCCAAACGCGTGGGCGCCACACAATCGAAGGTATCCATACCCTTCTCTACCCCGATGAAGATATCCTCCGGCTCACCGATACCAAGAAGATGCCTCGGCTTATCCTCCGGCAACTCCTCTACTACCACGTCGAGCGCCTTCACCAAATCCTCCTTGCTGAAGGACCCACCGATGCCGTAGCCATCGAAATCCATATCGGCCAGAATCTTGGCGCTCTCGCGACGTAGATCCTCGAAGCGTCCGCCCTGTACTACTCCATAGAGTCCCTGTCTCTGGGACGCATCTATATTCTGCTTGTGCGCCTTGAGGGAGCGATCAGCCCAGCGATGAGTACGGTCCATCGCCTGCTTTTGATATGCATGGTCGGCAAGCGGAGAGGTGCACTCATCAAATGCAAACATGATGTCCGCTCCGATCTTGTGCTGTATCTCCATGGAGCGCTCCGCAGTGAAGCGATGGAGCGTCCCATCGTGATGTGAAGTAAAAGTCACCCCCTCTTCGTCCACGATGGCGAGCTTGCCGTGGCTTGTGGCGAGTTCTTTGTCATAGAAAACAGGAGTCTTGTCCTCTTCCACTTTTATCTCCTCCTGTGTCGCAAATTTCCCTACACCCGCTTCAAAACCCGCGCCAAGCGAGAATACTTGGTAGCCGCCAGAGTCAGTAAGCGTGGGTCCTTCCCAACGCATGAACTTCCCGAGTCCACCCGCCTCCGCCACCACATCCTCTCCCGGCTGAAGGTAGAGATGGTACGTATTAGAAAGCACCGCCTGCACACCCATCTCTTTCAAGAAATGCGGTGCGACACCCTTCACTGTCGCTTTCGTCCCGACCACGGTAAACGCAGGCGTCTCGATGACGCCGTGGGGAGTATGGATGACCCCGGCTCTCCCCTTCCCACCGGGGAGGGATTTGGTTATAGAAAAAGTGACGGGACGCATTAGGAGCGCTTGGCGCGCACACGATCCGCTTCGGTGAGGAACTGCTTGCGGAGACGCGTAGAGAGCGGCGTGACCTCGAGATATTCCTCTTCGGTCATGTTCTCGAGTCCGCGCTCGATAGAGAGCGGCAACGGAGGAGTGAGGTCGATGGCTTCGTCGGAACCGGAAGCACGGACGTTCGAGAGCGCCTTGCCCTTGGTCGGGTTCACGATCATCTCCTCCCCCTTAGAGGTATTGCCGATGACCATGCCCTCGTACACTTCGGTACCAGGAGCGATGTAAAGCACACCGCGATCCTGCAGGTTCCAGAGAGAGAAGCCGAGCGCCTTGCCGGAAGCCATGGACACCATAGAGCCGACCGCGCGCTTCCTGATCTCGCCTGCGTACGGACGGAATTCGAGGACACGGGAAGAGAGGATGCCCTCGCCGCGAGTGTCTACCACGAACTGCCCCTTGTAGCCGAGAAGGCCGCGCGTAGGACCTTCGAGTATGAGGCGCACCGTGCTGTCATGTACGCGCATATCCGAGAGGATGAAGGCACGCTGACCGAGCTTCTCGATGACTGCACCCTGGTACTCGGAAGGGATATCGATGACCAGTTCCTCGAACGGCTCCATCTTCACACCGTTCTCTTCCTTGATGATGACCTGCGGCTGAGAGACCTGCATCTCGTAGCCCTCGCGACGCATGTTCTCGAGAAGGATGGCAACATGGAGTTCACCGCGGCCGTACACGCGGAAGTAGTCGATATTCTGGTACGGCAGGGGCGGTGGAGTGAAGTCCACGCGAAGACCGACGTTCACTTCGAGCTCGCGCTCGAGGCGTGCACGAATCTGGCGGGAGGTCACGAACTTCCCTTCCTTGCCGGCGAACGGAGAATTGTTCACCAGGAAGTTGAGGGCGATGGTCGGCTCGTCCACGTGGATAGCTGGGAGCGGCGTAGCCTCCGCATCCGCAGCGATGGTCTCGCCGATATAGATGTCTGGGAGACCCGCGATGACCACGATGTCGCCGGAAGTAGCCTCCTGGACCTCTTTGCGCTCGATACCCTCGAAGGTGAAGATCTTGATGATCTTGCCCGTGCGCTTCTCCCCTGTGGGCTTTAGTACAAAAACAGAACTACCAGTCTTGAGCACGCCTTCCTGCACGCGCGCGATGGCGAGGCGTCCCATGAAGTTGTCATAGGCGAGGTTGAACGGCTGCGCGCGAAACGGTACATCCAGAGCGCCATTGGCCTTGGGCACATGCGCGAGTACGAGATCGAGGAGCGGAGCGAGATTGGTGGATTCCTCTTCGAGGGAACGCTTGGCGATACCCTGACGGCCGATGGCATAGACCACCGGGAAATTACACTGCTCGTCATTAGCCCCGAGCTCCATGAAGAGCTCGAGCACGAGCTCTTCCGCATGCTTCGGGTTGGCTGCAGGCTTGTCGATCTTGTTGATGACCACGATAGGCTTGAGACCGAGCTCGAGGCTCTTCTTGAGCACGAAGCGGGTCTGCGGCATGGGGCCTTCCTGGGCGTCCACGATGAGGAGCACGCAGTCGATGGAGCGGAGCACGCGCTCCACCTCGGAGCCGAAGTCGGCGTGGCCCGGAGTGTCCACGATGTTGATCTTGGTGTCCTTGTAGAAAATGGAGGTGTTCTTGGAGTAGATGGTGATGCCGCGCTCCTTCTCCAAGTCATTGGAGTCCATGGACACGCCGTTAGCCACCATCCCCGTTTCCTTGAGGATGGCGTCTGTAAGCGTGGTCTTGCCGTGGTCCACGTGCGCGATGATGGCGATGTTTCGGATATCCATAGCTAAAATGAAAAAGGCTCCGACGAGCTCGGCTACGATACCACAATTCCCCCTATATTGAAAGGAGGTCTCTCTCAGCCCCTTGGATCGAAGATGGAAGGCTCAGTGACAGCGCCACTTAGGAAATCAGCGATCTTCCTGCCGCCATACACAGAAGGCAGGATGCCGATGCCGTTGCAGCCGAGGTTATAGAGAAGTACCGGATTCGCGGGCTCCGGGCCGATGAGTCGGATGCCGTTCGGGGTGTAGCCCATGAGGCCGTGCCATTTAAACTTGAATTCGATCTGCTCCTTGGGCGAGTGCAGATGCGTCTTGTGCAGGAATGCGTCTATCTCCTTCCAGGCAGCCTCCGGATATGAGCGGTCGTGCGCATAGACATGCGTCTCCTCGATGGACTCCTGAGGGCCGCCCACACATACGAGGTTGTGTATTTCGCTCTTCTCGAGCTCGTAGGGCCTCCGGGTGAGGTAGAAATACGGCTCCTCGAGATAGATATCCTTCTGATGCACGAATTTCTCGGGGATGTAGCTGATCGCCGTCGGCGGTCGGTTCAAGGGCTCTATGTACCCCGCCATATAGCCGATGATGCCGCGCACCTCGTGATGGAACTTCTCATCGATATCCGGACCCGCCGTATTCTCAAGCGTTATCTTCTCGAAGCCGTTCGTACAGAGGACGACGCGGCCCGCCGTCACGGAGAATTCCTTGCCTACGAGGTCGGCTGCTCCGTCACGAAGCACGATACGCTCGACGCCAGAGTGCTCCGCAAGCATGAAGCGCGCGGGATATGTCGCCACGAGGTAACCAGCGAGCTCTTCGGTGAAGAGCGCACTGTTGAGGCAGCCTTTGCGCATGGAGAAGGCGGCGATGTAGCGTGAGTCCTTCGTCTCGAGGAGAGAGAGGATGTTCTCGCGCTCGGTCACCTGATAGAGGCCGGCGTACTCGGCAGGAATGCGTCCGAGGTCAGGAGCATCGGAGGCCAGGTAGATCGCCTCGCAAGGAAGCTCTGCGGACACCCGCAGAGCACAGGTCTTCAGGCGATCGAGCACCTGATCGAGCGACATGGAACCGTCATAGCCCATGAACTGGGACATCGGCGTAGAAAGACGCGCATCCGCATATATCTCGTCGAGGAGGCGCCAGGCGGATTCGATTTCTTTCTCCCCTTTCGCGGCGAGCTCCGCTCCGAATTCCTCCGCAATATCGAGGAACGGCCGTTCGAAGCGGCTCACCAACTGCCCCGCGTTATGCCCCGTCGCACCGTGCGAAACCTTGTACGCCTCGAGGAGGATGACCGAGGTAGACGTATTCTTGAGGGCGTAGTAGGCCGTGACTATGCCTGCGATCCCGCCGCCGACAATAGCGACATCCGCAGAGGCGTCTTCCGTGAGCTTGTTCACCGGGCGCATTCGCTTCAGCTGATGGAGCCAGGGGGATAGGTTACCGGTCATACAGGAAAAGATGAGTAGATTATAACAGAGTACGGCGGCAGGAGATCCGGAGAGGGAGAAGGCACTAAGATATGCGCTTAAGAGGACGTGTCGTCGCCTTTGAGCTCTTCTGATAACAGACAGTACTCGCAATCTTTTTTGTCACAGCGATTACCCCAGAAGGAAAGCATAGCGATTTCACTAGCCACACCCTTGATAACAGTCTCCAATTCTGTCACTTCCTCGTCTGTGGGCGCAAAGGATTCCCGATGGAACTTACCTTTCTCATCTGGCTCGAGGAAATCTATCTCACCAGCTACCATGCGATATCTCTTGTCTGGCGCTTTAGCTAAGAGAAGCTTGTAAAAAACCAGCTGTCGGTAGTAATTGCCGTCTGCATCCTTGGTCTTGCCCTCTAGCTGATTGCGGGTCTTCCACTTACCTGTCTTGTAGTCGGTCACGTTTACCTTCTCGCCATCAATAACTTCTACCCTGTCGAGAGTACCCTTGAGAGGAAAAGTTCTTTCTCCTTCCTTAAGCGCTATGCTCATCTCAACACCTTTAACCGCATATTCAGATAGAATCGGCGGCTTCCAAGAAGTGCGCCATTCATTCCAATACCCCATGAGAGCTTTCTTCCCCTTGATGAGCGCGTCCTTCTGATCCGTGAGCGATAGTGGTTGTCTCTCCAGAGCGTTTTCAAAAGAAGCGATGAGACCGGGTAAAGAGATCTCTGCGCCCTTGCTTAAAGCAGAGAGCGTATCGCTAAGTGCCTTGTGCATGGCAGTGCCATAGAGCTGGTGCTTGGTCTCTATCTGGGGCACGCGCACCAAGTTCACGAAAAAGTAGCGCCACGGACAAGCGAGATAGTTATTAAGCGCAGAGACGGAGAGCCCCTGCTCGAAGAAGCGTTCGCGGAGGTACTCTTTGTCCGCGATAGAGGGGCCTTGTGGAAGAGCAGCGGCGAAGCTTGATTCGGAAATCGCAGGAAGTAAGACTTCCTCGCGAGTAAGAAGAGAGGGATCAATCTCAGAGAGGAATTGCGATGGCGCGTTGTCCCGACCATCGCCATTGCGGGCCGCGTAGCTGATGACCGCCTCCTCCTTGGCCCGAGTAAGGGCCACATAGAAGAGCCTACGCTCATCCTCCACTCCACCCTTGCCTACTCCTACGATGGGCAGAGCACCAAAGTGAGTTCGGCTGCGGCCACCGCCCCAGGAGCGCTCGTCTGCTCCGGTGATATATACCCGCTCGAACTCTAGTCCCTTGGCGCGATGCGCAGTCATCAGGCGCACCGCTCCTCTATCCTTTGGCGCGCTGTAGCGGATGGGTAGGTTGTAGCGCGAGAGCATATCTAGATGCTCCAGGAAACCGGCGAGTGTCTGCCCCGGATCTGCCTTGAGCGCTTCGCGCGCTTCTGCGAGGAGCTGATGGAATTTGGCGAGAAGCTCTGCTGAATTGGAGCGAGAGAGGATGTGCCGGAGGAAACCAGACTCGCGAAAAAGCTCCTCGAGCGTGTGGAGCGAATCGTTGTTCTTGGAGGTCACTGCAAAGCGAAGCATGTTGCGGCTGAAGTCCAGCCACGGAGCCGCCTCTTGTATGCCTGCCTCGGTGAGAAGTCGCGCACTGGAGCAGATCTCCAGAAGAGGAAGGTGATGCTTGCGCGCGAAGGCCAGAAGCCTAAAACCTTCCAGTGTCGGGAGCTTCCAGAAATCTAGGAAGATGAGTTCACCGATGTTGGCATCCGTAGGCTCTACGGCAGAGCGTGCTAGAAGAAGGAATTTGCGAATCTCCCTATTAGCCAGCACATTGCGCTCCGACTCTATCTGATATCGCACACCCTTCTTGGCGAGAGCTTCGCCGAGAGGCATAGCGTCATCGTTGTGACGATACAGGATCGCTATCTCATTCGGCGTAACGCCCGCAGCTATAGCTTCAGACACAGAGGCAGCTACCCCATCTGCTTCAGACGGCTCGTCCGGATACTCGCGAAGAATCAGCTTGGCCTTCTCCTTCTTCTGCGCTACTAGCGGGATGCGCAAATCACTCCCCTCCGCACTCGCAGATTTCATGAGGCTGTGTGCGCTGTCGAGAATCGTCTGGCCAGAGCGGTAGTTGTCAGTGAGGGCTACTACCACAGCCTTCGGATACTTTTGTTTGAAATATAAGAAGTTCTCAAGAGAGGCTCCCTGGAAGCGAAAGATGGCCTGCTTCTCGTCGCCGACAATGAAGAGGTTGGGGCTCTCATGAAAATCAGAGAGGAGCTCTAGGATACGATTCTGCGCGCCGTTGGCATCCTGGTGCTCGTCCGCGAGGAGATACTGGTATTCCTCCTGGAGGCTACGCAGGAAATCCACTTTGGCCTCGAGCGCGCGGATAAGCTCCAGCAGCATGTCCTCGTAGTCGTAGCGCCGTTCTTTAGCGAGCGCTTTCTCGTAAGCGTCATAGAGAACAAGCAGTTCTTTGTTCTTGGCTATCTGCTTGGCCAGATCACGAAATTCGCCCTTCATCTCTCCCTTGTAGCGGCCTTTCTCGTGGATCTTGTCTGGCGTATCGATGTACTCCTGCTCCTGCTTCTTGAGGAGCACGGCGAAGCGCTCGGCAGTCACGTTCTCCCGCTTCATGGATTGGATGGCGGAGAGCGCGGGCTTTACGTAGTAGAGCGGGTCGCCCCAAGGTCGCAGCAATTCCAGGCTCTCTTCCTTCTCCAAGATCTTCTCCATAAGACGAATCTGTTCCGTCTCTGTAAGAGCAGTGCCGCCGATGATGCGTGGGAATTCTTCTGGATAGCGGCGGATGATCTCGTTGGCAAAGCCGTGGAAGGTATGGATATGTACGCGATACCCCTCCGCTCCCATGATGGAGACGAGACGTGCACGCATGGCGGAGACGCCGGACTCGGTGAAGGTGAGCGCCAGGATGCTATCTGGAGACGCATCCGTCTTTTTTAAAATGTTGGCAATACGGAGCGTAAGTATCTGCGTCTTACCGGTACCAGGACCCGCAATGACCATCACCGGCCCCTCCACCGTATCCACCGCCTCTCTCTGGGCAGGGTTCAGCTTCTTGTAGAGCGCATTAAAGGAATCGTTGGTCACGCAGGCATTGTAACAGACTCAAAGTCGTCCCAAGAAGGACGACTTTGACAATAATTAAAATAAATGGTATCGATAATTCATGCAGCAAGTAATGCACAACTGGGTCCGCGGGAACACCTCCTACAAGGGAGGGCTTATTCCCCTTTTCTCCAATGGATTTTGGAGAGCCCAGGCGCATTAACTTCTACTAACTCCTCAAGTTTTTGATGCTCCTCGGCTCTACGAAAGCCGAGGAGTTTTCATTTCGCAGAGCATGTTCCTTAACAAAGAGAGGATACGTCTATGACCATGGATCGCATCGTCTTCCGCACAGGTAAGAAGACCCTTCTTGTCCTCCCAGAAGAGAAGGATGAACGGCAGTTCGCCTGTTGGATCAACGACTACGATACCGCGCAGTTCCTGGGAGTCCCGCGCTCGATGAGCCTCGTGCAGGAACACGAATTCTTGACTCGTATCCTGAAGAACCGCGACAAGGAAGAAGTCTTCTGCCTCGCACTTCATTCCGGCGAGATCATAGGAATGATGGGGCTGCATAACATCAATCTCATCAACCGGACAGCAGTCACCGGAGCCTACATCGGCAATCCAAAGTACCGGAGCGGTGGCTATGGCTCTGACGCCAAGATGCAACTCCTCTACTACGCCTTCGTCGAACTCGGGCTCCGTAAAGTGAATTCCTCCGCTCTCGGAACAAACAAACGAAGCATCGCCTACCTCGAAAAGACTGGTTACAAGGTCTGGGGCGTAAACAAGAAGGAGTGCTTCCGCGGCGGGAAGATCGTGGACCAAGTCCATCTCGCCGTTACCAAAGAAGACTTCATGCCTCTCTGGCGGGGATATTCCCGCTCCTAAAAGCAAAATACCCTCTCGCCACTAGCGAGAGGGTATTTTTTATTAGTAATTCCTCAACCTATTCGACTTCTGGTGCTCCCGTATCTTGCTATGCGCTTTGGCCTCGATCTGGCGGATACGCTCGCGGGTAACGCCGAATTCCTTACCTACTTCTTCAAGCGTATGGGTGATGCCATCAAGTAATCCGTTTCTCATTTCCAAAATCTTGCGTTCCTTCGGCGAGAGATCGTCCAGGATTTCCTTCACCTGATCGGCCAGGATGCGCTGGGAGGTCTCCTGATCCGGCGAGAGGATCTTGTCGTCTGCAATGAAGTCGCCGAGCACGGACTGACCCGCGTCTCCACTCTCTTCACCTACCGGCGTCTCGAGAGAAACCGTCTCCTGGTTGATCTGTTCAATGTTGTAAATCTTCTCCACTTCCACACCCATCTCAGTAGCAATCTCATCCGGCAGCGGATCACGCCCAAGGTCCTGAGAGAGGCGGCGTACCACCTGCTTGTACTTGGCGATGGTCTCCACCATGTGCACCGGGATACGAATAGTGCGAGACTGGTCGGCCAAAGCGCGAGTGATGGCCTGGCGGATCCACCAGGTGGCGTAGGTAGAGAATTTGAAGCCCTTGGAGTAGTCGAACTTATCTACCGCCTTGAAGAGGCCGAGGTTACCTTCCTGGATTAGGTCGAGGAGGGTGAGGTCCGGAGAGCGACCTACGTACTTCTTGGCGATGGAAACCACGAGACGGAGGTTGGCGCGAGCCAGGAGGTTCTTGGCCTCGATATCCCCTTCCACGATACGCTTGGCGAGCGCACGCTCTTCCGCAGCAGAGAGGAGCGGGTACTGACCGATCTCCTTGAGATACATCTGGATGGAGTCATATGCTCCGCCAACACGGCCTTCTCCATAGGAATATTTCTTGTTCTCCGGCTCCACTTCAATGTTGAGCATGCCGCCGCCCTCGAGCACGTCGATACTCGCTGCACTGAATTTCTCATACAGCTCATCGAGGAACATGAGATCTTCTTCGACGTTCGGGAACTCGCGCAAGATTTCGTCGTAGGTGACGAAGCCGCGCGCGCGACCCTTGGCGATGAGACGATCCGCGCGAAGCGAAGACTCGCGCTCCTTGCGGGAAGCCTTGGCAGACTTCGGAGCAGCAGATTTCTTGCTGGCCTTAGGCTTGGCAAGCTTCTTGAGATTCTTGGCCTTGAGCTTGGCGAAGGCTGCACGTGCCTGAGCTTTCTTGTCGGGCTTTGCACGGGTGACTTTCTTAGCGGAAGTTTTCTTGGTTTTTTTCATATGCAAATGATGATTAGGACTGCATTCGGGCGTCTATCTCCGAGAGTCTCCTCGCGGCATTCCGGCTCTCCTCAAGGAGCGTCGCGGTCCGCTCTGTGCTTCCGGCGCGTTCAGATTCAGTAAGGTTAAAACGAAGAATGTCTATTGCTTGGCGCAATGACTCGCGCTCTAAACGAAGAAGCAGGTCGTTTATTACCTGCGGCAGATCAGCCACTTGAGCATAGAGCAATTCCGCCTGAAAAACAAGCTTATTCCTCAGATTCTCGTCCTCTCCGAGGCTAGCTGCTTCCGGCGCAAGCGCTAAGAGCCGTCTCTTCAAGTCCATCGCTTCCTCTACCCTTCCCTGGCTCCCCTCAAGCCACCAGAGGATGCTGCAGAGCGTGTGGAGCAGTACCTCCTTGTGCGGACGGAGTGCTTCTTCTGCACGCGCTACCGCAGGCGCTAATGCAGAAGGCTGCGCGCGGAAACTCTCCACTTCCTGTCGCACCGCATCCTCCGGCAGATGCACCGCCTGGGCTACGCGCGCAGTGAAGTGCGCGCGATCCATGGGCTTTGCGATGAGGGCGACGTATGGCAGCACGGTGGCAGAGACAGCAAGGCGTCGCTTACGCTCGTCCTTCTCTTTGTCGAGCACGATCTTGAGATAGTAATCGACGATATGCACGGCGCTCTTGACCGCTTCCTTCCAGAGTTCGGGATCGGCTTGGATGAGATCCGCCGGGTCCTTACCCTGAGAGAGGAGCGCTACCTTCACATCAAGTCCGCGGCGAAGCGCGAGTGTTGCAGAGCGTCCCGCCGCAGCGATCCCTGCCTTGTCGGTATCAAGTGCGAGCACCAAGCGATCCGTGAGACGCAAGAGCTGATCCACGTGCTCGTCAGTAAGCGCAGTACCAGAGAGCGCCACCGCATTCCGGTAGCCTGCCTGGTGCGACATGACCAGATCCATCTGACCTTCCACCAATATGGCGAAGCTCCATTTGCGAATCGCCTCTTTGGCCTTGTCGAAGCCATAGAGCACTTTCGATTTGGAGAAGAGCGGTGTCTCCGGGGAGTTAATGTACTTCGCCGGCTCTTCCTTCCCCTGCGGGATATCGAAGACGCGTCCGGAGAATGCGATCACCCGCCCGGACGTATCCATGAGCGGAAACATGATGCGTCCGCGGAAGCGGTCATACACCCGATCTCCTCCCTCAGTCGCACGCTTAGCAAGCCCTGCTTTCTCGATGAGCGCCTCGGGGAAGCCCTTGCGAACAAGGTGCTCAGTGAGAGAACGCCACTCCGGCAGCGCATAGCCGATACGGAAAGAATCGAGTGTCGCCTCCGTGAGCCCGCGCTTCATGATGTACTCTCGCGGCGCAGGATGCGCCGCGAGATTCGCCTTGAAGTAACTCGCAGCCTCTTCCATCACCCGGAAGAGCTCCTCCCTCTCATCACGCTCCTTGGGGTCCTCCCGCACCAGCTCGATGCCCGCTTTCTCCGCGAGCATCTTGAGCGCCCCCCTGAAGTCCACACCTTCGTAGCGCTCCACGAAGGTGAAGATATCTCCCTTCGCTTCACAGCCGAAGCAGTAGAAGCTGTTGCGCGTCGGAGACACGTAGAAGGATGGTGTCTTCTCGTTGTGGAAGGGGCAGCGTGCACGGAAACTGCCTCCCGCTTTTTCAAGCTTGATGTAGGAGCTCACCACCTCGGCGATGCTCAACCTCTCTTTGATGAGTTCAGCGTTGCTGCGCATGGCAGGGGTCTACCCCCGATTAGCTCTAACGCGATGCCTCGTCGGCTACCTTCTCGATCATTTTCTGCTTGGGAGATCCGCGGAATCCGGTACCGGCGGGGATGAGGCGTCCGATGATGACATTTTCCTTGAGTCCTATGAGGTCGTCCTGCGCTCCACGTACGGCGGCGGAGATGAGGATCTTAGTGGTGTGCTGGAAGGAAGCGGCAGAGAGGAAGCTCTTACGAGAGAGGGAGACTTCCTGGATACCCATAGCGAGCGTGTTAGCCTCGGCCTTCTCGCCTCCGGCAGCTTCTGCACGCGCATTCTCGCGATCGAAGTGATACGTATCCGTAATCTCGTTGACCGAGAAGGAGGTATCGCCCTTCTTAACGACACGGCGGCGGGAGAACATCTGGCGGATGATAACCTCGATGTGCTTGCGGGAGATGGAGGCACCCTGAAGCTCGTAGATCTTGGAGATCTCGTGGATGATGTAGTTCTCCGTCTTCTCCTTGCCCGCGTACTGGAAGAGCTCTTCGATGTCAGCGGAGCCGTCGGTGAGGAGCTGTCCTTTGACGATCTTCTCGCCTACGGAGACGAGCGGCGTGCGTCTGAAATGCACGGTGTACTCGATGGCTTCCTTGGCCTTCTTGCCCTTGCGGTCCTCCAGGTCAGGCATGACTACGAGGATCTTCTCCTTGCCGTCGTTCTTGATCTCCATGATTTCGCCGTTTACACGGGAGATGACTGCCGGGTTCTTGGGGAGGCGGCGCTCGAAGACTTCTTCGACGCGCGGCAGACCCTGAGTGATGTCGCCGCCGACGGATGCGGTTCCTCCTGCATGGAAGGTACGCATGGTGAGCTGAGTGCCCGGCTCGCCGATGGCCTGAGCGGCCACGGTACCTACGGCTTCACCGATGGCGATCGGCTGGTTGTTACCGAGGTCTGCGCCATAGCACTTCTGACAGATGCCGGTAGGCGTTGCACAGGTGAGCGGAGAGCGCACCATCACTTCAGCCACTCCTGCAGCCTCTACAGATTCTGCATCCTTGTGAGTGAGGAAGTGTCCGCGCTTGAAGAGAGTCTCACCGGAAGCATTCACGATGTCGGAGGCGAGATAGCGTCCGCGGATACCTTTGGCGAGCGAGATCTCGATACCAGAGGCGCTCTTCTTGGTGATGAGGGTGCCGAGCTTAGTACCACAGTCTTCCTCAGAGACAACCACGTCCTGAGCCACATCGAAGAGACGACGGGTGAGGTAGCCGGCGCGGGAAGTGTTGAGCGCGGTGTCGGAGAGACCCTTACGTGCACCGTGAGTGGAGATGAAGTACTCGATCGGAGTGAGGCCTTCCTTAGCGGAAGAGAGAATCGGGAATTCCATGGTCTCGCCGGCAGTGTTCTGGATGAGACCCTTCATGCCCACCATCTGGGTGATGTTACCCATGGAGCCGCGGGCGCCGGAGCGAAGCATGTCGTAGACAGAACCGTGCTCTTCGAGGGTAGCCGGGATGAGCTTCTCGATGTCGTTCTTGGCAGCGTGCCAGATCTCGATGTTGGAGCGGTATTTCTCTTCTTCAGAGAGGAGACCTTCGTTGTACTCACCGAGCACCTTCTCGGACTTCTCCTTGGCCTTGCGGATGACCTCATACTTCCCTTGCGGGACCTTGATGTCATCAATACCCCAGGTGATGCCGGACTGCGTGACGAAGCGGAAGCCGAAGGCCTTCATCTTGTCGAGGATGGCAGGCACGCGCTCAATGCCATATCGGTCGATGAGGTCGTCCACAGTGGAGGACATGATCTTGCGGTCCACTTCCTTGTTGAGATACGGGTAGTCAGACGGGAAGACGCTGTTGAAGAGGAGGCGGCCAACGGTCGTCTCGAAAGGTACTCCTCCGAACGCCTGGTACTTGATACTCTCAGTCGGCATGACCTTGATGCGGGCGCGGTAGGAGACGACGCCGAAGTCGGCTGCGGTGATGGCGTGGTTCGGGCTCGCGAAGACCTTGTCCTGACCCTTCTCGCCTTCGATGACCTTGGTCATCCAGTAGGCGCCGAGCACGATGTCGAGGAGCTTGTTGGTGACAGTAGGCTCACCAGAACCAGGCTTGAGGATGTTCTTGTCCGCAGCCATGATCTCGCGGGCTTCAGCCTGCGCTTCTTCGCCCAAGGGAACGTGCACAGCCATCTGGTCTCCGTCGAAGTCGGCGTTGAAGGCCGTACACACGAGCGGGTGCACCTGGATTGCATTACCTTCGATGAGCACCGGGCGGAACGCCTGGATACCGAGACGGTGAAGAGTCGGAGCACGGTTGAGGAGGACGCGCTTGTCGCGGATCACATCTTCAAGGATGGCCCACACCTCAGGGATACCTTCGTCGATGAGACGATTGGCGCCGCGGATGTTGAAGGCGAGTTCCTTGCGGAGGAGCTGCTGGATGACGAACGGACGGAAGAGCTCAAGGGCCATGTGCTTCGGCAATCCGCACTGGTCGAGACGGAGGTCGGGACCAACCACGATCACGGAGCGACCGGAGTAGTCTACGCGCTTACCGAGGAGGTTCTGGCGGAAGAGACCCTGCTTGGTCTTGAGGTTGTCGGCGAGCGACTTCAGCGGGCGACGCTGGGCCTGATTGACCGCGCCGGAAGAGGCCGCGCCATGACGGATGGAATTATCTATAAGAGAGTCTACTGCTTCCTGGAGGATGCGCTTCTCGTTGCGGAGGATGACGTCCGGCGCATTGATGTCCTTCAGCTTGCGAAGACGATTGTTGCGGTTGATCACACGACGATAGAGGTCGTTGAGGTCGGAAGTAGCGTGACGGCCACCGTCGAGCGCCACCATCGGACGAAGTGCCGGCGGGATGACCGGGATACGCGAGAGGAACATCCACTCAGGGCGGATGTTAGCCGCGATCATGCCGGTGATGAGGCCGAGACGCTTGTGCGTCTTCTCACGCTCGGCTGCCGGAGCCTTCTCAAGGGAAACCTCGAGTTCGGCCTTCAATTTCGGAAGGTCGAGCTTCTTGCAGAGCTCGTGGATGGTCTCTGCGCCGATGCCAGCTTCGAACATGGTGCCGTAGCGCACGCTGAAGCGGTGATAGGTCATCTCGTCGAACACGCGTCCAGGGACGATGCTCTCGATGTCGTTCTTGGCGTTAAGAAGGAGTTCCTTGACCTTCTCGCGGCTCTTCTCATCCGAGAGAGACTTCACTTTCGACTTGTACTCCAGATCGAGGTCGCGAAGGATGCGATCGCGCTCATCCGGCAGGATCTTGGTGACGATGTAGCCCGCGAAGTAGATGACACGCTCGAGCTCGGCTGCAGGGATACCCATGACGAGAGCGATACGAGAAGGCACGCCGCGGAGGAACCAGACGTGAGAGACAGGGGTAGCAAGCTCGATGTGACCCATGCGGTCACGACGGACGATGGAGCGAGTCAGCTCGACTCCACACTTCTCACAGACGATGCCCTTGTAGCGAATGCCGCGGTACTTTCCACAGTAACACTCGTAGTCCTTCTCCGGTCCGAATATCTTCTCGTCGAAGAGACCGGCACGCTCAGGACGCTGGGTGCGGTAGTTGATGGTCTCCGGCTTGGTGACTTCACCAAAGGACCACTCCAGGATGCGCTCAGGAGAAGCCAACTTGATCGATACCAGATCAAACTCGTTCTGATCAAACACTTTGCGTGTGGGTGTATTCATAGAAGAGTTGATTAATTGGCGCTTCCCGAACGCTTGTCGAGAGTGACGTCAAGCGAGAGGCCGCGGAGGTTGTTAAGCAATACGTTGAAGGATGCAGGCACGTTCGGCTGGAGGATCCTCTCCCCTTTCACAATCGCATCGAATGCCGCGGAGCGGCCCACGATGTCATCGGACTTGATGGTGAGGATTTCGCGAAGGATGTGAGACGCACCATATCCGAGGAGCGCCCAGACTTCCATTTCTCCGAAGCGCTGACCGCCGCCCTGCGCCTTGCCGCCCAAGGGCTGCTGAGTAATGAGAGAGTAAGGACCGATGGAGCGCATGTGGATCTTGTCCTCCACCATGTGATGGAGCTTGAGGATGTACATGTAGCCCACTGCGATGGCCTGATGGAAGGCTTCGCCCGTGCGACCGTCGAAGAGATTGATCTTGCCGGTCTCCGGGAAGCCTGCCTTCACGAGCTCCTGCTTCACTTCCACGTCGGTAGCTCCAGCGAACGGAGGCACCACTGCCTGGTAGTTGAGGGTATTGGCGGCCATACCGAGGTGAAGCTCGAGGATCTGTCCGAGGTTCATACGAGAAGGCACGCCAAGCGGAGTGAGGATCACGTCCACCGGAGTACCGTCTTCCATGTACGGCATATCCTCTTCAGGAAGGATGCGGGAGATAACACCCTTGTTACCGTGACGTCCGGCGAGCTTGTCACCCACGGAGATGTTACGGAGCTGGGCGATTTCGATGTAGATCTTCTTGATGATACCGCTCTCCAGGTTGTCGCCCTTCTCGCGAGAGAAGACCTTGACCGAGATGATGCGTCCGCGCTTGCCGTTCTCCATGCGGAGAGAGGTGTCCTTCACGTCGCGGGCCTTGTCTCCGAAGATGGAGCGGAGCAGGCGCTCTTCCGGGGTGAGCTGAGTCTCACCCTTCGGGGTGATCTTGCCCACCAGGATGTCGCCGGGCCTCACTTCCGCACCGATGCGGATGATGCCGTCCTCATCCAAGTTCTTAAGCTTGGCTTCGCTGATGTTAGGAATGTCGTGAGTAGTCACCTCAGGACCGAGCTTGGTGTCGCGCACAGAGACTTCGAACTCCTCGATGTGGATAGAGGTGAACTTGCTCTTCTTGACCAAACGCTCGGAGATGATGATGGCGTCTTCGTAGTTGGCACCAGACCAGGACATGAAGGCAACGAGCGCGTTCTGACCGAGGGCCATCTGACCCATATCGGTAGAAGAGGTGTCTGCGAGGAGATCGCCGCGCTTGACCTTGTCACCCACAGAGACGGACGGACGCTGGTGGAAGGCGGTGAAGCCGTTAGTACGAGAGAAAGAAACGAGAGGATATTCGTGAGTGTGCTTACCCTTCACGATGACATGGCGGGCATCCGCGTGAGTGACCTCGCCGTCCTCCTTGGAGAGAATGAGGCGGCCAGTGTCGCGCGCAGCCGGGCCTTCGATGCCAGTAGAGACGAGCGGAGCTTCAGGCACGACGCAGGGCGTTGCCTGCTTCTGCATGTTCGATCCCATGAGCGCACGGTTGGCGTCGTCGTGCTCGAGGAACGGAATCATGGAAGTAGCCACGGAGAAGGCCTGGTTGGTGTCCACGTCTATGTAGTGCACATCCTTCTTAGCGACGATGCCCGGCTCGCCGTGCGAGCGAACTTCTACCTGCTCCACGGTAATGAGGCCATCCTTGTCGTACGGAATGGCGGCGTGCGCGATATTGAACTGCTCCTCTTCGAGGGCGTTGAGGTAGGCGATCTCGCCAGTGATCTTGCCATCCACCACCTTGGCGTAAGGCGTCTCAATCATGCCGAATTCGTTCAGCTTGGCGTAGGTAGAGAGGCGCAGGATGAGACCAATGTTCGGACCTTCCGGCGTGTGAATAGGACAGAGGCGGCCGTAGTGGGACGGATGCACGTCGCGCACTTCGAAGCCGGCGCGCTCGCGAGTGAGTCCGCCAGGACCGAGGGCCGAGAGGGTGCGGAGATGCTCCATCTCAGAGAGCACGTTCTCCTGCTGCATGAACTGGGAGAGCTGGTTGGTGGTGAAGAATTCCTTGATACCAGCCTGGAACGGACGAGGGTTGATGAACTGTATGGGAAGAGTGGAATCCGTGTCGATGGTCGACATACGGTCCTGGATGTTGCGCTTCATGCGTGCCATGCCGATACGCATCTTCTGCTGGAGCATCTCGCCAACGTAGCGTACGCGGCGGGAACCAAGGTGGTCGATGTCATCCGGTACTGCGCCCGGAGTGACGTTGAGGTAGACCACGTGACCTACGGTGACAGAGAGGTCGTCGAGAGAGAGCGTGCGCTTGCCGAGTTCCTTCTCCTCGAGGGAGTAGCCAAAGCGCTTATTGAAGCGGAAGCGGCCCACGCGGGAGAGGTCGTAGCGATCCGCCTCGAAAATGGAATCCACGAAGTTGCGGGCGTTCTCCGGAGTGGCGAGGTCGCCGTCGCGGAGGCGCTTGTGTATCTCGATGTATGCGGAAGAGAGATCCTTGGCGGGATCCTTGGCGAGGGTCTGCTTGAGAGCGTTCTCGTACGCCTCGTTACCCTTGGCGAGCGCGAGGATGTCGGTGTCAGTATGCGCGCCGCGGATACGGAGAAGACTGGTGACTGGGAACTTACGCTTGCGGTCGATGCGGGCGTAGATAGCGCCATCGGGATCTGATTCGATCTCGATCCAAGCACCGCGAGAAGGAATGACGCGGGCACCGAAGAAGGTGCGGCCCTTCACTTCAAGGGAGGCAAAGAATATACCGAAGGAGCGTGCGAGCTGCGGCACAATGACGCGCTCAACACCGTTGATCACGAAAGTACCGTGATCGGTCATGAGCGGGAAATCCGCCATGAAGATCTCCTGCTCCTTCACGGAGCCGATCATGCGGTTCTTGAGGCGCACCATGGCGCGAAGAGGAGCTTCGTAGGAGAGCTTGTTCTCCTTAGCGTAGTGCTCGCCGAACTTAGGCTCACCGAGCTCGAAGCTCGCGAACTCCAGGTCGAACTTCTTCTCGGAGTAGTCGCGGATAGGAGAAAACTCCTTGAAGATTTCCTTCAGGCCATTCTCTACCAGCCACTTATACGAATCGATCTGCGCCTCTACCAGGTTCGGAAGCGTCGCCAGCGGTTTCTTGAAACGTCCGAAGGTCTTCTGGGTAGTAAACATTGGCAAGATGTTTTAGGGGAATTAGTAAATCCGCTCCTGCGCAAACGCAAAAAAGAAAACTGCCCTGACACCGAAGGCTGTCTTCAATTACGTTCGAGAACTCTGTACTTCCTTCGTTATTACTTAAAACCTCGCAGCCAGGACTCAATCAAAAAGGTTGGAAGAAGTGTACCGGAAAGGTGGAATTATGTCAAACCTGTCAATACCGGCTATCCCCAGGTCTTTTAAGTCCTAGGCCTTCCCGTCCTTCTCCACCTTCCAGGCATCCATTTTGGCGTGATGACCCGAAAGGAGGATCTTGGGCACGCGGTATTTCTTCTTCTTGTATTCAAAGACTTCCGGACGGGTATATACCTCGGAGGAAGACACACGACGCTCCTCTACAGATAGTTCGTTGCCGAGCACTCCGGGAAGCTTGCGGGAGACTGCGTCCATGATGGCAAGCGCCGGAAGCTCCCCTCCAGTGAGCACATAAGGACCGACGGATACCTCCTCCGCCTTTAATATCTTCTTCACCCGCGCGTCTATCCCCTCATAGCGGCCAGAGATCATCACGATATCGGAGTATTTGGAGAGCTTCTCTGCCATGGCCGTATCAAACTGCTTCCCTCCCGGGCTCATGAGGAGCACCTTGGTCTTCTTGCCTTTGATCTTCTTGAGCGCTGCTTCTGCGGCATTAAGCATCGGCTCCGGCGCGAGCACCATTCCAGGGCCGCCACCATACGGGCGCCCATCCACCTTCTTATGCTTACCCATGCCGAAATCACGCAGATTATAGAGATCCACTTTGACGATACCCGCCTTGATGGCCCGCGCGATGATGGACTCCTTCAGGTAGGAATCGAAGGCGCCTGGGAATAGAGAGATGAGATGGAAACGCATAAATGAAAAACGCGGTACTTTTTACGGTACCACGTTTTTCTAACTCTGTCACTCTCTTAGAGTTTCAGGTCTGCCATCGCCTCATCCACGGTCTTCGAAGGAGAATAGGCGGGCTTTCCTGCCGGCTCGTTGATTTTGAGGTTCACACGAGCGTTGTTCTTCATGCCGACGACGCGGAGGAGGGTGCGGATCGCCTTGGCGGTATTGCCGTCGCGGCCGATGACCTTGCCCATGTCTTCCCCATTCACATCAAGGAGGAGAAGAACTCCCATCTCGTCCACCGTGCGCTTTATCTTCACCTCTTCCGGATGTTCTACGAGAGCCTTCACGACGTATTCAAGGAATGCTGTATCCTGATCTGCCATATAAGTATGCCGTTACTATGAGGGAATCGAGTTTTCCCTGGTAACACCAGAGTACCACAAAAGCTGAAGTAAAGGAAGTGCTGTGCACAACCTCGTGCTAAAAACAAAACACCGCCTTCTGGCGGAGTTTTGAGCGAAAGACAGAGTAGAAAAATTTAATTGGAGACAGAAGCGTCGCCAGAAGCTGCAGCAGCGTCTGCGGAAGCGTCGGCAGCAACCTCAGGAGCCGGAGCTTCTTCAGCGACTGCTTCCTCGGGAGCAGCAGCAACAACTGCAGCAGCGGCAGCGGGAGCCACAACCTCAGCAGCAGACTCTTCCTTCTTCGGCACAGTCTTCTTCGGAAGGACGTTCACCTTCTTGCCGGTGAGGATACCCTTGGTGACGAGGAGGTTATGAACGGTGCCGGAAGCCTTGGCGCCCTTACCGATCCAGAAGAGGATGCGCTCGCCATTGAGAACCGGATCGCCCTTGCGCGCATCATGAGAGCCGAGCACTTCGAGGAAGCGGCCGCTCTTGGTGGAATTGTGGGAATCAGTAAGAACCACACGGAAGGTGGGCTCGTGCTTGCGGCCAGTGCGCTGAAGACGGATCATCAACATAAGTACGTGGGACTCTACCAAAAGTATGGATAAGCGTCAATAAAGACTAGGGGGCCAGCCGTGCGCACGGCTGGCCCCTGAGGCTTAGATTATCTCGGGCTTTTGCCGCGAGAAGTTGGGTGGACTCCCCTATGCTGGACTTGGGAGCCCTTGATCTGGGTGGCGCGACCCGGAGACAGGACAGAGCCGGGGTAACGGGTTCCCGATCTCGTCTTAACTGAAGGCAGATCAATCATTGAGGCCGGTCCGAAGGCGCGGGCTTCCGCCAAGAACCCATTCGCCAGAGCCCCACCGATGCTGTGATGAAGAACCCCGAGGCCGTTGAAGGCAATAACGTCCACGATAGCCTGAGACCCTTTCCGTTCTGCTACCTGGAGCAGTGCATGATCCCTCAGGAAGAGGAGCCTTGCCTCATCCGGCATACCCAGAGGCTCTCGAGACACCGTGCAGAGATAGTCACCGGCGCCGACGATGTCCGGGCTTTTCTTGCCCTCCCATACCGGTCGGAACCAGATTACGATCCGGAAATTATCGAGCACGAGGTTGGCATCTTGCAGTTCGCCCATCGAAGGCTCGCGAAAGAACTGGAATCGGCAAACATCGTCGAGCTTCAGAAATATTGCGCAGAACGCGATGCGCGAAAAGCCCCTGGAGAGGGTCCGCAATTTCGACATTCCAACGATCATTGGATTCCCCCAATTGTTGTGCGGACCTCATCCAATCACGAAACCAGATTGCCAGCAAATGCTATGAAATGGCTCTCTCCCGTGCTAATTTAGATGCCTATGCCCCCCATCTCTAAGTCCTCCTCGAGCAAAGCTCTCGAAGGTGTCATCAGCATCTCAAGCCGCGCGGTGGGCTACCTCAAGACCACCCCTCCTTCTGCAGTAGATATCGAGATCCAGCCGGAGAATCTCAGTGTCGCCATGCATGGTGACACTGTGTTGGTAGAGCCCCTGCGCGAGCAGGTCCGAGGCCGTGATCAGGGCAAGGTCATCAAAGTGGTGAGCCGCGCACGTACCCGCTTCGTAGGCTTCGTCGCCATGACCCCGATGGGTAAGGCGCTCATCCCCGACAACTACCGTATCCATGTGGCACTCATCTTGCCTGCTGATGACAAGACCCCCCTCAACTACAAAGCGCAGGTAGAACTCGGAGAGTGGAACGAGGGCGAGACTAATCCCCGATGCCGCGTGGTGAAAGTCATCGGCCCCAAAGGCAACAACGACGTGGAGATGGAATCTATCGTGCTCGAGAAGGGCTTCGAAACCGGCTTCCCTACTGCCGTAGAGGCGGAAGCGGAGGAGATCAAGAAGCATTCTGCGGAGAATATGCGCAAAGAGCTCGAGATACGCCGCGACATGCGCAGCGTCCTCACCATGACCATCGATCCGAAGGATGCCAAGGACTTCGACGACGCCATCTCCATGCAGACCCTCCCCTCCGGGGATTACGAGATCGGCGTACACATCGCGGATGTAGCGCATTACGTGACCCCTGGCACCGAGCTCGACAAGGAAGCCCAGAAGCGCGGCTGCTCCATCTACCTGGTGGATCGCACCATCCCGATGCTTCCCGAGGTTCTCTCGAATGACCTCTGCAGCCTCAACCCCAACGAAGACAAGCTGGCCTTCTCTTCCATCTTCGTGATGGACAAGAACGGGAGGATAAAGGATCGCTGGTTCGGCCGCACCGTCATCCGCTCGCATAAGCGCTTTACCTACGAAGACGCGCAGCAAGGCATCGTCACCGGAGAGGGCCCCCATGCCGCAGAACTCCAGGAGCTCAATCGCCTGGCGAAGATCATGACCAAGGAGCGCTTCGAGAACGGCGCCATCGAATTCGAACAGGACGAAGTCAAATTCGAGCTCGACGAAACAGGCAAGCCCATCCGCGTCTTCCGCAAGCAGCGCCTCGACGCCCATCGTCTGGTGGAAGAGTTCATGCTCCTCGCCAACCGCGAAGTGGCTACCTACGTGCATCGCTTGCCAGGCAACGAGAACAAAGATGCTCCTATCTTCATGTACCGCATCCATGATCTTCCGAAAGAAGATCGTATCGCTGAACTCGCCATCTTCCTGCGCGCCCTCGGACACGAGGTGCACGTAGACAAGAAAGGCATCTCCGCCAAGGACATCAATGCGCTCTTCAAGCAGATCGCAGGACACGCAGAGGAAGGCATCGTAAAGACGGCGGCTCTCCGCAGCATGGCCAAGGCTATCTATTCCACCCGCAACATCGGGCACTTCGGCCTCGGCTTCACCTACTACACCCACTTCACCTCCCCCATCCGCCGCTACCCGGACACCCTGGTGCACCGACTCCTCGCCATCTACCTCGCAGGCTCACGCGTCTCCAAAGAAGAATTCGCTTTTTATGAAAAGATGGCGGCCCAGAACACCGAGTCCGAGATCCGCGCAGTCGAAGCCGAACGCGATTCCATCAAGCTCAAGCAGGTGGAGTACATGAGCACGCGCGTGGGCCAGGTATTCGACGGCGTCATCTCCGGCGTCACCGAGTGGGGCATGTATCTTGAAGAGAAGGAGACCAAATGCGAAGGCATGGTGCGCCTCCGCGATATTGGGGATGATTTCTATACGTTGGACGAAAAGAATTACTGTCTCGTGGGCGAGCGCACCAAGCGCAAATTCTCCCTCGGCGACACCGTGCGTTTCAAAGTGGTGAATGCGGATACCGAGAGGAAGACCTTGGATTACGCTTTGGCGGCATAAAAAATCGCCGCCGAGACAAGCTCGGCGGCGACTACCAGACACTCTCCTTAACAGAGAGATTGTCTGCCAAAATATCTTGCGGTTCAGAAAGAAAGAGCCAGACATTGGCTGCAACCCTCGCTGACTCAGTCATCTCGTGGAACTCGTCAGACCGCGCGAGCCTAAAGGAACGATCCTCCAGATTTTCAACGGCTACTGATTCCCGAGCCGTCATCGCTTCTTGTAGAATTTTTACCGCAAGCGGTATCTTCTGAACATCAAGAGAGGTATGTCTTCGATGCATCCTCTTTTCTCTTCTACGAGTCCACCACTGCTCTAGAAAATTCATGGGGGCTAAATAGAGAGCGAGGATTTCGTTGCGCTCCTGTGCAACCCCGGCAAGATCCGTAACGAGCTTGGTAATAACTCCTCCCCGATCAAAAAACCTTACTACCAGTTTTATACTTGAACCGTCCATGCGGCGTTCGAGGGATTCACGAAACATCCCCTCAAAAGTGGTGATGTGCCTCGGCCGCAGGATAAATTCAGCCTGCACGAGGTTGGGCCGTTCGCTCACCATGGTACAACCTCCTCTCTATTTTGGTTCTGGGTGGAGCCTAACGCCATTAAACATAAAAAGAAAGATGGCCCGGACACTTGTCCGGGCCATACCCTATTCGGGATTTCTAATCCTTGGGCACGAGTCCCGCTAGCTTTTCAGCGCGCTTAGCAATCTTGAGAAGCTTCTCGCGAGTCCCCAGGCGTTCGCCAGGAGTCCTGGCGCGAAGTGTGCTGACGAAGCCGGCCTGATCATGCTCGAGACTGATTTCAAGCATCTCCAAGTGACGATCGAGCCGCTCTGTCAGCACCCTGAAAGCAGTGGAAGGTTTCTGCTTCCTGGTCCGACGCTGCACCCCGAGTTCTTTGGCCATCTTGCGGATTTGCACGACGGCCATGGCTACGGAAAGCCCTTTCACCAAAAGAGCAGCTTTCATCTGCGACTCAGGAGGAAGGTCGGAGATAGCTATGGCCACATCCGTGACCAACTTATCCGTCGTCTTGCTCTCCTCGCCGGCTTTCAGGGCGACGAGCGCCCTGACCTCAGGAACGAGGTTAGTCAATCGGAGAAATCGTGAGACGTTGACTTGATTTTCCCCAACCAACGCTGAAATCTGCGTTTGAGTGAGGCCATCCTTCCTGAACTGCTCGAACGCCAACGCCTTCTCCATAGGCGTATGAGTCTGACGGTGGAAGTTCTTCATGACCGAAAGGGCGAAAAGGATTCTCCTGTCCGCCGGGTCATCGCAGACCACGGCAAGGTAGGTAGGTATCCCCGCTGTAAGACACCCTTGCCACCGACGCTCGCCATCCACGATCATGTAGAGCTTGCCCACCTCGCCATCGTAGGGCACGACCAATGCAGACTCTTGTTGCCCGACCAGCTTGAGCGAATCGACCAAGGCCACCATCGCAGCCGGATCGAAATATTTCCGAGGCTGATTCGGATTCGGACAAACCTGAGAGGTGGGCACCTCTATAGCTCCCCGAAACCTGTACTTTTCGCGAAGCTCTTTTAGCGAAGCGATGTATGCTTCCGAGATTGCCGCGGCTTTCCGGGAAGCAGACAATTCCAACGCTTCCGTTTCTAGAGGAATCCGAGCTGACACCGCGATAGGCTTCGGCTCGGGTTTCGGCTTCGAAGAAGGCGCCTGTTCCGCGACGCGCGGTTCATGAGGAACCTCCTTGTTAACAACCTCGGGCTTGAGTGGTGCCGACTTTGGAGCGGACGCAGGAGAAGTCAGTGCTGATTTCGCTTGAACCGGTGGCTGCACAGGCGCAGCTGCCGGCTTAGACGGAGCAACCAATACTGGTCTTTCCGAGGGCGGATCCTTACGAAGAGTTGATCCTGGCCTCGCGGGCAAAGTCGGCCTAGCAACCAGCGAGCCTCTGGACTGATGCACAACTCTGGAACGACATGCGTCTGTCCCCTGACTCTCGTGGAATTCGCAGAGACCCTTGATAGGATCCTTCACTCTCGCCTTAGGGTCCACGAAGCCCTGCAAGATACAAAAACCGCAGAGCCTCCAACGTGAGGTGCATCCTCCGCAGAACTCGCTGTTTTTCCGGTAGACACTCGTAAGCCCTTCGCAGGTAACCTGAGGAACCGGTTTACCAGCTTGCGCCTTGCACAGATGTGTCTGCCCCGAAGGGCCGACGGACGTATCAGTCATGATAGCCTCCCGGGGCTTTTGTGGTTGGGGGCGCCGACGTCAAAGACCTCGGTCTGCGGGGAATTATGTCCGAGAAGGCTTTAAAAGCAAGTTAGTGCTTAACCTAAAAAATATAGAAAGCACAGGCCGCGGCGCTGAGCCAACAGATAGTAGAGATGGCTCCGCTCGCGAAAAGCCAGAATTTTTCATTCTTCGAGAGCGCAGCGAAAGAGCGTTCGAAGGCTACATTCATGAGCCTGCCGATGAAGAGTGCGTTCACCGCGAGTACCGCAACGAAAAACATCTTCTTGAAGAAGGTCGGAGACTGCCCCGAGAGGAGATAATCGCGCGTGGGCCAGAAGAGCAGGAAGCCAGTAGCGATCATGCCGAGCAAGCCTATCCAGACAAGACGATGGAGAAGCATTGTCTTCTTCCTATCAAGCACCTGCTTTGTGCCGCGGAAATAAGTGAAGGCGTCGTGGTCAGCAAGCAGAATCGCGAGTGCGGTCAAACACAAGATACCGATATGCACCGGCAGGATAGGGAGCTGAGAAAGCGTGTCGAGAAAAGAGATCATTCTTGCTATTGAACTAACGTACCGATCTTGAAGGCAGCGAGCACGTCATTGGGCTGCGCCTGGCTTCCATGCTGGCCATTGAATGCAGCGGAGCCATCCTTACCGCATATCTTAAGTATATTCCTCTCCCCTCCCGGATGCTGGCTTATCCACGCAGTCAGATCGTAGACTCCGCCATCAATGGCGCTCCAGCAGCTCTCCTTCGCAGCGTGAGTGGCTACATCCGCCAGGGTATAGGTCTTGGAAGTATCAACGGAAGTAGTGCCTATGGGCTGACCGTCTTTCCCTACAAAAGAGCTGGAATTGGTGCTGCTAAAATACCAATAGCCTACGCCGCCCAATACTGCTACCGCGACGAGTCCGATCAGAATTTTGTTCATTGGATAGCTAAACTAGAGTTAGATGTCTTCTATTATAGTACAAAATAACTTCTTATTTATTTCAAAAATAGATACCGAGAAAAAGACTTTCGATTATGCATCGGTGTCATAAAAGAAAGACGGCCCGGACATTTGTCCGGGCCGTACCCTTTCGGGATTTAATACTACCCCTTGGAAACCGCCCTTGCAGGAACTCTCTGCGCCAGCCTGGAGGCAAGCTGGGAAAGATGGAAGATCCTGGCCCGGAGATCGTTGGACTCCTGGATAGGCATCTTCCCAAGGGCGGATTGAAAAGTGCCGATAGGTACCTGGAGATTGCGCTCCAGTTCGGCGCACATCTTATCGACGCGCTTCTGCAGAGCCTTGGCACTCACGGGAATCGCGCCGTCTTTGGGCGACGATCGCAATACTCCCGGCTTCGATGCCGAGGTAGATTGGGTTCTCGGTCTTTGTGCCAATCCCGAACTCGCAGCCCCCGCCCGCCCAGCGGAACGAATCATGGACGGACGCCAGTTCTCATTTCCACCCATCTGACTAACGCTCATTGGTGCCCTCGTAGCTGATGTGATTGTTCCCGAATTACGATTCGTATTGTTTATAACACTAAAATTGTGTCAGGTCAATGTTATCAAAAGAAGGTAACGTGGATCTATTTCGCCACCGCAACCGCTTCATCAAAACGAACCGAGAGAAGCTTCGAAGCTCCTTCACTACCCATGGTCACACCATAGAGGACACCTGCACGGCTCATGGTCTCACGGTTGTGAGTGATGAGGATGAGCTGGGAATATTTGGAAAGACTCTCCACCATATCGCCGTACTTGCGGGAATTAGCTTCGTCGAGCGCCGCATCTGTCTCATCGAGAATCACAAAAGGCGGCGGATTAACCTGAGAGATAGCAAAGAGGAGCGCGATGGAGGTAAGAGCGCGCTCGCCACCAGAGAGCATCTGGAGACCCTTGGTGCGCTTATTGGGAAGAGAGACGCTGATGTCTATTCCCTCCTCCGCTTCCTCCTGCGGCGCCTCCCCTTCGAGATCCTCCGCTGCCTGCCGGCGACGCTTAGGTGCCTCGACAGTAGAAAGCGCGGCCGTGCCTCCGCCGAACATGAGCGCAAAGAATTTCTGGAAAGCGCTATTTATCTTCCCCATACCTTCGGTGAATTCTTTCTCGAGTTTCTCAGAGAGCTCTGCAATCAAACCTCGTAGTGTCTCAGCGGAGTGCGCAAGATCTACCAGTTCTTTTTCAAGATAGGCATCGCGTGTCTTGGTATCCTCGTACTCCTTCTCTGTATCAGCTCCACCTGCTCCACCCATCTCCTCCAAACGGATCTTCATCTTCTCCAAAGTCTTGCGGCGCGTCTCCTGTTCAAAGCGCGCTTCGCGGCCACCACTCAGCACCACTTCGTTGTAACGCAGCACCGGGAGCCCAAGAAGCGCTTGGCCCTCCATGAGTTCTGATTTGAACGCAGCTTCGTCACGCTTCAATGTATCCTCACGAGAACGCAGTACGAAGAGCTGCTGAGAAAGATCGTTGCGCTTAGAGACCAGCGCAAACATCTCACGCTCCGCGTCGCGGCCAGAGCGCTCATCAGCTTCGATAGCTTCTTTCAGTTCCTGGTAGTGTTTACGCGCCGCTTCGCTCTTCTCCTTGGCAGCCGATGCCTTACCACCAAGCGCCGCCTTCTCCCCCTTCAGCTTCTTTATCTCCGCCTCAATCTCTCCGGAGTGATCATCCGCCGCACGCTTGCCGGAGACGAAAGAGCGGACCAGGCCAGCTATAGTATTCAAAAGTTCACGGAGAACTGAAATGTTCTCCTCGCGCGAAGCCTGCGCTACGAAATTCTCCGCCTCCTTCACTACCCGCTCAAGCTCGGAGCGTGGAATAGTGACACTCTCAGACTGAACACTGTTTGCCGCGCGCGCGAGTGCTTTCTCTTCGGCGAAGATGATACCGTCGAGACGGCTCTCCTCGCGACGAAGCGATTCCATCTCCTCTTCTGCTTGGCGTAGCGCTCTTTCCGCTTCTGCGAATTCGCGACCCTCTTTGTCCCGACCCTTGCCGGAGAGCAACGACTCGATAGCTTTTACCCGTTCATCCACAGCCTTCAATTCCGCTGTAGGTCCTTCAAGGGAGGAGGCAAGTGACGCGCGCTCCTCCCCAAGATATGTCTCCTCGCGCTTGAGATATTCCTGATACAGCGTCTCGAGCTCGCGCTTCAGCGCTTCCGCCTTACGCACCTTCTCCATCTGCTTCTCCAGGAAGCGCAGATGCGGTGCCAATTCCTTACGAAGCGATTCCACCTGCTTCATGTTCTCGGCAGTCTTCTCCAATTTGCGCTCACTCTCCTCGCGCTTGTACTGATACACCTTGAGGCCGAGTGCATCCTCGATCATCGCTTTGCGCTCCTTGATGGAGGCATTCAGGATCCGATCCGCTTCGCCCTGAGAGATGATGTGATGGCCGGAGGCGCCGATGTTGGCAGACGCGAGAAGTTCGAGAATATCCTTGAGGCGCACTTGAGTGCCGTTGAGGCGGTATTCGTTGGTACTATCGCGGAAGACCGTACGCTCCAGAGAGACTTCATCGAAGTCCACATTGAAGACCTTGGGATTGTTGTTGAAGACGAGCTTCGCAGAAGCACGTGCAGGCTTGGGCAAGGTCTTGGAGCCGGAGAAGATGAGGTCCTCGCCGCGCTTGCCACGCATGCTCTTCATGGACTGCTCGCCCAAGACGAAGCGGAATGCTTCGGCCACGTTTGATTTACCAGAGCCGTTCGGCCCCACGATGCCGGTGATCGGCGTAGTGAAATTGAGCTCAGTCTTCTTGGCGAATGACTTGAAGCCGTAGAGTTCGAGGCTCTTTAGATACATTGTCTTGTATTGTAACGGTAAACCGGCCTCGAGGGGAGGCCGGTTCTGTTAGAAAGTCTTGATATTTTAAAGCCACGCCCTCGCCTTAAGCCCCGCCCTCGCCGCAGACTGCTCGGCCTCCTGCTTTGACTTGCCATCGCCCTTGGCAATGAGATCGCGACCGATGTAGACCGCCACAGTGAAGTGTTTGTCGTGATCCGGGCCCTCTTCCTTCATCACCTGATAGGAAGGCGTGGTACCTTCGATCTCCTGAGCCTTCTCCTGGAAGTGACTCTTGGCATCGAGCCAGAGCTTGTCGCTCACCACTTTGTCAGTAAGCGGGAACACTGTGCGAGAGATGAATCCGCGCGCAGCTTCGTAGCCCTGATCGAGGAAGATGGCGCCTACAAAGGCTTCGAAAGTATTCGCCAGGATGTACTGGCGCGCGCGACCCTTGTCCTTGGCTTCTCCTTTGGAGAGCAGCAGGTACTTATCCATATGAAGATCCGCAGCGATGTCCGAGAGGGTGTTGGCGTTCACGAGTGCCGCACGGTACGAGGTAAGATCACCTTCAGTGTCTTCCGGGAACTTGGCGTAGAGGAATTCGGTGACCGCAAGCTCAAGAACAGCATCCCCTAGGAACTCCAGACGCTCGTTGTGCCCTACGGAGAGTTTCTTGTGTTCGTTTAAATACGAGCGGTGCGTAAAAGCCTGCTTGAGGAGGTTAGCATCCTTAAAGGGGACGCCTAATTCTGTTGCGAATTCAGGGACAGTGGCTGGCATGAGGGTTACGCTACTAGATTGAGCCTTTTCGGGCAACTCGTTACTTTTTCAATAAAAGGTTGATGGCTTTGGTGACGATGGCCAGGATATCGTCATAGAAATTGAGGTTGAGGATATCGGAGAGCTTGAACCACTGAGTAGCATCGAGTCCGCCCGTCTTCTGGAGCGTCACGTTCTGGAAGGGACCCTTGGCGAGATAGTAGGTGACCTGCTTGCGGAGCTTGCCCTTGTCCGGGTCCGATGCGATGTACTCGTTGTCCCCCAGCTTGTCCTCTACCACTATAGGCAGATCTATCTCCTCCTTGATCACGCGCACCACGCCCTCCTTGAGATCCTCGTTCTCCGCCACATGGCCCTTGGAGAGCGTCCAATGTCCAAAGATGTCGTGTACGAGAGCGAGGTAGACATCGTCTCCCTCCTTCGCATACACCACCGCTCCGACTAATTTCTCAATGGGCATCTGCTCGTACGGAATGTCCTCAATCTTCTTACGCTTCCTCTTCGAGACCTCGTCTTTCCCCGGCTCACCAATCTCCTTATAGACCGCTCCCAAGACGCCGTTCACGAACTTACCGCTGTTCTCCCCGCCGAAGGTCTTAGCAAGCTCGATAGCTTCGTTGATGGCCACCTTGGCGGGCACCTCTGCCCTATCCGCAAAGAGGAGCTCGAAGAGCCCGATACGCAGAATATTGCGATCCACCGGGGCGATCTTGTCGATCGGCCAGTCCGGCGCAGCGCGTTCGATGATGAGGTCGAGGTCCGGACGCTTGGCGAGCACATTTGCCCCTAGCTCCAGCATGAAGGAGAGGTCCCCGCCGCCAGGCGCAAATTCTTCGGCATTCCTATTTACCACTTCCGGGAGAGCCTCGTTCGGCAAACCGCGACTATCCCACTCGAAGAGGGATTGCATCACGATAGAACGGGAGAGGTGTCTATTTGCCATACGTGTGGTGCGGGAGTACCGAACCGGCCGTCAAAGAACTTTTCATATATGCCCTTACGGGACTTTGTGGAGAGTTATTACTTCGAGTCCGGAGTAGCCTTCGCCTTTGCCTTCTTTGCCTTGCGTGCCTGCTTCGCGACGACGTCTATGACCACGCGGCCGCGATACTTTCCGCAAGTAGCGCAAGCACGGTGGGAAGAACGCATCGCTCCGCACTCGCACTTGCTAGTGCGCGGCGCTACAAGCGCATGATGGCTGCGGCGATTGGCCGTGTGGGCCCGAGTATGTCGCATTCGTACTACCATACGGAGACTTTAGCAGATATGGGTTAGAAAATCAAAAGCGCCGGATTTTACTCCGGCGCCGGGCAGACCCCTAAGTCAGATACATTGTTATTGTTTTGAACCAAACAGAGCTCAGCCCCCTATTGCGGAGGATGATCCACCTTGAGCCTCAAGAGGATTCGGCCTTCGACCTCCTTGATGTGATCCGCCGGGTTAAGTTCTTCCGACGAGGTGTTGGGCGGCATCACCAGCAGGAAGTCTGAGCAGTAGCCGAGGACACGGGTGGTTGGTGAATCAGCCCTCCCACAATCGGCGAAGTTTCGACAGAAATCCCTGCAGAGAGCTTTGCACTCCACACCATAGGGAGTGTCTTCAAGAAGTTTGCACAGATTCTCTGGGTCCGCCAGAGTGGAAAGGTAGCGCTGGTCCGTCTCCTGACGAGAGACAGCCAGAGGTATTGCAGGCATTTTTCCCCCACATGGACTTAGTTGCACGAAACGAACTAGGAAATAGCAGACCCCACTATCCCACAGACTGTGACTGTAAGTCAAACGTTACGGCAGAAGGAAATCCGATGCTCCGGGGATAGCCCGAACGCCCGTATGGCAGTCCTGTGTACTAAAGTTCCATAACCCTTATGCACCTCAAATGCGTACTTGGGATACTTCTTCGCTAAACGCTTCATCAGGCGATCGCGCGAAACCTTGGCGGCAATGGAAGCGAGCGCGATAGAAGGTTCTTTCTCATCCCCTTTTATGATCGTCTTCTGATTCTTAAATTCCGAAGGAGCCTTGAGCCCGCCATCGAGGAGAACTTGGGTATTCCCAGAGTCGGGGACAAGCTTACCGAGCGCCCGAGCGAGCGCGCTCCGTACCGCCGGCACTATCCCCTCCCTATCAATCACTCTCGCAGAAGCAAAACACACTGCGTAATCAATCACCCCCTCCTTCTTCCACTCCCTCATACGCAAAAGCCAGGCTTCGCGATTCTTCTCAGAGAGCTTCTTAGAATCACGGAAACCAGCAAAGCGACGCTCTTCTCCCCTTCGGATACGACACGCTCCCACTGCTACCGGACCCGCGAGCGGCCCTCTTCCCGCCTCATCAATTCCCACCACAAAAATATGCTTCTCGGGAGAACTTCGCGACATACCCCTACGGTATACTAGGCACGTGAGTTTCGTCCATCTCCATACCCATAGTCACTACAGTCTCCTCACTGCGCTCCCCAAAGTGAAGCAGCTCGTGGCTGCAGCCAAGAAAGACGGCGCTACTGCGCTCGCCCTCACCGACAACGGCAACATGTATGGCGCGATCGAGTTCTACAAGCGCTGCAAGGACGAAGGTATCAAAGCCATCCTGGGAGTAGATTTCTACCTCGCGCTCCGCACCCGCTTCGACAAGCAGCCGGGCGTGGATAACCGCCGCTTCCGCCTGGTGCTCCTCGCGGAGAATCTCGCGGGCTACAAGAACCTCATAAAGCTGGTCACTGCTTCGAACCTGGAGGGCTTCTACTACAAGCCGCGTGTAGACAAGGATCTCTTGCGCCAACATTCCGAAGGCCTCATCGCTCTCATTCCTTCTTTTTCTGGTGACACTACGCTGGCGCTTAAGAGCGGAGACATCGAGAAGGCAGATTTCCTCGTCTCGGAATACAAATCAATATTCGGAGAGAATAACGTCTTCCTGGAACTCTCCCATCATCCGGAAATTGAAGGTCACGAAGCGACCGGTACGCTCATAAAAGAGCTAGGGAAGCGCACCAACACCCCGCTCGCCGCCGCCCACGATACGTATTACATCCACCCCGAGGACAAGCGCGCCCGCGAGACGCTCGTCTCCATCCAGAGCAACACAGATTTTGAAAAGAATGGATTCCAAGAGGATGCCTCTGACTTCTCATTCATAACCGAAAAGAAAGCCTTAGAGCTCTTCAAGAATGAGCCAGAGGCACTCGCCAACACTGCAGCCATCGCGGAGCGCTGCAATGTGAGCCTCGACCTCGGCAAGTGGGTCTTCCCTAACTTAAAGATCGAAGAAGGTAAGACGTATGATCAGGCGCTCCGCGACGTGGTCATGCTGGGCTTTGAGCGCCGCAACGTAGTACAGGACGAGACGACCATGAAGCGCGTCAATTACGAGCTTGAGGTCATTGAGAAGAAGGGCTATGCCCCTTACTTCCTAGTGGTAGCCGACCTGCTGCGCTTCGCGCACGAGAACCACATCTTCACCACCATCCGCGGCTCGGTGGCAGGCTCCATGGTGACCTACCTTGCAGGTATCACCAACGTGAACCCCCTCGAGTACAAGCTCCCCTTCGAGCGCTTCCTAAACCCCGAACGCCCCTCCGCTCCGGATATCGACATGGACTACGCCGATAATCGACGCGATGAGATGCTCGAATACGCGCGTCAGAAGTATGGCCGCGACCATGTGGCCCAGATCGGTACCTTCGGCACCATGATGGCGCGCGGCGCCGTGCGCGACGTAACGCGTGCCATGGGCTTCTCCTACGCTATTGGCGATCGCATCGCCAAACTCATTCCTTTTGGTGCACAAGGTTTCCCCATGACCATCGACCGTGCGCTCGAAGAGACCGCAGAGCTTAAGGAAATCTACGACAAAGAGGCGGAAGCCAAGGAGATCATCGAGATGGCCAAGAAAATCGAAGGCTGTGCCCGACACATCTCCATCCACGCCGCGGGCGTGGTCATATCTCCCGTACCCCTTAACGAGATGGTGCCGCTCCAGTTCGACCCCAAAGAAGGCGACAAGATCATCACCCAGTACGACATGCGCGCAGTGGAAGAAGCTGGCCTTCTCAAGTTCGACTTCCTCGGTATAAGAAACCTGGCCATCCTCGCGGACGCGGTGCAGCAGGTGAATGCGCGCCACGGCGGCAACCTCGATATCGAACGGATCCCGCTTGATGATCCCAAGACTTTCGCCATGCTCGCCAAGGGCGAGACCATGGGTCTCTTCCAGCTGAACGGCTCCGGTATGACCCGCTACCTCAAGGAGCTCAAACCCACCACCATTCACGACATCAACGCCATGGTGGCGCTCTACCGCCCAGGCCCTATGGAATCGATCCCCATGTATATTGAGCGCAAGCAGGATGCGAGCAAAGTAAGCTACCTCGATCCCCGTCTCCGGACGATACTCGATCAGTCCTACGGCGTGATCACGTACCAGGACGACGTGATGCTCATCGCCATCGAGCTCGCAGGCTACTCCTGGCTTGAAGCAGACAAGCTGCGTAAAGCCATGGGCAAGAAGATCCCAGCAGAGATGGAGGCGCAGAAGGAGCACCTCCGCCAAGGATTCGTGGAGCACGGGCTCACGCCCGGGAAAGCTGAGGCACTCTGGAAGCTCATCGAGCCCTTCGCTTCCTACGGTTTCAACAAAGCGCACGCCGCAAGCTACGGCCGCGTGGCCTACCAGACAGCCTTCATGAAGGCCAACTACCCTGGGGAGTATATGACTGCTGTGCTCACGGCAGAATCGGGCAATACGGAAGAAGTAGCCACCATCATCCATGAGTGTAAGCGCATGGGCATCCCCGTGCTCCCGCCGGAGATCAATCAGAGCTACAAGGACTTCACCTTGGTAGAAGAGGGCGGCAAGCCTGCCATCCGCTTCGGCCTCGGCAGCATCAAGAACTTCGGTGAAGGCATCGCGGAGGCACTCATCACCGAGCGCGAAGCGCGCGGACCCTTCAAGAGCTTGGCTGATTTCCTAGAGCGCCTGCAGAATCGCAATCTCAACAAGAAATCCTTGGAGTCCCTCATCTACGCCGGAGCCTTCGACAACTTCGCGGAGCGTGCGCGGCTCCTCGCCTCCGTCGAAGACCTCCTCACTTACAATCGCGAGAGCGGCAAACAGAACAGCGATCAGAGCTCCCTCTTCGGAGGACTCGCCATGGCCCCGAGCACCATCCGCCTCCAGGAAGCGCCGCCCATGGAGATGGCGGACAAATTACGTTTTGAAAAAGAATTGCTCGGCCTCTACGTCTCCGGGCACCCGCTCGATCGTTTCCAGGAGAAGCTCTCCAAGGCCATGACCATCAAGCATATCCGCGAGGAGATGAAGCCGGGAATGGTAGCAGTCGTCTCTGGAATAGTGGAAGAGGTCAAACCAATCCTCACAAAGAAAGGAGACAAGATGATCTTCCTGAAGATGTCCGACTTCACTGGCGTGATCGAGCTCGTAGTCTTCCCCAAGATATATCAGCCGCTCCAGGAGCTTTTCATACCGGATCGCTGCATCGCGGTGCGCGGCGCCATCAGTGCCCGCGAAGGCGAACTCTCCATATTGGCGGATGCGGCCAAGCCGCTGACCGTCTGACCCTTTGTCTTGAGCCGGGGAATTGATACTATGTCCGAATATGAACGCAAATCCGGACGAAATCGCTAAAGACCACGATCACCGCACCTTGGGCAAGGAGCTCGACCTCTTCACCTTCTCCGAGCTCGTAGGTCCGGGACTTCCCCTCTGGACCCCCCGAGGCACCATCCTCCGCGAAGAGCTGGACAAGTACGTCTGGGAACTCCGCTCCCGCTATGGCTACCAGAAGGTGACCATCCCGCACATAACCAAGCGCGAGCTCTACGAGACCTCCGGCCACTGGGAAAAGTTCGCTGGCGACCTCTTTCGTATTGTCTCCCGCGAAGGCAAGGACTACGCGTTGAAGCCGATGAACTGCCCGCATCACACGCAGATCTTCGACCGTAAGCCCCACTCCTACCGCGAGATGCCCCAGCGCTACGCCGAGACCACCATGGTGTATCGCGACGAGCAGTCCGGCGAATTGGGCGGCCTCACCCGTGTACTCTCCATCACCCAGGACGATGCGCACGTGTTCTGCCGCATGAGCCAGATTCGCGAAGAATTCCTCAACATCTGGGATATCGTGGATACCTTCTACAAGACGTTCGGCTTCAGCCTGCGGGTACGCCTCTCCTTCCGCGACCCCAGCACTCCGGAGAAATATATCGGTACCAAAGAAATCTGGGACAAAGCCGAAGCAGAACTCCGAGAGATGGCGGAGGAGCGTGGCGCTGACTATATCGAAGGCCCTGGTGAAGCCGCCCTCTACGGACCAAAGCTCGACTTCATGGCTAAGAACGCCGCAGGGAGAGAGTGGCAGGTAGCCACCATCCAGCTCGACCTCAACCAGCCAGAGCGTTTTAATCTCACCTGCGTAAACGAGAAGGGAGAGAAGGAGCGTATCGCCATGATCCATGCCGCTATCACTGGCTCCATCGAGCGCGCTACCGCCGTAATCCTGGAACACCTCGGCGGCGTACTCCCCGCCTGGCTCTCACCAGTACAGGTAGCCCTCCTCCCTGTGAGCGACAAGCACAAGGAATATGCGGAGTCCGTGCACAAAGAACTCATAGCTGCGGGCGTACGCGCAGAGCTCGCAGCGGATAATGAAAGTCTGGGTAAGCGTATCCGCGAAGCCAAGCTCATGAAGATCCCCTATCTCCTCGTCGTAGGAGACAAGGAGGTGGAGAGCAATCAAGTCTCTGCAGAGAATCGCTCAGGCAGCCTCGGCGCGATGAGTCTTGGAGATTTCAAAGGGATGATTTTGAAGGAGATACAGGAGAGAAAGTAAGAAAAGTTCGAACGGCCGTCCCAAGCATGCTTGGGACGGCCGTTTGGCGTTGAAGGACTGCGACTGGCTTCACCAGCCGTTGGGGCAAGCTCGCGTCCTCATTTCGTCCGTGAGCTTGTACTTCTCGGCATCTGCCGAGTAATCGCGGTAGAGACCGGTGGAGCTGAAGGCCGAAACCTGCCGCGGAAGCAGCTGGCCGGCGTCATAGATCAGGTCGTAGAAGTTCCCGCCGGCGTCGTTGATGAAGACGTGCATGGGGTGACCGAGCTTCTGAGGGCAGTTGAATCGCCAGAAGTTCGGATGCCGCTCGACCCTCATACTGATCGTGCCGGACTCGCGAGCCCAGCTGTAGTCGTGGCCAAGGTGGGTCACCTGGCCATAGACGACCGGTGGATACTGGGCGAAGCTTGCCGAGACACTCGCCAACGACACCAGCAAGCTCAGCGCGACCAAACGGAACAACTTGAGCATTTGAGACCTCCTCATTCTGCTCGTTGAAACACTGCTTTATACTATACACTATAAATATACATAAGTCAAGCTAAGTGAAGCAAGCAAAAAGCCGCTCCAAAGGAGCGGCTTTTTGCTTTAGTAACAAAGTGAATTATGCCTCAGGGAATTCCTTGCGGCTCTCGCGAGCAGCCATGTCCATGACACGGGATACTGCGAGACGTGCGCCCAAGAGCTTCGAGCTGTAGCTCTCATCCCCTGCTCCGATGAGTGCCGTGATGGCGGACTCGAGCGTCTGGAGGCTCCAGCCGGCGGTCGCAGTAAGCGACTGCTCGTTGGCACCAATCTCACGCACAGTGCGGAAGCGGTGTACCTTGTCGAGCTCGTAGGAAGCCGCCTTGAGGAACTCAGGGATGTTGTGACCCTGCGCATCGAGCATGTGGAGGAGCGCAGAACTCTTGGTGCTGTTCCCTGCTGCGAGCCAGCGTACGAACATCGGCACCATAGAGAGATAGGTGGAGAAGAGCATCTCGCGGACACGCGTTGCCGAGAGCGAGAGCCAAGAGTATTCCGGCTTCTCGTACCAGGCATGCGCCACTTCGGTGAGTTCAGAGAGAACATTCTGGGCCTGCTCTGCCTTACCATCCGCTGCAGAGAGGATGAGGGCAGCTGCATCCTCGGAGAGGAGGATTTCCTTCTCACGAGCGTAGCTTACGAGCATCTCATAGATGCGAGTCTTCTCCTCATTGCTCATGCCGGTCGCAACCTTAGGTGCTGCAGGAGCCGCCTTGAGGGTGCGAATCTGGCTTACGAGATCAAGCGGTGCATCAGCTTCCTTGCGGAGAGCGAGTGCTGCCGGAGCTGCCACTACCTCAGGGGTAGCAACTGGCTCTGCAACCTCTTCAACAACAGGAAGCGAGACTTCCATCACCGAGCTTAGAGCGACAGTGCGCGGCAGCGGCGTGAACGGATTAAGGAGATCTGCATAAGGCTTGAGTGCAGCGCCCACGGAGAGAGCGTAGCGGGACATGTCATCCCCCATGGAAGCGAGAGGCTGGAATACCTGCATCGAGCGCGAGATACCACCGGCATAGACCATGCCGTAGGAGAACATCGCGGAGAGACCAAGAAGCCCGAAGAGGAAGAAATACGTGAAGAGGGTGTCGCCTACGCCGGTGTACGGGATGGAACCGAGGTTCACCGAGACGAAGGATGCGAGCGGAGAGCTGCCAGTCACGCGGGTGAGCTCGACGTTCGGCATCGTACCGCCGCCGCCGGTGGAGCTACCGCCACCAGAAGAACTGGAAGACGAGCTGCTACCACCGCCAGAGGAAGATCCTGGAGGAGGCGGAGGAGGTGGGGGCGGAGGAGGAGGCGGAGGCACTTCTATACCGCCAGAGGAAGAACCGGAAGAAGAACCCGGAGGAGGCGGAGGAGGTGGGGGCGGAGGAGGTACCTCTATACCACCAGAGGAAGAGCTAGGAGGTGGTGGTGGGGGCGGCGGAGGAGGCGGAGGGGAAGGAGGTTCGATGTTCGGACCCGCTTCTATAGGACCACCAGAGGAGGAACTACCTGTCTCGCCGCCGGAAGATGAGCCACCGCAGCCCTCGCAGCCACCCGAAGAGGAGCCCATACCATCGCTGGAGCCGCCACATCCTTCACAACCGCCAGAGGAAGAACCCATGCCGTCGCTAGAGCCACCACAACCCTCGCAGCCACCGGAAGAGGAGCCCATACCATCGCTGGAGCCGCCACATCCTTCACAACCGCCAGAGGAAGAACCCATGCCGTCGCTAGAGCCACCCTCGGCTCCGCCACCGTCGCCGCCACCATCCGAGGAGCCCATGCCGCCACCGTCGCCGCCTTCCTGAGCAAAGACGCTGGAAATGGAATTACCAGTAAAATTATTCGAAAGAGAAAAACCGACCACGAATGAGGCTATGGTGAGCACGAGGGCACTGCTGATGATTAGATTTTCTTTAAGGAATTGGTTCATATCTGTCTTAAAATTCTCGTGTCATAGCACCTCGACGAGATGCTATAGCGCAAAAATTGAATGTGCTTAATTGGCACGATTCAATATAGAAGTGATGGCGGAGCGCGCCGAAACGCGCTCCGCACACCAGAAGTTCAGTCCCCTTCCCGGTCAGATCGTGCCGACTCGGAAGCTGAGCACCCCTCGGCCGGAGCCGGAGAGCACTTTCTCCCCGAGGTTGTCCTGCGCACGAATGCGCAAGGCTCCGGTGTTCTTGTCACCGTAGCCATCAGGCAGACAGTCGCAGGCCTGAGGATACCCCGCCACGTAGGCGGGATTCTCCGACCACACCGCTGCGCCCATTCCCTTCCGACCAAGTGAAGGAGGGATGTAGAGCGCGACTTCGCCTGCGAACGGGAATTCGCCGAGGAAATCACCCTTGTCCCCTTCCTTCTTGATGAGCGTGAGGGTCGCAGTACCGCCCGAAGAGAGCGGCACCTGGACCTTCATGCCGAGGGGTTTCCCTGCCGCGTTCGCCTCTTTAAGGGCGATGTGCATGATGACGTGCCGCGTATCGAGCGGCACGGTCTTACGCAGATGGTCCGGGGAGAGGTTTCGAGAATCCTGCGCCTCGCACCAGAGCTTGTTGGCATCGCCGACCGGCTGGAAGGCCTGGAGGCAGAGACGGAAGTGGCCCCGCATCGAGGCGACGCAGGCGCCGGTCGCCGAAACTTGCAGCGGCGGAGACGCGACAACGGGCCTCTGCCCACGGGCATCCACCCGCCAGAAGTTTTTGCACCCGTTGAACTGGCCGATGTACATGCCATCGATCAGGCAGACTTTGGTGCCCCGATCCGAATGACCTTCAGGGACGTTCCCGATGGCCACCCTTACATGCTCCTGGACCACATGTTCCTCTTTCTTGGTCCGAGGATTCTCCCGAGTGAAAGTGAGACGATCGAGCACGACGCCATTCGGCAGAACTGCGTCGGCACACTCGTTGTTGTTGATCATCCGCTTGAAGCGGATGCACTGACCGACGTTGAGGCCGAGCAATCGACAGTTGGTGTCGACGTCAGCCTTGTTGCCATTGGCGTGCATGGTCTGCCACGCCTTCCCCAACGCCGTAGAGACCGGCGCGCTGGGGAAAGCTTCAACAGGAACCATAGCGGTCACATGCTCCCCCGAGACCCCCGGGAGAGAAAGCTGACCCACGCTGACCGCCGAGCCGGAGCTCGCGCTCTGGCCGATGCCCTGCGGGGCGCAGGCTGCAAGCCCGAAGGCCAGCAGCACAACAAGAAGACTGTATACTTTCTTCACGACACCACCTCTCTTCTTGATATGGGATTCTGAACTTCTTACGACAAACAACGGTCCGCAATTCTTATGCGGAGCTACCCGATCAAGAAAAGGTGTTTAGTCAGTTCTCGAACGGATAGCTCTTCACAAAATGCGCTGTGACTACGAAGCGCTCTTCTTTCGCTCCCCACACGTTACAAGTAGACAGGATGAGCTTCCCCTCCTTCTTCCCTATCTCCACAGTCTGATTCCCTGCGAGTACCTTCTCCACGGAATCCACTACATAGAGAAAGGTGGTATTCGCCCCCGAGAGCTCGATCTCATCCCCGCGCTTCAGCTCCTTCAGCCGATTAAACACCTTGTAGGCCTGGTTGTGCACTACCGGAAGCCCAGAGCTGTGGCCGAACAAGAGGATGTTCTGATTGCTCCCCAGGAGCCCTGAGCCGGGATAGTGCACCGGGCCCTCCTGGAGGGCCTTCTCCAGCACCGTGTCGTCCTGGGTCGAAGGGCTCCGCACTGCGGTCGAGAGTTTGATTGCGGGGATACTCACGGCCCGTACTACGCCGAGTTCTGCTGAGATAGACGGAAGAGTAGCCACTTCCTTTCCGAGGATGAGCCCCCTCCAGAATTCCCGGAGACCTAAGGGAGCCAACCCGATGGCCGAGAGAGCGAAGGAGAGGAGAGCGAACACGACGAGCAGAAGGAGGAGAAAACGCCTACGCTGAGGCTTTTTATCTGTATCTTCATTCATCTGGTGCTCATTCTTAGCTTCCATGGCTGTTATGTCAACGTTCGGCGTTAGACGCACATTGCTATTTTTTTTAGATAAAGTCAAGGGCTCTCTCGCGCCTCTTCCCACTTTTCTAAAAGTGGGAAGAGGCGCCCTTCTCTGGTACTTGCAGGGAGGACTCGGGATTGTCATACTCCGCCCATACCAACGTCCTTCCTGCTAAAGGCACTTGTACCCGCAGAGCTGTAGCTCAGGAATGACTTGACAGGAGCATAAAATTATAGTAGTTAGAACACATTATGAATAGAGATACCGAGCAGTACCGGGACATCGCCATCAAGAGCTTGGCAGTCCTCGGCCTCATGACCATCCTCGCTTTGGGCAGCTTCCTCACGCTTACCGCGCTTACCTACATCCCCAAGGTAGTCCGCTCCGTCGGCACCTTTGTCGCGAGCACCACTCCGGACGTGACCACCACCGTGGCCAACGTGAAGAATGCAGTCCAGGGCAACCTCGGCTTCGCCTCCAACAGGACCGCGCTTTCGAACGGCTCTTCCGTAACCCTCTTCTGGGACAAGACCAGCGCTGAGGCTGGCGGCTCCTACGCGCTCACCTACCCGTGCGTCAGCGGCGTCTCCGTCTCCTACAAGGGCACCACCCTCTCCTGCAATGTCCCCTTCTATCTCGACCAAGACGCAGAAGAGGTCACCCTCTCGGTAAATTCTAAGAAGGTGCGTAACGCGGAAGTAGCCTTCGCGCTCCACTTCACCAAGAACGGCGAGAATCGTGTCACTTCTACCGATACCACGGCCGTCTCTGTAACGAACTCCGCCATCGCTTCGACGGATGAGGCTCCTGCAGCTCCAGCCAAGCCGACAGTGACCGCCACCCGCCCTCCGGTCTACAACATCGTCAACTCCTACATCCCGGGCATCCCGACCACCTACTCCACCGTCTACATCCCGGGTAACACTACCTACGTTCCGACTCCAGGAGCAGAGTGGGGTCAGGCGGATCTCCGCCCGGTGATCCTCGAGGTAGGAGTCATGGACCCGTACAGCAAGGTCATCACTCCGACCCGCTACATGAGCCGCACCAGTAAGGTGGCCGTACGCTTCGCTGTCGAGAACATCGGTACCAAGACTTCCCACCCATGGGTCTTCAACGCGGTGCTTCCTACCTCCCCTCGCTACACCTACCTTCCTGAGTTCCAGCCACCTCTTCGCCCAGGGGAACGCATCGAGTACACCCTCTCCTTCGACCGTGTCGTAGAGGACAACAACTCGATCATCGTCACCGTAGACCCGGCAGGCACGCTCGCGGAAGCCACTAAGGCCAACAACTCCGTCACCGCGACCTTCACAGCGTTCTAATATCGCAGTAGTCAAAACAAAAAACTCCCCCAACGGGGAGTTTTTTGTTTTACGGGAGCAAGAAGTTGGTTAAATATCCAAAGTCGCGAGCTTCGCATTCGACTGGATGAACATCTTGCGGCTCGGCACGTCTGTGCCCATGAGAATGTCGAAGACCTTGTCTGCCTCGACGCCGTCCTCGATGTTTACCTTCTTGAGCACGCGACGAGCAGGATCCATGGTGGTCTCCCAGAGTTCTTCTGGGTTCATTTCTCCCAAACCTTTGTAACGCTGTATGGAAATCTTCGGCTTGCGCTCCTTTCCTTTTGCAGGAGTTTCTTCCTCTTCAGGTTCTTCTTCCAATCCTTCGGTCTCCGTCACCTCAGTGACAAGCTCAGCATCCTTACCGAGGAACTTGATCTTCTCTTCGTCGGTATAGGCGTAGGCGATCTCCTTGCCGCGCTTGATCTTGTAGAGCGGCGGCTGGGCGATGTAGATGAAGCCGCCGTCGAGGAGAGGACGGAAATGACGGTAGAAGAGTGTGAGGATGAGCGTGCGGATATGCGCGCCGTCCACGTCGGCGTCCGTAGCGATGATGATCTTGTGATAGCGGAGCTTCCCGATATCGAAGGTGTCTCCGATGAGTGTACCGAGCGCAAGCACCAGGGATTTAATCTGCTCAGAGGCAAGCATCTTGTCGAGACGAGCGCGTTCCACGTTCAATATCTTGCCGCGGAGCGGGAGGATGGCCTGCGTGCGGCGATCTCTTCCCTGCTTAGAAGAACCTCCGGCAGAATCTCCTTCCACGATGAATAGTTCGGACTCAGAAGCGTCCTTGGACTGACAGTCTGCAAGCTTTCCTGGGAGCGTGAGACCCTCGAGGGCGCCTTTGCGCAGGATGGAATCCTTTGCGGCCTTTGCGGCCTTGCGGGCGCGCTGTGCCAAGAGCGCCTTGCCGATGATGAAGCGGGCGTCCTCCGGATTCTCTTCAAGAAAAGCAGAGAAAGCTTCTGAGAAGACGGTTTCCACCGCACCGCGCGCTTCCACCGTACCGAGCTTGGCCTTGGTCTGGCCCTCGAACTGGATCTCGGGAATCTTGACCGAGACCACCGCAGTGAGACCTTCGAGCACGTCGTCACCAGTAAGGGTGTCGTCGCTATCCTTTACTATATTGTTCTTGCGGGCGTAGGTGTTGAGCGTACGAGTGAGCGCCGTCTTGAAGCCGGTGACATGGGTACCGCCTTCTGCAGTGTAGATATTGTTGGCAAAGGCAGAGAGGCGAGAGCTGATGTCGTCTACATACTGGAGCGCTACTTCCACCGCCACGCCATCCGCCTCCTTCTCTACATAAAAGACGTTCTTGTGGATGGGCTTCTGGAACTCGTTGTAAAAACGCACCAGGGATTGAAGTCCCCCTTCGAAATAGAAAGAGGTGGAGGGGACCTCCAGGCGCAGATCGCGCATATACACCACATCGTCGAGATCAAGCTTCCCTTCATACTCAGCCGCATTGATGATGCCAATGCGCAGTCCTTTCACCAGGTAGGCTTGCTGGCGGAGGTGCGCGACCACTCTCTGCCAATCGAATTTGATCTCCTTGAAAATCTCGATATCCGGCTCGAAGATGGTGATGGTGCCGTGGAACTTGGAGCTACCCAATTTCTTAACTGCCGCCTTGCGCACGCCCTGCTTGTATTCCTGCATGTACCTGCCGCCATCGCGGTGCACTTCCACCTTGGTGTAGATGGAAAGTGCATTCACTACTGATGCACCCACGCCATGGAGACCGCCAGAGACCTTGTAGCCTTCCCCACCGAATTTGCCGCCCGCGTGAAGCGTGGTCATGATGGTCTCAAGCGCAGAGACCTTGGTCTTGGAGTGGATGTCTACGGGGATACCGCGGCCGTTGTCTACGACGCGGATGCGATTGCCCGGCAGGAGGGCCACTTCGATGTCGTTGGCGAAGCCGCCCATGGCTTCGTCGCGCGAGTTATCGAAGATCTCCCAGATGAGGTGATGGAGGCCATCGGGACCGGTGGTACCGATGTACATGCCCGGACGCTTGCGCACCGGCTCAAGGCCCTCGAGGACGGTGATATCTTCAGCTCCGTAGCCGCCCTTTTTCTTCTTTTCTTCTGCCATATATGTCCGCTAATTATATCACAAACAAGGCCTTTTTACCTGTTACAAAACTGGATAAATATGCTCTGGTATAGGCCTAAAGCAGCAATCTAAAGAAGCTAACTCAGCTTAAGGGAATAGAGCTTCCCATACTTCTTTTGCAGATATTCTATGAAAAACCTGCTCGAAGGCGCCTCACCAGTGACTCTCTTCAAGAGATCCGCTGCCTTGTAGGTCTTCCCGTGGAGATGCACGTGCTTACGCAGCCATTCACGAGGAACTGAGAGTTCTCCCTTCGCGATCTTCTTCGCAAGATCAGGAATGTCCCGCTCCATGGCAGCGTACCATTGCGCCGCATACAAATTTCCCAGAGTGTACGTCGGGAAGTAGCCGATGTATCCAGCGGACCAATGCACATCTTGCAATACGCCAAGAGTATCATTCGGCACCTCGATACCCAGATACTCTTTCATCTTAGCTCTCCACACCTTTGGCAGATCCTTGGGATCGATCGTACCCTCTACCATACCCTTCTCGACCTCGAAGCGCACGATGATGTGGAGATTGTAAGTCACCTCGTCAGCTTCCGTACGGATGAGAGATGGCTTTACCTCGTTCAATATCAACATAAACTCCTCGAAAGAGAGTGCTTTGAATGGCTTCGGGAACTTCTTCTGTAGCTTGGGATAGAAATATTTCCAGAACGGGATACCTCGGCCGATGTTGTTCTCCCAGAGGCGCGACTGCGATTCGTGCACGCCATACGATATGGCGTCCGCCAAAGGTGTCCCGAAATGTTCTGAAGGGAGGCCCTGCTCATAGAGGGCATGGCCAGTCTCATGGATAGTGGAGCCGAGCGAATAGAGGAGATCATCTTCTCGGAAGCGAGTAGTGATACGCACATCATGAGGATGGAAAGCCGTAGTGAAAGGGTGCGTACTCTCGTCCATCCGACCTGCAGTAAAATCAAAACCCATGGTCTCAGCGACCATTCTATTGAAAGCGAGCTGCTCTCCGAGAGGAATCTTTCCTTTGGTCTTCTTCGGGTCAGCCTTCACCTTCGAAGCCTTAATCTCCTGGAGGAATGGGATGAGGAAATCCCTCAGGTCACCCAGCATCGCAGAAGCATCCCTGGTGCTGAGCCCCGGCTCGTAGCTATCAATGAGAGCATCGTAGGGAGACTCCTTATAGCTGATGAAGGCAGCTTCCTTCCTCTTCATCTCCACTATTCTGCGCAGATACGGCAGGAACATCTTAAAGTCATCCTTCTTGCGCGCCTGCGCCCAGACATTTTGAGCTTTAGAGACAAGCTCCGAATATTCCTTCACAAAGGAAGCTGGTAGCTTTCTCTCGCGCTCGTATGTCCGCCAGGTCTCCTCTACGATGATCGCGTCTTTACCTTTGAGCTTCTTGCCATCGACCTCCTTCTTCAGGTTCGAAAGAAGCTGGTCATCATCGAGGGCAACCAGTCTCCCGTGCACAATGCTACTGAGATGGGAACTTGCGATTGCTCGCGCATCCGCACCCTTCTCCGGCATATGCACCTCCTGATCCCAGCCGAGCACCGCTCCGGCAGAGCCTAAATATGAAATCTCCAAGAGTTTCTCCTTCAACGCATCTATCGGCCGAGCTTTCATACTAACGGACCTCCCAAGCCTTCTCCTTGATCGCCGCGATGACTTTTTCCATGACCGCATTCACCTCCGCATCTACCAGCGTCTTCTCAAAAGATTGGAATATCAGACGGAAGGCATATGAGATGCGATCTCCTTTTTCGAAGCGGTCGAAAATATAGGTCTTGAGGAGAAGAGGATCGCCGGCTGCATCTCGGATGACAGTCTGCACCTCATCCGCCTCAGTACCCTTCGGCACCCACAGCGCGATATCGCGCGAAATGTAAGGATAGCGGGAGAAAGGCTGATAGCGCATCGTCTCAGTGAACAGAAGACGTTCGTAATTCTCCGCAGCCACATTCTCGATCTCTTTCTCAGATGCAGGCTCCTTCTCCCCGATCTTCCCTAGCATCAATTTCTCCATACCGTCCTTCCAAACGATACCGATTTCAAAAAGCTTCACTTCCTTAAGCTCAAGCAGCGCCTTATTAGGCACGTTCTTGGCGAGCGCCTCCGTAAGGCCCGTAAGGAGGCTGGCACGCAGATACGGCTTATCTCCCCCTATCTTATTCGCTACTGCACGCTCGCCTTTCTCTACGAATACAGAGGTCAGTATTTCGGAATAGCCAGCGCTACGGAGCTCTTCACGCGCCTGCTCAGCGGCGACGAAGCGTCCATTGACCGGCGTCTTCCCAGGAATCGGCGGAAGGGGCACAGCCGGCACATGCTCATAGCCAATGACGCGACCCACCTCCTCTACGAGATCCTCGGGGATGGAGAGATCCAGGCGTTCAAACGGAGGAGTGACAGTGAACACGCCACTCTCTTCCCTACAAGCAAGACCTAAGCTGGAAAAAGCCTCGAGTACCTTCTCCTTGGAAATCTCCGTGCCAAGCATCTTATTAATCTTCTCGAGAGAGACGCTTACCTCCGCAAGTTTTTGCGGAACAGGATACGAATCTACAAAACCTACGAGCTCACCGCCTGCGACCTTTTGAATGATCGCCACCACATCCACCATGCCGTAGGCGGCAAGTTCAGGAGAAAGCACCTGCTCGAAACGACTTGAAGCATCCGTGCGTAGCGCCAGCGAGCGAGAGGCCTTGCGGACAGAGGGTCCGTCAAAATTCGCAGACTCGATGACGATATCGACAGTAGATTCATCCACTGATGCTGGCATGCCGCCTTTTATTCCCGCGATGCCTACTGGGACATCGCCTGCGGTGATGAGGAGCATCGTGTCAGTGAGAGAATATTTCTTGGCATCAAGCGTCTCAATCTCTTCTCCGGCGTGCGCAGTACGGACCCCGATCGAAAGACTCGGAAGTTTCTTAGCATCAAAGGCGTGGAGAGGCTGCCCCAGCTTGAACATTACGAAATTAGTAGCGTCGACCACGTTATTAATGGAACGCTGGCCGATGGCTTCCAGGCTTTCTTTGAGCCAGGAGGGCGAAGGACCCACCTTCACACCCTTCATGTATCCGGCTATATAGCGATTGCAGAGCGGCGACTCTAGGGAGACAGAGACCTCAGTCGTAACCTTTGAAAGATCCGGCTTTTGCAACAGAGGATCATAAGTCATCTGGAGCTTGAGCACGGCGGCAAGCTCTTTGGCCACAGCGCGATGCGAGAGCGCATCGTGGCCGCGGTTAGGCGTCACCTTCACGTCCAGAACTTCCCCCTCCACGCTATCTATCTCAAACGCATGGAACGTAAGGGCGTCAGCTATTACCGCTGCTTCGGGCAGATCGGGAACGAATTTCTGGAGCCACGGGCGTAAGACTTTCATACTTAAAATTGATTCACGAAACGGAGATCCGCAGAGTGCATGAGACGCACGTCATCGATACCCCAACGGAGTATGGCCAGACGATCAAGCCCCATGCCGAAAGCGAATCCACGATACTTCTCGGGATCTACCCCCGCATTACGAAGCACGCTCGGATGCACCATGCCCGCTCCCATCATCTCAATCCAGCGATCACGCAGCTTCTCTGGGACGTTCTCACCCACGAGACGCATGTCCACTTCGACCCCCGGCTCCACGAACGGGAAGAAGCTCGGACGGAAGCGCACTTCCACAGAAGCACCACGGAAGAGCTCCTGGAAGAACTGCTCGATCGTTCCCTTGAGATTGGAGAGGGAGATATCTTCGCCCACGACCAAACCCTCGAGCTGGAAGAACTCGGCTTCGTGGGTCATGTCGGTAGCTTCATTCCGGAAGACTTTGCCCGGCACGATGATGCGATATGGCGGGAGGATGCCCTTCTTCATCTGGGCTTCCATATATCGAGCCTGTACGTTCGAGGTGTGCGTACGCAGCACCATTCCCGGCTCATCCTTGATGAAGAAGGTGTCCTGCATGTCCCGCGCCGGATGATCCTTGGGGACGTTCAGAGCATCGAAGTTGTACCACTCGCTCTCAAGGAGCGGACCTTCAGCGAATTCGAAACCCATCCCCGCGAAGATGCGGTTGGTCTCCCGTATGAGCAAAGAGAGGGGGTGGAGGTGTCCCTGCGGATATTTTGGGTCCATTGAGTCGCATTGTATCGGAAAAGAGCTTTTTATCAACGCGATTCAGGGAAAAAGAGTCTCGACCGGTAGAAAGGCAGGGGTGACCAAAAAGGTTGAAAAAATGGCCTAAAAATCGTATAATGACCGTCATCCTATGAACTCCTTCTTCGGAGAAATACTCCCTCATATCCTGGTGTTCATATCCCTCTATTTCGAGGTTTTCCTCCTTGTGACCTTCCTGGAGCGCCGTGGTGAGATCCGCAAGGAATCCCCAGAGCCGAAAGCGTACCCTTCGGCCACGGTCATCGTCCCCTGCTTCAATGAAGGCACGACGGTGGCAGGTACGCTCGATTCCCTCCTCGCCCTCGACTATCCCAAGGAGAAGCTCTCCATCTTCGCCATCGACGACGGCAGCAGAGACAATACCTGGCAGGTCATGCAGGCCTACAAGGACAACCCGCAGATACGACTCTTCCAGAAAGAGAACGAGGGCAGCAAATACAAGGCCCTCAACCTCGGCCTCTCGCACGTCACGAGTGAGATCGTAGGCTGCCTCGACGCCGACTCCTACGTGGACCCCCAGGCGCTGAAACGTGTCGTCCTCCGCTTCGAGGATCCGACTGTCATGGCAGTGACTCCTGCCATCAAGCTCCACCAGCCCAAGAACTTCATCCAGATGGTACAGCGGGCGGAATACAGCTTCAGCGTCTTCATCCGCAAGATATTCGCCCTCATCGGCAGCGTCTACATCACCCCTGGCCCCTTCTCCTTCTTCCGGAAGTCAGTATTCGACACTCTAGGTCCGTACAAGCACGCGCACCACACCGAAGACCTGGAGATCGGCCTGCGCATGCAGACCAAGGACTACCGTATTGATAATGCGCATGACGCCTACGTCTACACAGTAGCCCCCGCGACATTGCGTGCCCTCTTCAAGCAGCGCGTACGCTGGACCCATGGCTTCCTCGAGAACGCCATCGACTACCGTGAGATCTTCTTCAAGCGCCGCTACGGTAACCTCTCCATGTTCATCCTCCCCTTGGCCACCCTCTCCGTCTTCTCCGTGCTCTACTTCACCGGCTACTCTCTCTTCTACGCCGTCAATGCTATCTTCGGTAAAATCTCCGAGATTAGCATCGTAGGGCTCAATCTCGGTTGGCCGCGCATGGCTACTGACTGGTTCTTCCTCAACACCGGGACCCTTACGCTCCTCTCGGTGATAATGATCCTCATCACTCTCACGCTCCTCATCACCGGGAAGGTCATCGGCCGGGAGAAGCCCTTCTCCCGGGATATTGTTTATTTCCTAGTCTGCTACGGCTTCATCGCGCCTTGGTGGCTGCTGAAGTCGGTCTACAATACCGCCTTCTCCCGTAAGACTACTTGGCGCTAACTTAGCTTTATATGAGAACTATTGATTGGAAAAAATACGCCCTGGTGCTCCTGATTACGGTCACAATATTTGCGACCGCGCTCTACGTGAGCAACCGGCTGAATGATCGCCGTATCGACGAGATCCGCGACATCGGAGACCAGATCTCCATCGATATCCTCTCCTCCGAGACGCAATTTAGCCTGCTTGCGGAATCCTCCTGTAAGGACCTCTCCGGCCAGTCCATCCTCTCCAAGGAGATCAACTCGCTCGCGGAGAGGCTCTCCTACACGGAAGAGAAGCTGGGGAGCGACAACGACGAGGTCATGAAGCTGAAGCGCTACTACTCCCTCCTCGAGATCAAGGATTACCTCCTCATGAAGAAGGTGGCCTCGAAGTGCGGCGTTAAGCCCATCACCGTCCTGTATTTCTACTCGAACACCGGCGACTGCGCAGAATGCGAGCGCACCGGCTACGTACTCACCGCCCTCCGAGAGAAGTACCCTGACCTGCGCGTGTATTCCTTCGACTACCACCTCAACCTCTCCGCGCTCGGCACCCTCATCTCCATCTTCAATATTGAGCCTCGCTTCCCCGCCATCATGATCGATGACGAAATCTTCTACGGCTTCACTTCCCTGGAGGATATCGAGAAGGAGGTACCGGAGCTTAAGGCGAGCCTAGCGACCACCACCTCGACGTCCACTCGCAGCAAGAGATAACATGGAAATACCGCTTAAGGATCGCGCGCTGTACTTCGGAGCAAATGTGCTCCTGGTCTGGCTCGCTGTTCTCATCTACTTCTTAAACGCCTACTACCAGTCCTTCCTCCTCCCCGGTACCAAGCTCATCGTAGTGGGCGCCGCCCTCCTCTACACCGCCTACTTCCCGATCTATCTCTTCCTCCACCGCGCTACCCGCCCGAGCAAGGGCTACCTCATCCTGCGCGGCCTCTGGCGCCTCTTGCCGTGGAGCACCGTAGCTCCTGGAGAGACCCGCTCTCTCACCAAAGAAGAGAAGACTTCTCTCCTCTTCTTCGTAGTGAAGTTCTACTTCCTCCCTTTGATGATCAATTTCGCTGCGGGCAACTTCCAAGGAGCAGTCGTCACTCTCTCGCAGTTTGACCCGAGCCGCCTCTTAGAGGCGGCCTACTTCATCACCGCCACCTATCCTCTCCTCATCCTGCTCATCTTCTTCGTCGATACCTTCTACTTCGCCTTCGGCTACCTCTTCGAGTCAGAGAAGCTTAACAACACCGTGCGCTCGGTAGAGCCTACGGTGCTCGGCTGGATCGCCGCCCTCCTCTGCTATCCCCCCTTCAATGGCGCCATCATGGAGCGCTTCTTCCCCTGGTACCCGAACCTCTACAGTTCCTTCGGCTCCCCTGAAGCGACCTTGGTCGCTTACGTATTCATACTTCTCGCGCTCTTCGTATACCTCTGGGGCACGCTAGCGCTCGGCACCAAGTGTTCCAACCTCACCAACCGCGGCATCGTGAGCCATGGCCCCTATGCGTGGATAAGACACCCGCACTATGCCTCCAAGAACCTCGCCTGGTGGATAGCGCTGCTGCCAGTGATGTCCTTCCCCGCTCTCCTCTCCATGCTCGCCTGGAGCAGCGTGTACTTCGTCCGCGCCCTCACCGAAGAGAGACATCTCCTTGCCGATCCGGAGTATCAGGAATATGTGAAGAAGGTGAAGTATCGGTTTATTCCGGGGGTTTATTAATTCTCTAGCGAGTACCGTAACCCAAAGTTCGACGAATATAAGAATTCCCTGCCCCCAACTCACGAGCTAGTTCCTTGTCTTCCTCAAAAATAAAAGAACGTGTAGGGCGGTGGTAATGCTCAGATACGGAGAATGGCTCGTCGTTGTTAATATTTGCTTTCTTAGTTTTCTCTTTCATTTTTATCTGGTTCTTGTTACTGCTTTCTTGGCAACCCTGGAAGCTATCGGAGCTTTTGGAGGAGACGTCGAAGGGGCCGGACAGACAGTATCTATGACGTGCCGAGGCGATTGTTCTTTCAGCCGCACAGAAACAAGTTTTTGATAAATCTTCATCACATCTTTCTGATCTGACTTTACATTAAATCCGATCTGCTCTGCTTCAGTCGCAAAAATGGGCATGCCATGAGTATAGCCATTATACGTTAATCGGTAGGCTATTCCAGAAGCTTTTTCTGGTTTATACCCAGCCTTCATTAAGAGCCGTCTGGCACATGATGCTGCTGTAAATAAGACCGTGGTCATTTCATCATGAACCACTGGATCCATTTTTCCAGCCATCTGCTGCCAAGGGGTTGGTATCTCTTGCGGGCTCATCTCACCGTACTCATCTTTAAGATATTCAGACGCTCTTACAAAAGCGTACGCCGATACACGAGTATCCTTGTATCGAACTTGAGGATCTATAGAGGTAAGGTTTCCTAAATCACCGATATAGAGATCATCAGCGCCACAACAAAGAATAGTGCCTCCACTAGCGGCTTCATAAGGAATAAAAGCCTTTATGTGAGCAAATTTTGAACGAAGAAAACTAGCAATCTTATATGACGTGTGCATCTCTCCCCCTGGGGTATGGATCACGAAATGCAATGCAGTAGCTCCATTTTTTAATGCCTGCTCTACATGTTCTTCCAAACTATAAATTTCATCCTCTTCAATTGATGCGCTAGCAAAAGTAACCGGTGAAGTACGCACCCCATGCGGAGCAACGAAACTAATGATCGCTACTTTTTGTTTGTCTGCAATAGACTGCAATTCTGCTCTCAATACGTCATCTAACTTAGAGGGGCCGTTGGGCTTTGCCATGTACTTTAAATACTATCACGGCTGTGTTGACCAGAATAGCGTCATAAAACTGATCCGGAGCCGCCTCCCAGAGTCGAACTGGGGACCTACTCATTACAAGTGAGTTGCTCTACCAACTGAGCTAAGGCGGCGATGCTAGCAGACTACCATTAGACCCGAGGCTCGTCAGCTTCCACTGGAAGCTTGTAGGCCTCGTCCTTCTTGTGGGATTCGAGGGAACTGAGGAAGACCGAATTACGCTCTGGGAGCTGATCGGTGAAGCGATGATAGCGACCGCGGATGAGCGTGAAGAATTCCGAGTCACGGAACTTCTTCAAGAGGAAGACGATACCGTGATGGATATGCTCCAGAACGAAGAGAAGTAGCAGCCTAGCGGTGTGACGGTTGAAATAGACCGTGTAGGAGGAAACGTGCAGGAAGCGCTTGCGCAGGAGTATATCCAAGCGATAACGGAGGGCGGAGAAGGGCTTGTGTCCACGGTGCAGTTCCCAATCCTTAAGCACGAGCATCACCACCATGGCGCCGAGAGATGCAAAGAAGAGGTACGTGGTACCCATATTTGATTAGAGCGAGAAACGGGAGAAGCGCGTGATCTCGATGCGCTCGCCGAACTTCTGAACCGCCTGAGAGAGGAGCTCGCGGACGGTACGCTCGGAATCCTTGATGAACGGCTGCTCGAGGAGCGCCTGCTCGCGGAAATAGGAGGCAAGTTTGCCTTCGATGATCTTCTCCTGCATCTCTGCCGGCTTGTCCTTGGCCTCTTCAGCGAAGACCTCGCGCGCCTTGGCACGCTCATCAGCATCGATGTCTTCAAATGTTAGGAACTTCGGGTTGGCAGCAGCCACGTGCATAGCAATATCGTAGGCGAGCTTGCGGAACTCCTCGTTCTTGGAGACGAAGTCGGTCTCGGAGGAGAGAGTCACCATAGCGCCTACCGTGCCGGTAGCGTGCACGTAGGCAGCCACAGCGCCGGAAGCGAGAGTGCGGTCCCCTTTCTTAGCAGCGAGTTCGCCGCTCTTCTTGCGGAGGATGACACGTGCCTTCTCCACATCTCCTCCTGCCTCTTCAAGTGCCTTCTTGCACTGCATCACCGAGATACCGGTCTCATCGCGCAATGCCTTGATCTGCTCAGTGGTTATTTCCATAGTGAAAGAGAAAACGATACACGGCCCCAGAAGGGCCTGTTATTAAACCGTCGCGGTTGCGGAAACAGGAGAAGCAGTCGGAGCGGGAGCGCGGCCCTCGCGGTAGGCGGAGGCGATCTCCTCCACGAAATGCGCAACTGAAGCACGGGAAGAGTCGTTGGCAGGGATGGCGTAGTCCACCTGGGAGAGGTCGCAGTCAGAGTTAGCAAGCGCTACCACCGGGATGTGGAGCCTCTTAGCTTCCAGGACCGCGATGTGCTCGCGGCGAGGATCTACCACGAAGACAGCAGCCGGGAGGGACTTCATGGACACGATGCCAGCGAAGTTGCTCTGGAGCTTCGCAATCTCGCGATCGATGAGGAGACGCTCCTTCTTAGTGTAGCGATTGAGTTCGCCAGTCTCGCGCTCAGAGAGGAGACGCTCCATCTTGTCCACGCGGCGGCGGATCTCAGAGAAGTTGGTGAGGGTACCACCCACGAAGCGGCCAGCAGCAAACGGGAGACCAGAAGCTTCGGCAGCAGATTTAACTACTTCCTTGGCTTCGCTCTTGCCGCCAACAAAGAGAACCTGCTTGCCCTGAGCGGCCACAGCAGAGACGAAGGCCTTGGCGGCTGCGAGCGCCTTCTCAGTCTCCTCGAGGTCGAAGAGCTCTACATGATTCTTGGCACCGAAGATGAACGGCTTGGCCGTAGGATGCCTGCGGGCCTTGGCGTAGCCGAAGTGTGCGCCGACCTTGAAAAGGGCTTCAATGACGGGGCTTTTGGCGGTCGTGTCTGTGGATTGCATGTCGGACTAGCCTACCAAATATGGCGGATTGTTGCAACGGCCGTCTTAACGCTCCTCGAAGCGGGGGCTCACCCGGCAGGTAAAGGAGGCGGTATTGGAGACCTTGGCATCCCCGACCCGGCAGACGAAGCGGTAGAGAGACTGGACGGAGACCGGTGGAGTAAGGACCTGACCAAAAGCGCCGTTGGCGCGCACAGAGAGGTCGGGTCCTGAGATGACACAACGGAGGAACTGAGACTGCTCCGGCGGCACCGAGCTCACCCGCCAAGGGATGGTGCACTGAGAACCCTTCTGGACGAGCTCTCGCTCCGGCATGAGAGCAGTCACCGCGAGCGCACAGGCCTGCTCGCCAGGAGGCGGAGGAGCATCAGAGGATTCGTCGGGACAATAGTAGAGAGAGCGGGTTACGCCGCAGGAATTAGGGGCAGACTTGGCTTCAGCAGCTGGCTGCATCTCGTGGCGAGTGCACTCACCGTCCTTGTCAGTCGCAGTGCAGACATTGCACATCTTGGTCGCGCCGCAGGTAGGACACGGGATCTCCTGACAGGAAGGGAATCTCCCCGTCTCTCCTACCCCACAGCTTGTGCGCGGCTGACAGGAGCCGGTCAGTCCGAAATTGATCGCAGTAGGATCCGTACAGAGAGAGCGTCCGCTCGAATACTGGCAGGCGCCGAGCGCACCGCCATTGAGCGCCAACGGATCGTTGCAGCGGACTGCGCCATAGCGACACTCTCCCGTTTCTCCATAATTGAGAGCGGTCTGGTCCGCGCAGAGACGCGCGACCGGCTGGTCGGTGCACTGCCCGTTCTCCGGATTCCAATTCGGCTGATTGCTCGGACAAGTGAGACCGATGATCACGTCTTTCGTCGCGGGGCACTGAACACCGCTCGGCAGAGTCATGGAAGCGGTAGCCCGGAAATGGTACTGCTGCTTAGGCTGGCTTGCCGCCAGGACACCCTCAAGAGAGCGACCATCATTCACCACCGCAAGAGAGGAGGGGAAGGACGTATCACCAGAGGAAGGAGTGAGCGAGTAGCTCTGCGCCGGACGCGAAGTCTGGATGGTATAGCCTCCGAAGCTTCCCCCTATGATTCCCGCAACACTGCCAGAGCTGGTGATGGTGGGCGTAGAGGTGGCGCACACAGAGGCGGGAGCTATGGTGATAGCCACGTTCTTTGAAGCTGAAAGAGGGGTACAGCCAGGCGCGCTATTCTCCGCTTGAATGGTACAGGAATATGAACCAGCCGATGTGGGTACTCCCCCGATCGACAGAGGACTCGTCCAGCTCGTACCGGAAGGTATGGGCAGACAGCTCATACCGAGCGTCGTGTAGTTGCTGGCAGTTGCTTGATATGAGAAATTCTCGCCCACCACGCCCGCTGCTGTGCCAGAGGAAGTGATCTCCGGAGCTACAGTCGAACACGTTGCCGGAGTTACTTCTATCTCAAGCACATCCGCACGTGAACAGCTCGGAGAATTCCTCATGTAGTATCTGTCCTCGCCGCTCCCCGCCACCGTACTGCTCTGGTTATCCCCGGCTCCACCTTCATAGACCCACTCCTCAAGGTCATTACGAGAAGTGAGGGCTACGGAGTATGTCCCTGGAACAGCAGGCACTCCGGAGATGATGAGACCAGTGGAGTCTGGCACCTGGGTTACGCCCGCACGCGCCTGCACCCGAGCACTCAAGACGTTCGCGGAAAGGCCGGAACCCGTGAGGCCCGCTGGATCAAGCGAAGTGATACCTGCCCCGAACCAGCCTGACTCAAATTCCCCCTTCTCCCGGAGCTGCGGATGCTCCCAAGGAGCAAGATCACGAGAAGGATTGGGATTCACCTGAGCGACCATCACTTCGTATGAAAAAGATTGACCGGCCTGCGTGGTGACACGGAGGGGACTCGAGAAGCGCGGCGTATTGTATTCAGTGCAATACTGAGGGCTGTAACACTGGCTGCCGGAAGCACTGCAGTCATCTATATTATTCATTTCCGCTCCGCACTGGCCTCCCGTACAGTCACTGTTACCAGCAGGACTTCCTGAGCTCGTTTCGCTGCCGCCAGCATCCTCAGCAGCAAGAACTGCAGGAATCTGTCCGATCACAGACAAGTGAATTCCCATGCCCCCGAAGAGAGCAAGCGCGAATGCGGTAGCGAGGATAAAAGGAATTTTTTTCATATTAGTTCCAAGAAGAGAGGTAGAGCGTGCCACCTTCGTATGGAGAGAGGTCGAGGATACTCCTACGCTCTCCCGTGTCGAGCCGCTCGATGACGATCTCGAACTGCGACGCCTCCCCCTTACGTACTCGGAGAGCTGCGTACGCGTTGTCTGGCGAGAACGCCGCATCATACGCTCGCGCCTCAAGAGTATCGTTGAGAAGAAGCTCCTTCGGATTCACCGGGTTCACCTTGAGCAGCATTACTCGCTCGAGGCCGGGAATGAGCCAGGCAACCAAAGAGTGATCCTGGCTTGCGGCGAGCTTCATGCCAGCCCCGCTCGCTCCCCAAACCTTGGTCTTGGCGAGAGTCCCTAGGTCGTAGCGCACCAGGCCTTCTGGAGCGAGCGCAAAGAGCGATTTCCCATCAAGGGACCAGACGGGATAGCTTCCCGCGCCGATGCGGCGTGGAGTCCCTGGGAGATCTATTGCATAGATATCCGAGCCGCCTCTCGCTTCCTGAGAGTACGCAAGCCCCGTACCCACCGGAGACCAGTCTGGGGAATGCCTAAAGGCTTCTCCACGAGTGATCGGACGACGTTCCTCCGTAGCGGGATCATAAATGACCACCTGGCTCGCCAGGGCTCCGGGACCGTAGGCGATATGCGCGAGACGATTGCCATCAGGAGCCACTGCCGCATCGAAATTGGAATTACTATCGCGACCGATACGACGGAGCTCTTTGGTCGCAAGCTCATACTCATACAAATTCACCTCCGTACTCCCTTTATCCGCAAGCGAAAGGAGAAGTGTGCCCTGAGGATCGAACTTAGCCAAGGACGCAGAGCGCTGATAGAAATACACGCCGAGAGCGGCAGCGAGAAGGAGTATGGAGAGGACTCCAGCGACGAGGCGAGTACGCGAGGACATTGCGTCCATTATACGGCATAACCCCGCCTTATGGCGGGGTTATGCACAGCACGATCAGAAATCCGATTTACTGCTGCACCTCGATTGATCCGCGGAAGCGGGCGTGGAGATGATCATGCATATTCCACTTACCTATCCTCTCGAACTGGAAGGAATAGGTTTCTCCAGGACCTACCGGCTTGTCAGAATCGAATTCGGAATAGATTTCGTGCGTCGGATGAAGGTCAGAAGCTGGCCAGTGGAAATCCTTGCCGACATTCACGAACTCTATAATCTGGCCCTTCTTGATGACGAGAGTAGAGGGCTCGAAGCCATCGTCAGTCATGTTCACCGTGATCCTAGGGAGAGCAGGCGTAGAAGAAGCGGTATCTGGCGTAGTAGTAGCTATATTTTCTGTAGGGGTCTCCACGACCACCTCAGGTGCCGTGCGGTTGGTCCAGTAATACCAGCCGCCGCCGAAGACTACGATGACTACGGCAAGAAGTATGAGTTTATTCATCGTGAACGCAGGGAAAAGTAAGTAATAGCGCCGCCCGCGAAGAACGCGGCGAGTACCGATAATAGCATACCGAGAGGAACGGATGATTTGGACGTCTCCGCCTTTTCCGCCTCAAAAGTGAAAGTATGTTCTGCCACGGTTCTGCCCCCCTTCTCAAAACGCACATCCATCTCATAGGCCCCCTCCTGCGGAAAACGATAAGTAAGCACCGTCTTGCCGATATCCGCCTTAGCTATGCCCGTAGCGAAATACGCGGCGGAGCCTCTACCGAGACGCACCCAGATATGGTCGAAGGCTATTTCTTCCCCTCCGGCATCAAGAACGGAGAAATCAAAAATCGTACTCTCCCCCGAGACTGGAGCAGAAGAGTATCCGATATCCATCAGAACTCCCGAAGAGAGAGTAGCTTCAAAGGAAGCGCTTTCACCGTGTGCCGCAACGGTACACGGGATGAGCAAGATCGCAATAATGTAAAACGAGAGTGCGTATTTCATGATGCTATGGACGAGCGCCGCAATGCTCCTGCCACTTCTCCGGAAGGAGAGAACAGAGACGATTCGACTCTGGGGAGCCGGCATGGAAGGTGAAGCTTGCAGTGCGCACCATGATGTCATAACAAGTCTCCCCTACCCCCTTCGCTTCCGCAGCAGCACAGAGGGCTACGGAGCGTTCGATATTGCGGTAGTCGTTCTCCAGGAGGCGGGAAGCCGCATCCGCATAACAGAGCCCGCGATCCTCCGGAAGCATAGTGTCGCAGAACGCGCCGATCTTCTCGTTATCGAATTCAAGCTGCGCCACGAAGACGAACACCAAGGCATGCTTGCAGCGCTCGCGAGGGCCGGCTTCAGAGAGCTGGTTGCACCAGCGACTAATAGCGCCTGGCGCCTTCAGCTCTTCTCGCTGAAGCGGCCAGGATTCGCTCCAGCAAGACGCCTTGTCGTAACCGCTATAAGCGGAACAATACGCACGCTGGGTCCCCGTAGCCACCTCCTTACCCTTGATGAGGTCGAAGTCGTCCGGCTCGAGCGGCTGGAAGATCTGCATGAACACGCCATCGGAGCAGACCTGACTCATATCCTGCCCCGGCTTTATGGAAAGTTCCCTGCACAGACCGAGCGATTTCGGGATATCCGCGCGAGTGATGTACATAAGCAGATGCCCGAGCGCATGGTAGCAGCTCGCCTGTTCGAGCCCCGTAGGATTGAAGCTATCCTGCGGCTCGCACACGTTCGCGAATTCGGGTTTGTACTTTTCGATCTCGCTGTCAGAGAGAGATTCTGTACGGAAGCGTTCTTGGAACGCGCCGTGGATGCAGCCGTTGGAGCATACGCCAGATGGACAGCGCTGGATCACCTCCGTCCACTTATCCGGATCCTTGGCGGTTTCCTTGGCGCTGATCTTGTGCCCGAGCACATGGCAGTAGGTGTAGGTCTTGTCCTTGGCTTGAACTACTGCTGCGACGCGCACCGCATCCTCCATGGAAACGCCCTTGTCCATGAGCTTGGGGATCTCGTCTTCGTAGCAGGTCGGACGATATCGTGCGCTCGCGCAAGCGGCGACGACCTCGTCAGCGTAACGCACCAGACGCATCCCCGGATCAGGAGCAAGCATGGGAGCGGCGAGTATGTAAATCTCACCAAAGAGGAAAGCCGCGAGGATAACGATAGCGGCAGCAAACTTCGTATGCTTCTTTAAAAACGAGTTCATATCAGCGGATTATCTGAGAACCGGCCACACAGCTCTGTCGTGCATCTTCCGAAAGTCCGGCGCAGAGCTGAGGCGAGAGATCCCGCACGCGAGGCTCTGCGAAGAAGCTCCAGGAAGCCCCCTGGCGGCACAGCAGCTGTTCTTCCGTCCCAACGAGACTATTGCAGACAGCGAGAGACTTCTTTACATCATACCCCGACTCCGGAGCCACGATATTGCCGATACCTTTGAAGCACGCCTCCCGCTCGCCCTTCGCACCAACCTCGGCACAGAGAGCGGCTGCTGGAGCGGCATCTCCATTAAATGTCCGCATCCACCATTGCGGCATATCGAAATAGCAGGCTTCGCGATATATGGAAAGAGCGTCGCAGGGCGCATGCGCCTTCTTCGGGTCGAACATGCGCGGGGAGGTAAGGTCGGGATCAGCCATCGTATGAAAATTGTACTCCATGAAGACTCCGCCGGAGCAGCCGCCGATCGGTCCTTTCCAGGTGAGCGTCGCACAGATATCGAGCGCCTCCGCGAGTTTGTCATCGCCGACAGACCACAGGAGGCCGTGCCCGATTCCATGCGAGCAGCCCAGGCCCTTCTCTCCCCACGCTGCCACGCAGGCGCGATCAAGCTGGCCAAGCACTTCTACCCCATGCTCGCTGATGGCCCGCCCGAAGAAGCTGTGGTAGCAGCCGAAGCCGAACGAGCTGTCACAGACCGCGACCCCAGGAAGTCCCTCTTTCTCATACAGTAACTCCCCAAAGACATGCGCAAGCGAATGCGCCGAGCCAGGCGGAAGCTTTCCGTACACCTCCACGAATTTCTGGTACGCAGCCTTCGCACCCAGCGTATCTATGGTCTCTGCCCACTCAGCCTTCTCACGCTTAAAATATTTGGATTGGAGCCGTGGTGGATCAGGGACCTCGGTGCCGCGCGAGATATACAGATAGTATGCTTCGCCAGCTACGAAAAAGATCAGGATAGCGGCGGCGAAAATAAGTTTTAACGGGTAACGGCGCATGAGGCAGTATAGGGTTGCGGATAAGCAGCGCAGAACTCTCTCATGTAACGACCATCGCGGCCTCTAAAATAACGCGCCATATCTGCGAGCCGGGTGAAGCAATCTCTCTGATCGCCCTCTTCCGGAATCACGCTGCAGTAACGTACCGAGGCATGGAAATCATTCTCCCCTCCCCAATAAAGCGAAGCGACTGCCTGAAAGGAGCAATCCCTCCTGCCATCTTCCGCTGGCGAGAGCGAGCACCACTCATACATCGTACGCATAGCCTCATCCGGAAGTGATGTCACCGCACGTACATCGCGAGAAGAGAGGATTACCGGGAACTCCTTACCGAAACCACCGAAGCAGGCGCGCCGATCCTCTCTCTGTGTGAGCGCGTCACAATAGGTCATGCCAATCCTGAAATCTTCCGCCTTCGGAGCTCCCAGATTGCCTCCGGCAGCCTCCATAAGATGCGGAGTGAGGTAGGTGTAGCAGAAGCCGCGCACATCCTTCGGCATGAAATCCGCGTCACAGGGATAGAGCGGATCTTCCTCCTTGAAATATTTCTTCGCCTTCTCCTCGCGGAGCTTAGGATCATGTACGCCGCCGGTCATCTCCATGATGGTGCCGCCGATGCACTCCTGGTATTCGTTCGCCTTGTTACCAGCAGATTCCCCCGCGCGCTTACAGAGCGGCACCGCCTGATCCAGTTCGTAATCCGTATATGCAAGCACGCCATGCCCCAGGCCGTGATAGCACATGTTGTACGCTCCGGCACCGCCGGGAGCCTTGCGACAGATCGCAGCCACCTTCTCGAGCACGGGCGGCCCGAACTCGAGAAGCGCGCCGATCACTACCGTATGCGAGCAGGCGTTGCGCAGATCAGGCGTGCAGTAGGCCATACCCTCGAGGCCATATTGCTTGTAGAGCTCATCCCCCACCGTATGTCCCACGAGATGCATGTCCACACCGGGGACAGAAGGCATGCGGATGAGCACCTGGTACGCATACGGAGCACCTTTGGCTTCGGCAAGATCCCGAAAGTATCGCGAGAGCTCGGGGAAGGAGCGTGGTGTCTGGAGTTCAGCGAGTTCCGGATATGAACCCGCGCTCGCAAAGAGAAGATAGCCCCCGAGAGAGAGATTCAGAAGGAGAAGGGCGGCAGCTGAAGAGAGAATCAGCCGGTACCGGAAGAGAGACCGCATCAAGAAGTGATTACTCCGTCACGAAGATCATGCCAGAGGCGCTTACGGAAGATCCGCAGCCGTAGCCGTAGATGCCGCCATTCTGGGCAAATGCGACCTTGAACTCCTTGGTTTCTCCAGCAGGAACGGAGTACACGGAATCCTTATTGAAGGCGATGGTCTGCTCTACCGTTGCCGTGTTCTTTATTTTAAGAGGCGCGCCTTTCTTTAGCGCGAGCACCACCGGCTTCACAGAACAACTCGTGCCGATCTCAAGCGCCGGGACCGTTTTAGCTGCAGAGACCACTACATCAAAGAATGCTTTCTGCTCTGCCGCCGTCGCATTCTGGGAAGGAGGCGTAAGCGCTTTCTTCTCCTCAGCAGAGAGCTCGTAGGAAGAGCCAGCGGGAAGATTCACCCCAGTAGAAGGAGTCTGCGGAGCGTTTGTCGAAGGATTCTGGGAGGTCGTGCCCGCAAGAGGCTTATAATCCCGCACATAGATGAGATAACCGAGGACGACAGCGCCGACCGCAAGTACCCCGACGATGATCTTTAATGTTCGCTCCATATGATTATATTTATGATTACAGTGAGTATACTCCGTTCGACGTCTCCATTATCCCCAGTTAGATCTCCTCAAAAGCAGGATTGACCCGGCAATCCACCGTCTTCGAGGTATTAACTTCAGAACCGTTGTAGCAACGTACTGTGTAGGTACTCGTCTCGGTGACATTCGGTACGGATACCGAACCGGATGTCCCTGTCTGGCTCACTCCTGGGCCCGTGACCGTGCAGGAAGTAGCATTCGTCGCTGACCAGGTGAAGCTGCAGGAAGCGCCTTTGTTGATCACGATGGAGGGAGCGGCAGGAACCGTGGTGATGGTGGGCGCCGTACAAGAGGATTCCGGCGGAGCCACGGTAGCGGAACACGCACCCGCACAGCTATACGTACCGTAGGTCACCGCGCCGCAGCTATTAGCGGCAGATGTACAGACCTGTCCCTGGTTGGCAGAGCAATAAGAAGCTTGGTAGTAGCCCTGGGAGTAGTAGTAGCCTTGATAGTACCCCTGCGAGTAATAGTAAGGTTGGTAATACCCCTGAGAGTAGTAGTAGCCTTGGGAATAGTAGTAGCCTTCGTAATACCCCTGGTAGTAAGACTGGTAATAACTTTGATAATACGATTGATAGTACCCTTGGTAGTAACCCTGGTAGTACCCCTGATAGTAGGATTGGTAGTAGCCTTGGTAATACCCCTCTGCATAAGAATCCCCCGAAGCCGGGAGTATGACTCCTCCCTCCTCTCCATTCGGTGAGAGCGAGTTGTAATCAATCTCTGGAGACTGCGGACCAGAGCTCTTCTCCAAATACCCCAAACTTGCTAGAGAGATGACGAGAAAGATTGCCACACTCGCAAAGGAAAGGAGCCTGCGCTCGCGGAGTAGGTTAGAAAATCTTTTATTTATTTCACGAAAAAAGTGCCTCATCGTACGTCTTTTATTGTAGCACTATGTAAACCCCCCTGACACCAGCGAGGTACGTCCAATTCTTAGATTTCTTCAAAAGTCGGATTGACCTGGCAGTTCACCGTCTTTGTGGTATTCACCATGGAGCCATTGTAACAACGCACTTGGTAGCTTCTCGATTGCGTGATATCAGGGACAGACACTGAGCCCGAAAGACCAGTGGAATTCACCCCAGGACCGGTCACGACGCAAGAAGTAGCATTAGCACTGCTCCAGCTAAAGCTGCAAGCATCGCCTCTATTGATGACGATTGTCGGAGAAGGAGGCGCAACAGTGATAACTGGGACGACGCAGGAAGATTCCGCAGGAGCCACGGTAGCGGAACACGCACCCGCACAGCTATACGTACCGTAGGTCACCGCGCCGCAGCTATTAGCGGCAGATGTACAGACCTGTCCCTGGTTGGCAGAGCAATAAGAAGCTTGGTAGTAACCTTGATAATAACCTTGATACGCCGCTTGATAGGCGGACTGGTAATAGCTCTGGTAGTAGGATTGATAAGCAGCCTCATATCCAGCTTGGTAATACCCTTCGTAATAAGGCTGATAGTAGCTCTCGTACGTAGACTGATATTGGCTCTGGTAATACGCCTCGTAGGTCGACTGGTACTGGCTTTGATAGTAACCCTCGTACGTAGACTGATATTGGCTCTGGTAATACGCCTCGTAGGTCGACTGGTACTGGCTCTGGTAATAGCTTTGGTAAGCAGCTTCAAAATAAGAATCCCCCGAAGCCGGGAGTATGACTCCCCCCTCCTCACCATTCGGTGAGAGCGAGTTGTAATCAATCTCTGGAGACTGCGGACCGTTATCAATCGGCTGAAGGTAGCTCAAGGCGGAAATCACAGCCAAAACCAGAGCCAATACCGCCAGAAAGAGCAACTTCCGATCACACAGCAAAGCGCCCATATTACGCCGCCATCTCTTAAGAAGGTACTTCATCCTATTTTGTTACTGAATCGCACTTAAGTCTGCCCCAGAGAGGAGTAGAAGATTTTTCTCTACAGAGCGCAGAGAACCCGCAAGACCTTGTGGATGATATCGAGCGTCGTTCCCAGGGTACGCCCTACCCCACTCCTCTGGCGTCATGGCTTTGAAACCAGCAAGAGCTTTCTCCAGGGCACTACGAGCCTCTTCCCTCTCTCCGAGATTAAGGAGCGCAACACCAAGAGAGTTCTGAAGCCAAGGATTCTCCGGATGATAAGAAAGGGCCTTTTCTGCAACCGTAAGGACATCCTTATAGCGACCCTGCCGAAAATAGATCCAACAGAGGTCATTCGCTCCCGCCCAGCTCTCCGGTTCCAATTCCAGATACCTAGCGAAGTCACCCTCTGCCTCCGAGAGATTATTCCTATATCCGTACACAAGCCCACGCATGTAATAAGCGTTGTGGATGGAAGAATCCAGCCGCAGGGTCTCGTTTATAGCCTCGATAGCTTTGCTATAACGCCCCTGAAAGAAATAAACCCGGGAGAGACCGAAATGGATATATCCCGGCTCTGGATACCCTAAGTCGAGAGCCCTCTTATAAAGTTCCTCTGCCTTCTTTAGGTCATGAGCATTCTCTCCGAGATAAAAATTACCCGCGCGATAGGCTAAGCTAGCATCCTCCGGCGCAAGCGCGAGAGCTACGGCAGGCATATGTAGCCTCTCCATAAACACATGGGCCCACAAGGGTCGATGGAAATCGACATAGGAATAGAGGCTCTTCCAACTAAGAAGAGTCGTGAGAGCGAGGAGAAGACCAAGGAGGCAAAGAACCGCACGCAGGCGCATAGATATGAATATTGTATAGTAAGGACGCTAAGCGCCCAAGCCGATGAATACCCAGTATCAAAGAGAAGACCCGCGCAGACTTGAGGTTGCGATCCGTACAAAAGATTTTGCTTCTCTCTATGTGAAATCTTACTGGAAACGAAGTTTCCTAGAAGCCCTCCTTGGGACCCTGGAGGAACGTCTCGGGATAGAAATCTTGACCAAAGTACCGGAGAATCTTCGTGATGTTCACCTGCTGATATTCAAGAACCTGACAATCATAGAAAAATTGAGGAGACAGGGAATATTAGAGAAGGTCGAAGTCCTTAATCCTCCACCAGATGAGCCCCCTCTATACCGCGTTCATACAAAGGGCCATCTTCGCGCCTCCGGTGCAAGCTTCCTTGATCCTGAAAAAGCCCTGTGGAGCGCGCTCGGGGAGTGCGTCGAACGCTCTCTATGGTCAGGCTCTTCGGAATGGTACGAAAAGAAGATCAAGGTCTCTTCGTATAAAGAGCTTCCTGGGGATAAGATAGACCCCCGCTCAATTACTGGTTTCTCCGAGGAACAGAAGAGCTTGGATCCGATGCTACAAGTGGATGAATCGACAGTTCTCGGCTGGGTACAAGCCAAAGAAAAAATCTCCGGAAAGATGATCTGGGTACCTCTCCAGCTTTTCAGCGCCGAATATTGCCAGAAGAGACAGAAGTCTCCTGAACGACCGGAAAACGTCGAGCCACTTCTCCGTTCCGCCGTAACCACAGGACTCGCGACTTCTTCACATAGCCACGAAGAAGCCGTCCTCTACGGGGCATTGGAAGCGATCGAACGCGATGCTTTCATGATCTGCTGGCTCAAACGCCTCTCGCCTCCTCGCATCGATATCAATCACCTCGCCGAACAAGACGATGATCTGAAAAGCATTCTTGATTCCCTGGCTCGCTACCACCTCCGTGCAGAACTGCTTCTACTTCCGACTGATTTTCCTTTCCTGGTCATCGCAGCCGTTCTGCTCGATGAAAGCGGAAAGGGGCCGGCGTTTACTATGGGCGCAAAGGCGCATTGGGATATGAAAACCGCCATCCTTGGAGCCCTCTCTGAAGCCGCTAGCGTACGCTTTTCTCTTAAAACCGCATACGAAGCCCCTGTGGACATGAAGAAGGTCGGTCGCAAGGAGCGCTTGATCTATTGGGCAAAGGAGGAAAACACCCCGAAACGCAGCTTTCTTACACAGGGGGAAATAAGAAAGATCACTCTAGAAGAGAATAAGAGTGATACTGGCACAGAATCTCTCCGACTGTCGGAAGCCTTGAGAAATAAGAAATATCCATTGTATGAAGTCGAGATAAGTTCCGAAGCAAGCCGTAGAAGCGGTTTTCGTTCAGTCTGTGTGCATATCCCTGACCTGCAGCCGATGCATCTCGACGAGCGAGTTCCCGCTCTCGCCGGAAAACGCCTGGCAGAGATTCCCTCTCTCCTCGGATACGAACCCGCCAAAGAAATGAATCCTGAACCCCACCCCTTTCCATGAATAACCATTTCGCCAAGCGGTTCCATCATCAAGCCATCGCGAACTGGCGTCTACCCAAAACTCGCGATGCCAAGAATCCGATCCCCAGGGAAGATATCTTATTCAAGACATACCCTCGCTCTGAAAACACGGCGCTCGCCGAGCCGCTTCCCCTCAGCCATACACTCGAGAAAACCCTCTCCGAGCGGAAGACGACGCGCTCCTTCGATCCAGTCTCCGCCGTCAGTTTCCAAGAACTCTCTTCCCTGCTCTTCTGGAGCGCCGGACTTAGAGAGAACCGTACAGACCCACAACAGAGCAAACGGTTCTATCCATCCGCGGGAGAACGTTATCCGCTAGAGATATATATAGCTGCGCGCAACGTCGATGGCTTGCCTAAAGGCCTGTATCACTTCAATCTCCTCAAGAACTCTCTGGAGAAGATAGGTGGTGAGGAATACTGCGATAATTTTCAAAAAAACCTCGGGTACGAATGGTCTAGGGATACCGCAGTAGCCATCCTCATCACCGGAGTATGGGAGCGGACTTTCTCAAAATACGGGGATTTCGGATATCGGCTCATATGTACAGAAGCCGGACATGTGGCGCAAAATCTACAGCTCATAGCCCAATCCCTTGGTCTGGACTATGCCTCTATCGCAGGGTTCAAAGAAAAAGAGATGGATACCCTCCTAAATCTGGACTCGGATAAAGAATCATCTCTCTACCTGACCCTCATAGGAAAAGCTACACCTTCCACCCGAACGAACGCATGAGTGCGGCGAACTCTTCATCTACCAGAGAAATACGTTCTACATTAAGCCGCGTCTGTACATCGGACAGAGCCTCTTTGCTTGCCAGGTACTTATAGAAACGCTCGTTGCGATACGCAGGATCAGAGAACGGCGCAAGGAGGACGGATATCTCTCCCGCTTTTGACTTTCCATACTGTTGAGAAAGATACAGGGCGTATTGATACCCTGTCCAAATGCGCTGATCACGGTTACCCTCCGTCAGATTCCACGCCTCTTTATAGAGAGCCTCTGCTTCAGCTGCATGATCTTCGCCTGTGAGAGTAGCGATGCCGAGCAGGATAGCCTGTCGCGTGATGCGCGCGGAAAGCACGGAATTATCGAAGCCCAAGGTACGGGCTGCGATGAGTTCATCGTTGCCTATGCGTATCGCCTCGTGCACCTGGTTCCACAGAGACTTAAGATTTTCTTCATCCGCGCTCGTACGAGCCTGCCTCACACTGAGCGCAAGGATCTCAGGGAAGGATTTATCAAAAGAAATACGGAAGAGAGAGACAGCCGTAGGATAAAAAGAGCTTGCATACTCCGAGAGTCGAGTATATGCCGCCTCAATATTCCCATTGGAGTTGAAGGCAGAGTACGGGGTCTTGTCGAAGACGTATTTCGAATATTCCGGATCTTTGTTATTAGCCAAGTAAAGCTCGCCCATAAGCTGGATAGACCAAGCGCGAATGATGTCCGCATAATTCTCATTGGCAGCCACCTCTCGGAGCGTAGCTATAGAACTCTGATATTCCTTAGCGAGTCCCTGAGCATACCCCACATTATATTTGATATACCCTTCTTGATTGAGATCCTGGGCATCAAGCAATGCCGCTTGGAAGAAGGGAATAGCTTTAGAGAATTCACGGGCCTTCATGTGCGCAAGACCTTTTTTGAAATCCGCATTCTGCTCCCTAACATACGTCACCGTATTCGGCTTCACAGAGGGTTCTTGCGATTGAGCATAAAGATAATAAATACTCCCCAAGAAGAGAACTAGGAGCAAGGCGCCGATAATAGTGCGGGATGTGAGATAAGAGCGAAGCATGATTTAGGAACCACCGCACCCCTCGCAACCACAGCCATCGGCGCTACCGCCGCCATCCCCTCCACCTGAACACTCACAATCCTTCCCGCCTCCCTGCGCAAGCACTGAGGAAATCTTCTGTTCGCTCCAGAAGGAAGCATCTCCATTCGACCTATCAAGCGCCGCATGAAACATGAAAGCGGCGCTTACCCCCGCCACGACGCCCAACCCCTTCATAATTGTAGAGAAAAAGTTCTTCACGTATGCAATTAATATTAGCACCCTGCTTCAAGAAGCTTTGTTGATAACTCCCCTTTAATGTATTGACATAATTGTTTATATACTATATAATTTAATTCGAACTAAGCATCCGCAGACCAGGAGGTCACCATGCTGAAGCTGTTCTTCGTCATCTTGCTCATCTCGCTCGGCAGCGCGACCGCTGCCAGCGCCCAAACCAATAGTTGTAACACTGAGACGAGGCCCCACCTTTGCATCTGCAAAGTGGCGCTGCTCCAGGAAACTATCGGGGAAGAATCTCCAATCAGCAAAGAAGATGATCTAGACGCACGCGGGGCCCACGAAGGATACTTCATGCCCCAAATGAAATGCGTCGGCTTCTACATCCAGCGAAAATGGTACGACACCACGACGGAAAAGTGGCTGATCAAATACATATACGTCTGGAACATGGGCGCGCTCCGTGGACAGCGGGTCTCCCGAATCGAAGTCATGCAAAAAGGGGGAACCTACTTCAAGGTCACCGGCCTCGACGCCTGTCGCGATGACCACTACTTGGGAGTCACTTTCACCTACAAAGACTCCCTCCGTGGCGACTGTGACGGCACGACGTTCTCTGCGCAAATCCATAAGATGCAAGAAGCGCGAGTCCGAGCCCCTCTCGGCAGCTCCACAGCGGCGGTGCCGATTCCCGACACCTCGACCGTCGCATCCCCTCCCCCAGCTACCACACGAGGAGGGAGCAAGGATTGAAAACGGCGAGATCGACTGGCGGGTGCCCTTCGGGGTACTCGCCGGTTTTTTTATTTTCATGAGCGTTGACAGTATTTAAAAAATGTTATAAAAAGATTTCGTAGTCAACCCCAGGAGGTCGTTATGCTGCGATTCACGCGAGTATCGTTCCTTCTAAGCCTTGCCGTGCTTCTCCTCATCGGCCGTCCGACTTTCGCCGATCAGGAAATCTGCGGCATCAAGGTCACCTCAGCCACGCTCGAGGCCGCCGCCGGGAATCCCCTGGCTCAGGTCGCGACGGACCCGTCTCCCAAGATCTATATCGGCAAGTGGAGCAGCGGCTGCGCCGGCCTCGTCTTCCCGAAGGAGGGCACAGTCGCCGGAGCACGCTACGCTCAGGTGAGTTACACTTACAATCTTTCCGCAGCCGATCAAGGGACCCTAAAGACAGAGGTCATCCCCGTGGAGAATGACGGGAAGATGATCATCAGCGTTCCCGGCTGTCGGAGCAAACAGATGCAACTCGTGCCGGACGGCACCGCCTTCAAGGGAACTTGCACAACGTCGGCCTTCAGCATCAAGTTCGAGAAGCAGTGAGACTCTCGAAGTGTCGGCGCGGTCCTCCGGGACCGCGCCCTTTCTTTTTTATTTACTCCTCCACCTCTCCTTTGTTTTCAAAACCTCCTTTCGCTGCCTCCGCGAGAGCGTTAATTATATCCTCGACATTCCCCGCCATGATCTTAGGGATATTGTGCCAAGATTCCTTGATACGGTGATCCGTGATGCGATCCTGCGGAAAATTGTAGGTACGGATCTTCTCAGACCTGTCCCCTGTTCCTATTTGTGATTTACGCTCACCGGCATATTTAGCTGCATCCTGTTCATCTTTCAATGCCTGAAGCTTGGCCGAAAGAATCGCCATAGCTTTTTCTCTGTTCTTCTGCTGACTACGCTCTGAGGTACAACGCACGTCGATCCCAGTAGGCTTGTGTATCAAACGAACCGCCGTCTCCACCTTGTTCACATTCTGACCACCCGCACCTCCCGAACGGGAGAACTCCATCTCGATATCCCCTGGATTTATCTCCATCGGTGCCGTCTCACGAAGAGGCAACACCGCCACAGAAGCAGTAGAGGTATGAATACGTCCCATCTTCTCCGTAGCCGGAGTGCGCTGCACGCGATGCACTCCCGTCTCGTAACGCAGCTTGTCATAGACACCCTCGCCCGAAAATTCAAAAGAAGCCTCCTTGTAGCCGCCAAGCGCGCTCTTGGATTCATCGAGTACGCGCACGTCCCAGCCCTCCCTCTCAGCGTAGAGGCGATACATATTGGCGATCTCTTCCGCAAAAAGCGCCGCCTCTTCTCCGCCCGCGCCCGCGCGCACTTCCAGGATGATCTGATTGGGCGATTCTATCGTGCCCGCTGCCTTGTTCAAGATCTCTTCCATCTGAGCGACCAGCGCATCTCGCTCCGCAGAGAGACGCGTCAGGTCTTCTCTCCCGAGTTCTGCCATGGAAGGGTCGCTCGTGATGAGGGTCTCTAAGTCGTCTATCTCCGCAGAAAGCCGCTCGGCCGTTTCCGCCAAGTACTGTGTCTTCCTATTCTCTTTGTATTTGGAAAGGTCCATATGGGTAGGACAAAGCCCGCCCCGGAGTATGCCGGGGCGGGCTTTGAATCGTTACGCCTTCTTCTTGGCAGGCTTCACCTTGGCGCTTGCAGCGCGCGTCTTGAAACGCTCCACGCGGCCGGCGGTGTCGAGCACCTTGTCGGCTCCGGTGTAGAAAGGATGGCACTTGCTGCAGATTTCCACAGAGAGACTCTCCTTGGTGGAAAGCACGGAAAACTCAGCTCCGCAGGCGCAGAGAGCCTTAGCAGCGAGATGGGTGGTCGGATGGATATCTGCCTTCATGCCGGACTTTATAACATACTGAAATTAAAAGGGCAAAGGCTCTGGTATAATATGGCTATGTTCCTTTCCTATCGTAGCCTCTCCGCGCTCAGCCTGATCCTCCTCGGGCTCATCTTTGGCTTCGGCTGGTATCTCACCAAGGCACCCTCGGAAGGAGAGCTCGCGGAAGGCCGGAAAGAGGCCCTTGGGTACCTGCTCCGCTCGTTTGATGAGGATATACACTTCGTGACCCGCTACGGGCTCGACAGCAGCCCCCCTCCCGTCACCCGGGAAGAGCAGTTCATCGCGGAGCTAGAGGCCGCCACTACCCTCGCAGATGCCTCCCGCGGAGACACCACACTCGCCGGAGCGCACCGAGAGAATCTCCACATCATCCTCACGGATTGGTACGTAGAAGCGGGTAATGACGCATATCTCACCAACGGCACTCCCTTCATGGAGCAGAATGGCCGAGGATTAGCACTCCTCGCAACAAGCCCGCTCTTTGAAGAAGAGAGAGCCAAAGCGGAGAAGCTCGCCACCCCTATCGCTTCCTGGGCACGAAAGGAATTCACTACCTACTGGAAAGCTGCGAGCAGCACCGCCGCAGAGAGCCTCGGCTATGGCATCCTCGGCATAAGCGCGCTCTACCTGCGCACCGGCTCTCCTGAGCACAGAGAGACACTAGAACTGCTCGCTGCCCGCTATCGCCTTCTTCTTGACCCCTCCCCGCTCCGCTTCGCGGTACGCAGCACTCTCTACGAGTCGCTCCGCGGAGACGAAGACCGCCGCAGCCTTCTTCTCATCGCCAACTCATATCTCCCTCTCCAGGACAAGAACTTCTTCTCCGCCTCCTACGGGCTCTTCCGGGATACTGACGGCACCTACTACCCTCTTGCCGAGCAAGCCATGATCACCCGAGGACTAGTACAGGCTTCTGTACTAGTCGCAGAGAGCAATGATTCGGCCTCTCATTCATACAAGCAAGCAGCGCTCCGTAGCGCTGGTGCCCTTTTACGTATGCAGATGGACGCTCCAGAGCAGCTCAAAGGAGGAGCGCTCGGCAGCATCAAGAGAACATACGTGGATACCTACGCTACTGCGCAGCTCATAGAAGCGCTCGATTCATTTAAATAAATCTCCTACTGCGCCTTCTTCAAGATATCTATCTGCGCCTGGAAACCGTCAGCCAGACTCATCACCTGATCACCATAAAAGGCGTATGCTGCTTTCTCCGCGTTCTTCCAGCCTGCGAGATATCGGAGGGCAGCGAGACGCTCTGCTGCACGCGTACCGCGATTAGCACCGTTGTCCTTCATGAGGAGCGCAGAAGCCATGAAGGCATCGCGCGGGTTCCACGGATTCGGCGGGTTCGTCCCGGTGATAGCCGAGATACGCTTTTCATACAAAAGCCAGGTGGAAGGAATGAACTGGGCGGGGCCCATGGCACCTCCCCAGCCGTAGCCGCAGGCTACTCCGGGGCCGACCCGTTTCCTCTCCGCAGCCGAGCAAGGACGCGCGGAGATAGGCATCGCATCAGGATCGAGTCCTAGGCGGCTAGTGATGGATTGGAAGTCTGCCCAGTCTCTCTGCGCCATATCGGCTCTCCAGGTGCCCGTACCAAGGTTCTTACCGAGATCGGTCTCGGTAGCGATGATGCCGAGGATGACCGCCGCACGTACCCCCGTCTTCTGCGATGCTTCGGTCGCATATTCATACGCCTTCTGGAATGGGATGGGGCCCGCTCCCTGCAGATTGAAGAGACGTGCGCGGATAGTGGCGGCACTCTGCTCCTGGGACTGGATTACGCGCTGATATTCGGCTTCCTGCCCCTTAGAAACGTTCAGAATGCGTTTCTTCTCCGCCTCCTGGTCCTGGACGGCTTTCTTCTGGAGTTCCTGGATGCGACGAAGCTGCAGTTCCTCCGACCGCTTGTCCTCTAGGCTGTCCTTGGCTGCCTGCGTGTCATCACGCGCTTCGCCCAATTCGTGCGAGGATTCCTGCAGTTGTTCCTTCACCGACTGGAAGGCGTCGAGGTCAGAGAAGAAATCAGAGAGATTACGACCGGAGAGAGCGAACTCGGCGATGGAATAGTCATCGATGACAGCAGTCTTGCGGATGAGCTGAGCGAGGGACTCCCGCTCCCGCTCCATCTTGGAAGAGAGCACGCCGATAGTCTGCTGCTTGCCGTCGATCTCGCGAGAGAGGCGCTGGATGGAGAGGTTGCGGGCCTGGAGAGAGAGCTGGGCCTCTTTGATACGGGCATTGAGAATGGCCACGTCACGCTGGAGAGAAGCGGACTGCTGGCGGGTTGAATCCAGAATCTTGCGCTGGCCAGCAATCTGATTTTCGATATTGCGGAGCTCCGCCTCAAGCGCCGCACGCTCAGCCGGAGAGAGTTCCGCAGCAGAAGCCGACCCGAAGAGAGAGGCTACGAGCAGAAGCAAGGCGCAGAGGGCGCCGACAATACGAAAAACGCGAGGCATACTTTTCAAGGATAGCACAAAGGCGCTCCCCTCGGAGCGCCTTTGTGTGGAATTTCTGTAAAAAGTGTTACTTGTCGCCCTTTTCCTCTGCTCCTTCTTCTCCTTCCTCTTCCTTCTTGCCCTTCTTCTCCACTTCGATGTCCTCCAGGTTCATCGGAGTCTCGTCCGCCTTCTCTTCGTGAGGCTGAGTGATAGCAGCGACTACTTCCTCAGGATCTGCCATAGCGACGACACCTGCTGGGAGGACGATGTCCTTCACCAGAATCTGGCTCTCAAAGGTAGAGAGACCGGTCACATCCACCGTGAGTGCGTGCGGGAGATCCTTCGGCATCGCTTCAACCTCAAGCTCATGGAGCACTTTCACCAGGATACCGCCGAGGCTCTTGACCGCCTCCGGTACGCCTTCGAAGTGTATCTGTACGGCAACCTGCACCTTCTTGCCCTTCTCTAGTACGTAAAAATCAGCGTGGCGAGGCTCGCCCTTGATAGGGTCAAAGTCTACCGCCTGGATGAGGGTCTCGAGTTCGCGCTCGCCGTCCTTGAGGATGACCACGGAAGACTCGCCAGCCTCCTTCCAGGCCTTCTTGAAGAGCCCGCGAGAGAGCTCGATCGGGGTGGTCGCCTCCTTGTGACCGTAGAAAACAGCAGGCATAACCGTCTCGGGAAGGCGGGATCCGGCCTTACCGATGATTGTGCGGCGTTTGACTTCGAGAGTAATCATGAGGAGCAGTCTACCTAAAAGGCCAGATTTTGCAACCCAGGATGGGCTGGAGAGGCTAGGCCTTGACCGCGTTCGGTGCTATCCCCGTCTCAAAGAAGGAAAGGACGTTCTCCGCCGCTATGGTACTCATCTTCTCGCGGGTCTCCCCTGTAGCCGAAGCTATATGCGGGGTGAGGATGACATTTGGGAGCGAGGCTAAGCCCGGAGCGAGCGCAGGCTCATTTTCGAACACATCGAGCGCCGCGCCGCGGATGACTCCTCCCTTAAGGGCCTCTACCAGCGCCACTTCATCAATGACCGGACCCCGGGAAGTGTTCACCAAAAAAGCAGACGGCTTCATCATTCCCAAGCGCTCCTTATTAAGAAGGTGCTGAGTCGAAGGCAGTAGCGGCACGTGGATGGTAACCGCATCCGCAACAGCGAGCACTTCCTCCGGCGTCGCGTAATAGGTGGCGCGGTATTCCTGCTCCAGCTGTTCGTTCCTCTTCACGTCGTAATAGGCGACATTCATATCGAAACCGCGGCTGAGATGATGTGCCACGCGCGCACCGATACGACCCGCTCCGAGAATACCGAGCGTCTTGTGCGAGAGGTCCGTACCAAGAAGAAGGAGCGGATCCCAGCCTACGTACTTCCCTTCCTTGGTGAAGCGATCCCCCTCCGTCACCCGCGAAGCCAGCGCCAAGAGAAGCGCCACCGTGTGTTCCGCCACCGTCTCGGTGAGCACGTCCGGCGTGTTAGAGACGATCACCCCGCGCTCCTTTGCCGCCTCCAGGTCTATATTATTGAAACCCACCGCATAGTTGGCGAAGATCTTCGCCTGCGGAGCCGCATCAAATACTTCCCCATCTATCTTATCCGTAAGCAGACAGAGCACTGCGTCATAGGGCTTCGCCCTGAGAGCGGAGACAAGCTCCTCTTTGCTAAGCACGCCATCCTTGGAACTCACGTCTACCACACATCCTTTCGATTCCAGTAATTTAATGCCGCTCTCCGGTATGCGACGGGTCACGAAGACTGTTTTCATGCGAGAAGTATATCAAAAAGAAAAGCGGCGCCCCCGGTGAGAGGGCGCCGCCGTGCCGCATTTCTGCAGCCTAGAAATTCCTGCCGACGTCGCCGCCGTCACTTCCTCCGCTTTGAACCGGCTCAGGAGAGAGGTCGACCGTGTCCATGAGCACCTCGCAGGTGATCCTCTGGTCCACGAACACGACCCTGAGATATCCATCGATGGGATACGGCCAGTAGGGAGCGGGCTGAATGGCGATTACGACTCCGGGGACGATATAGCGAGCCGAATATTCGTTGCCGAAGACCATGAAGACCCAGCGGGTCAGCGAGCGGATGTCTTTACCTGCGAAGTTCCTGATGACACCCCCCGCTTCCAAAGGCAGGCTCGGACAGAAGGCCGACATGTCTTTCAGCGCCCCCGCGAGAAACTCGCGGGCGTCTCCTTTCGGATCCGCCTTACAGTGAGCGCGCAGAAGGCCGGTATCTCCGAGAAGACCTCCGCCAATGAAGCTGAGGCGACACCGATCCTCCCGGACAGAAGCAGAGGAGACACAGTGCGGCGGCTCGAGTTCAGTGAATGTGCACCGAATCTCCTGCCCGTTGACATAGACAGTGAAGCCGCCGCCAGCGGGAGGCAGAGGAGATGACCCAACTTCTTTCGGGACAACCGTGATGCCCGCAGAAGCCGAGATCGAACTTGCGCAAAACGCGATGGCAAGGAACAGAAGGGACAGAATACGCATTAGGAATCTCCTGTGAGCGCAGTGATGTTTCGCGTCTGACATTACCACACTTTACATATATTTGTCAAGCATTCGAGTTTGCCTAACACGCTTGTGTGATAAAATACTTATATGTCGAAGCCCTTTGATCTCGTAGCTATCGGCGACACCGCCACTGATGCATTCATCCGCCTCAAGGAGGCGCACGTCAATTGCCGTATCGATACGAAAGCCTGCGAGATATGCATGAGCTTCGGGGACAAGATCCCCTACGAATCTGCCACCATAATCGCCGGCGTGGGTAATAGCGCGAACGCAGCCGTTTCTGGCGCGCGCCTCGGCCTCTCTACCGCCCTCGTAAGCGACATCGGAAATGATCTCTACGGCAAAGAAGTCCTTGCTTCCCTCTCTGGCAATCGCGTGGCTACCGACTTCGTCCGCACCCACGAGAAGAAGACGACGAACTATCACTACGTGCTCTGGTATGGCGCGGAGCGCACGATACTCGTGAAGCACGAGGAGTATCTCTACGCTCTCCCCGACATCGGCGAACCAAGATGGGTCTACCTCAGCTCGCTTGGTGCAAACTCCGTCTCATACCACCGAGACATTTTGAAATATCTGCTCGATCACCCCCGCATCAAGCTCGCTTTTCAGCCAGGGACGTTTCAGATAAAGATAGGACCTTCGGAGTTAAAGCTTCTGTATAAGCGCACGGACATATTTTTCTCGAACCTAGAGGAAGCGCAAACTATCACCGGCATAAAAGCCAAGGACGTAGGACTCCTCCTTAAAGGCATGGCCGAACTCGGACCAAAGATAGTCGTGCTTACGGACGGCCCGCGCGGCGCCTACGCGTATGAAAATGGAAGCATGAGGAGCATGCCTGCCTACCCTGATCCTAAACCTCCTCTGGAGCGCACCGGAGCAGGTGACGCTTTCTCCTCAAGCGTAGTTGCCGCACTCGCTCAAGGAAAGACCCTCCAGGAAGGCTTTGAATGGGGCATGATCAACGCTATGTCAGTGACCCAGCACATAGGTGCTCAAGAAGGCCTCCTCACCCAAGCGGATATCTCCGCCCTTCTTTCGAAAGCGCCCTCTAATTTTAAATTCCAGAAACTCGTTTAGAGACTCTTCGCTGCCGCAACTATGTGGCTCACCCCCATCCCGTAGTGTTCCAGAAGCTCCTCAGGCTTGCCTGATTGACCGAAGACATCGCGTACACCGACAAAGGTAATTCTCGCTGGCTCCTCCTCTCCAAGGAGTTCTGCTACCGCCGAGCCCATGCCGCCAGCCACCTGATGCTCTTCTACGGTTACTACCTTGTGTGTCTTACGAACAGACTGAAGTAGTGTCTCTTTGTCTAAAGGTTTGATGGTCGAAAGATTAATAACCTCCGTCTGCACCCCCTCACTCTCAAGCTGCTTAGCGGCCACGAGCGCCTTATGCACCAAAGCACCCACCGCGACGATGGTTACCGCAGGCTTCTCGCTCGTCCACAGTACCTGCGCCTTCCCTATCTCAAACGGCGTATCCTCCGTGGTAATGATGGGAGTCTTCTCACGCGCCAAGCGGATATATACCGGAGTCTTGGTCTTGGCTGCGGCGACAGTGGCTTTCTTGGCTTCAATGCTGTCGCACGGAGAAATCACTACCATCCGCGGGATGACGCGCATGATGGCGATATCCTCGATGGCCTGATGCGTACCGCCGTCCGGTCCCACGGAAACACCTGCATGCGAACCCACTATCTTCACAGGTCGATCGTTGTAGCAGATGGTGGTACGGATCTGCTCCCAGTTACGTCCTGGACTGAACATCGCGTAGGAAGTAATGAAAGGAATCTTGCCCATGGCCGCCATACCACTCGCTACCGCCGCAAGATTTTGCTCCGCTACGCCCATCTCCACAAAACGCTGTGCGAACTTGGCTTTAAAAAGATGCATCTGCGTGGAATCGGTGAGATCAGCACAAAGACCAACCACTCTCTCATCCGCCTCCCCAGCAGCAAGGAGCCCCTCACCGAAGCCCTTGCGAATTGGTGCCTGTTCGACGTCAGCATCGAAGAGCTTGAGGTTTAGTTTTGAATCAGGATTCAACATAGTACGAACCTAGGCATCTTTTTGCCCTCCCATTCTACCTCGCTGAAGAAAATCTTGAGTGGGCGAAAATATATTTTGCCATCTTCTTGGCGCATATAGGCAACCAGCTCTTCTCCCGTTTCAGAATGTTTGCCCAAGCAGATAATCTTGTAGTGATTACCCTTGTAGTGCCGCCACACTTGCCCGGGGTTGAGTTCCATATTATTTATTCTTATGCGTCCAAATATTATTCCACCAATCTGACGGTTTCTCTGAAAAAATAACCTCTCCGAGGCGTTTCGCGCTTTCCGTGCGCAAAAGCTGAAGCTGCTTGTTCCCAGAAGCCAATCCATCGCTTGAGTCCTTACCAGTCAGCCAAAGCTCGGCTTCCCGGCTGCCTTGCCAAGCATATTCCTTAAGAAGCAAGAGTTGGTCTAGAATGTCGGCATCTTTCGCGATGATCGCTTCCTTGCTCTCCCGCGCGTCATATTCTCCCGCCAAGTCTCTTAAATCATTAAAGGGTAAAGTGCCTAATTGATCTTTCCGTATTTCTTCCTCAAAAATCTTCACATACCTTTTGTGCACCCAGTTATGATCACCGGTACGCGCCTCGGACATATCATGACATAGGCACATCATCACGACCTTATACGGATCAGCCTTCTCCATCTTCGCTAGGAACCAGCCGATAAGTCCGACGCGATATGAATGAGTGGCGATATTGTCCGAGGTATCGTCAATAAGCAAGGTTTGCCGATGCATCCGCGGCACCCTCCTTAGAGTTCCTATTTCAAAGAGAAATTGAGTAATTTTCTTGTCGTCCATATAGATAAGCTATTCTACTGCTCCCAGAGCTTTTAACGCCATCTCCCCTTCCTCCTTTAAGGGCGGCTTTCCGTGCCACTCGAACTTCTTCTCGAAAGCGGGCACGCCCTTGCCGGGGATGGTGTGTGCCAGGATCATAGTTGGCTTTTCGAAAATTGCTTTAGCTTCCTCAATAGCGCCAATAATCTCCTCGAAGTCGTGCCCGTTCACCTCGAGTACATGCCAGTTCCACGCCTCCCACTTCGCGCGAAGAGGCTCAAGCGGCATGATGTCCTCAGTAAAGCCGTCTATCTGTATATTGTTGCGATCAATGAAGCCGATGAGATTGTGGAGCTTCTCCTTACCTGCGAGCATGGCTGCCTCCCAGGTGTTGCCGCAATCGAGCTCTCCGTCCGAGAGCAGCGCATAGACGTAGCGGCCAGAAGCGGAGCCGCGATCAATCCTATCCGCCAAGGCCATGCCCACCGCCTGAGAGAGACCAGAACCGAGAGGTCCCGAGCTCGTCTCAATCCCCGGCAGCCATTCCCGATGCGGATGTCCCTGGAGCGCCGAACCAAATGTGCGGAGCGTCTCAAGTTTCTCTAATGGGAAATACCCCGCATGAGCCATGGTGGCATAGAGTACTGGGCAGATGTGGCCATTGGAGAGCACGAGGCGATCGCGATCTTCCCAGAGAGGATCTTTGGGATTATGACGCAGAGAGTGGAAATAGAGTGCAGTGAAAATGTCCGCCATACCCAAAGGACCAGCAGTGTGCCCTGAGCCAGCAGCCATGAGCATCTTGATGATGGAGATGCGTATGGCATTCGCCTGCTGCTCCAACCTTTTTATCGTCTGATCATCAAGGTGCTCCATATATTTAAAGATTCGCGAGATATTCTACCGCCGCTCCCGGATGCGGATTAGCGAAGAGGAAAGAGCCGGAGACGAGACGCGTTGCCCCCCGCTCCGCAAGGAGCGGGGCCGTCTCCTTGTTCACTCCTCCGTCGATGCTGATGACGAGGTCGGGATACGCTTCGCGGAGTTCCGATATCCGATCGAGCACCCGCTCGTCAAAGGGCTCTCCTTGATACCCTCTCTCCGCGATACCCATGAGCTGCACCGCATCGATCGCAGAGACGTACGGCAAGAGATCTTCAAGCGGAGTATCGTTCCCAATCGCAAAAACGAGCTCCACGGAGACCAGACTCTCTCCCGGATTACCATACGTCTCCCGGAACCAGCGGATGAAGCCAGCTGGATCACTGAGAGTCTCAAGGTGCACTACAATACGGCTCGCGCCCGCCTTGATCCACTCTTCCGCATAGCGCGCAGGCTCTGCGACCATGAGATCTGCTTCATAGTTCACCTTGTCCCACTGCGGAAGACCTACGTCTTCATTCTCGAGAAGTGAGAATTCCTCCTCTCCTTTCCCAAGATACGGCCAGGTGCGCCGCCCTGGCACGAAGCGCCCATCGAGCACGTCTACTTGGATCGTGTCCACATAGGGAGCGATGAGCTCCACCTTCTCAGAGAGATCTGCGAAACTCTCGGGCAATATGGCAGGGACAACTTCCATTAGTTTGAGTCTAGTTTAGCGATGCGGCGGACATGCCGCTCTTCTTTGGAAAAAGAAGTTTCGAGCCAAACTTTCACCGCCTCCTCTGCTTCAGTAGTAGAAACAAAACGCGCGCCGAGGGAAAGCACGTTGGCATCATTGTGCTCGCGAGAGAGGCGGATGACGTCGAGTGATCCGCCATAGTAGACCGCGGCGCGAATCCCATTAAAACGATTAGCAGCAATAGCCTCACCCTGGCCGGAACCTCCGAGCACGATCCCCTTCACGGAGTGGGGCTCCTTGAGCACCTCTTCCGTAACAAGTCGCACCATGTCCGGATAGTCATCCGTCGGGTCTTCGCTGTAGGGACCCTTATCCACAGCGATGTAGCCAAGATTATTCAAATATTCGACCAAATGGTTCTTGAGGGCGAAGCCTGCGTGGTCGGAAGAGAGGTAGATGGTCATACGGGAGAGTCAGAGTGCAGCAGTTAGTTTCTTTATATGCTCGACGAGGGTATACGCATACCCCATTTCGGTGTCGTACCAGGCGAGGCAGTTTTTTAAAAAAAGTCCTGCAGTCATTGGATTTTATTGTACCATCGAGATCCCTTAGAGGGAAAATCCCGCTCGCTCGCTTTTAGAACACCCCATGCGAGAGGTTCTCTAAACGCGAGCGAGATTGTCTTATTTTCAAAGAGCACCCTAACTATACCGCGCTCCTTACACCTTGCAAACACCCCCCTAGCCTACCCCTTACGCCCCGCAAGCTCTGGATACTTCCTCCGGACAAGCGGATGCTCCAAGGCTTTCTTATCGCCCAGCTTTGCTTTTTCGCGCCAGTAAATCTCCTGGATAGTGGGGCGAGCCTTACGATATTTCTTCGCAAGATTCCCAAAGGAATATTTCTTTGGGTTGAGATCGTGCAGCGCGACGATCAAGTCGTTTCGTTCTGTATTTGCGGCCATGCCCGCATTTTATCGTGCATCTCTAAGAGACGCTATTGCCGAACCATGCGCCCATACTTCCCGGTCTTGATTTCGACCGGGCGCAGTCTGCCCTGGGTTGCCGATTCTTGCCGCCCTTTCATGCGAGGAAAGTTCCGCGATGCCTTTGGTGCTTCCGCAAGCGGATTACCGCGTTGCTTCATTACCTGCGACCAGTCCTCTTTCAAATCCTCGCCCCAAAGCATGGTGTAGATGTAAGAGCTGTCGAGGTTCGAGTGCCCAAGCACGTTAGAGACCGCCGAATTGCTTCGGAGGGTCCTGACTGTATCCCTGCCCATTGAGTGACGAATTGAGTGCGCGTTCACGATCGGTATCTTTGCCGCGTTAGAAAGCATGCGCATAATCTCCGCCGCGCCGCGGTTCGACATGCGGCTGCCGCGCACATCGTACTGACCCGACTTCGATATGGAGACGAACACCGCTTCGGGGTCGTTGAATTTAAAGAGGGTTTGGAGATGCTCTTTTTTCTGAATCCAGAGCTTGAGGTGCTTGCTGGTTTCCTCTGTCCAGAATATCTGCCGAATCGGGCGTCGGCCGCGAGACTTCTCCGTTTTAATGAGGGCGGTTCTCTTCTTGAAATCGAGATCGCCCGTATCGAGAGCGCATATCTCGCCCACTCGCGCTCCGGTATCCCAAAGCAAGAGCAGGAAGGCGCGATTGCGAATATGGTGCGGTCGCGGCGAATTCTCTGGAATCTGCTTAAGCAACTTTCTAAACGCCTCGATGTCGGCGACTCGCGGGATGTTGAATTCTTTTCTAGGTACGGGAATAAGCTGCTCGTTGAAAGTCGCGTAGCCTCGCAGATTGCAAAACTCGAACAGTTTGCGGAGCGCTATCGCGATGAGGTTGATACCGTTCGGCTTCCATCCCAAACGTTCAAGCTCTCCGAAATACCAAAGTATATGCGGTAGATCGAGCGCCTCGAGCTCCGGGTCCTGCATGCACAAGCAGAAAATACGAAGAAGCCGGTCATACCGGGCAGTCGTTTTGCGGGAACCTCGAAAGGTCCGCACTTTCGTGAATTCTTCGATTGTTTCGCTGAGACGCATAGCTTAAAGCCCACCCTGATGCGACTCTAGGTGGGCCCTTAGCTTTATCATCCCCAGCCGGGGCGATATACCCCAATCCTAACGCGCCGGGAAATGGCTGTCAGCTAAATGCCCATTGGTCGCATCAGCCGGAAATCCGGACTGATCCCTGTTCGGGACAATGGCTTGCACTACACTCTAGTGTAGTGAACATTATATTGTCAAGTCGTAAAGTATGTTGCAGAGTGCTATTGCTCCGCAGTCAATGAAATATGGCTTAATAAGGGCATATTTTGCCCCGTTTCGAGAAAAAGAAAAAGGTCGTATTTCCCCACGCGGAGAAATACGACCTTAAGTGATCTTCAAAAACGGACTAAACGAGTTTCCCCAGGACTGCCCTAAGGAACCCAATTACTTCCGCATCGAGCG
>JAIOOV010000005.1 GCA_021414235.1 Candidatus Parcubacteria bacterium
GCTTGTAACAACGCAAACCAGAAACTTCTCTGGAACACGGTTACCGGAAAATTCGAATGTGGTGCTGACACCGATACAAACACAACGTACACAGCAGGCAAGGGTCTCGGTTTGAATGGCACATCATTCAGCCTGAACGCCACCATCACCGGATCTCTCGTTCGCTTCGATACAATCTCTGGATCAACCGTGTACGGAAAGAATTCCGTGAACTCTTCAGGAAGTATCACTGCAGAAGGTGCTATCTCCGGTTCCACTCTCTACGCAGGGACATCCATCCGTGGTGCAGGTCTCGTCGATTGTACGTCTGTGGGAACAGACAAGCTTCTCTGGAACGCAACAACAGGTCGTTTCTCCTGTGGCATAGATCAGACAGGTGGCGCAGGATTCGGGTCCGGGCAGGTGGTGGTGATTGGTGACGCGCGCTACGTGAAGAGATCCGGCGATACAATGACGGGATCGCTGATCATCCGTTCGACATCCGGTTCGAGTGCAGTCGGACTTTCTGTGATCGGCACCATGTCCGGTGTCGGGCTGAATGTGTCTGGAACAGGTGCATTCCCGCTCATCCGCACGCTGCCGCGATCGGGAACTGTGCTGATTGGTACCGGCGGTATCCGTGGAGGATCCGGTATGATTATGCCGCAGCTCTTTGTACCGGGAAAAACACCCGTGTTGATTGGAAATACGTCGACCACTGCAGCTATTGATCATATGGCTCTGCAGGGAAATACGATTATTTCCACAGCCGGCACCGTGCTCCGTTCGTTTGATGTGAGCATTCCGACCGGTCCGAAGTCTCTTTCGACAGCGAACGTCACATCCAGTAACCCCGCATCTATTGTGGTGCAGGGTAAGTACGCGTTTATCGGAGTGCAGACAAAAATCCAGTCCTTCGATATCAGCAATCCGTCCGCCATGGTTCCGTTGCATGTGTTCACGCCGACATCGGCAGTCAATGCACTGGCGATTCAGGGTAGATATCTCTTCAGCTTGAATACGACATCGGCCCGCTTCCAGACAGTCGACATCAGTAATCCTGCAAACATGGTGAGCGGCGGAACGGTGGCAACCGGTACGACGCCGAATGCGATTGCCGTTGCAGGGCGCTACGCTTATGTGACCAACGGTGGCGGCGGCACGCTCCAGATTATCGACCTCAAAAATCCGTGGTCTCCGGTGAGCATTGGCACAACATCCGCCGGTACCACCCCAAATGGTGTTGCGATTCAGGAACGCTACGCATATGTCATCAATACCGCAGGTCTGCAGATCTTCGATGTCAGTAACCCCGCGAGCGTACTGACGCTTGGTTCTGCTGCAGTGGGAACGCAGTCTGCCATTGCAGTCTCGGGCCGCTACGCATATGTGGTCGGTGCAAACGGATTGATCACCATTGATATCAGTGATCCGCGCGCTCCTACTGTTGTGTCGACAGTGTCGGCCGGACTGACCACGCTCAACCAGATTATTGTTGATGGCCGCTATGCCTACGTGTCGTACACAGGCGGTACCCGTCTCTATGTGTATGACCTCGGCGGTACGTACACGCAGACTGCGGAAATCGGCAGCCTGGAAGTGGGAAGTCTGACCATCCACGGAATTACACAGGGGATGGACGCAAACTTCCAGGGATCGATCAGCACCGCAACCAGTCTCTTCGTTGCAGGACATGCATCCTTCGGTACGGGTGGTCAGGTGACCATCGGTACAGGCGGACTCATTGTCCGTGGTCCGGGATTCTCCGGTTCCACTGTCTACGCTGCAACATCTCTGCAGGGCGCAGGACTCACCGATTGTGATGTCGCTTCTTCCAGCAAACTCCTCTGGGACTCTACAACCGGACGCTTCAGCTGTGGAACGGATACAGCCGGAGGAGGTTTCTCCACCGGAAACGTCATGACCATCGGCAGTGCAAACTTTGTGAAGAAGATCGGCGATACCATGACGGGTACACTCATCATTGATATCAAGAACGGCACACTCGGATCACTTGGACTGAGAGTGATCAATACATTGAGCGGTGCCATCATCCATGCAGAGAAAGAACTCACCTCTTCCGGCACATTGATGGTGAAGCAGACGGGAACAACACGTGGATCAGGAGCGCTGACGGTGGTAAATACAACACGCTACGGAACAGGGTCATACATGGCAGCATCCGGTGCCATTCTTGTCCTGGATAGTACGGCAGGTGGCGCGGGCAACAGCAAGTCTCCGCATATTCTGTTTGGGTATAAGGGAAACTTTGATACGGCTCTCTGGAGAAGCGGTGCTGCAACTCTCTCTACCAATGGAACATTCTCCGGTGTCACACTCTACGCAAACTCTGCGATCCGTTCCTCTGGTTCGATTGTTGCAGAAGGAGCCATCAGTGGATCAAGCCTCTACGCAGGAACATCGATCAGCGGAGCAGGTTTAAGTGATTGTGATACCGCAGCAACATCCAAGCTTCTCTGGGACTCTACAACCGGACGCTTCTCCTGTGGGACAGATCAGTCCGGAGGAAGCTTCTCCACCGGAAACGTCATGACCATCGGCAGTGCAAACTTTGTGAAGAAGATCGGCGATACCATGACGGGTACACTCATCATCGATATCAAGAACGGCACACTCGGCTCGCTCGGACTCAAAGTTGTAAACACATTCTCCGGTGCCATCATCCATGCAGAGAAAGAACTCACCTCTTCCGGCACATTGATGGTGAAGCAGACGGGAACAACGCGCGGATCGGGAGCGCTGACAGTCGTAAACACGACACGCTACGGAACAGGAGCATACATGGCAGCATCCGGTGCCATTCTTGCACTCGATGCCACCTCCACTGCATCCCGCCATATCCTCTTTGGATACAGAGGGAACTTTGATACCCGTCTCTGGAGAAGCTCTGCCACGGTACTGTCGACAAACGGTACCTTCTCCGGTGCATCTCTGTATGCAGACAACACCATTCGTGGTGCAGGTCTCTCTGATTGTGACAATGCATCCACCAGTAAGCTTCTCTGGGACAGCACAACCGGCCGCTTCTCCTGTGGTACGGATGGAGGAGGTACAGGTGGAAACTTTGTGGAGATTGGGGGAGATACCATGACCGGTTCTCTGGTGACTCCGGGCTTAAACCTCTCCGGTGTCACGCTCAGCAGCATCAATGGCTTTCAGAAGTATCTCAATATTACCAATGCAGGTCTTGCAACGCAGGGCATTACGCGTCTGACACAGGAAGGGAACATTACCAATATCGGTTCCATACAGGCCGGTAGTGCACTGTTTACTTCGGCAGGAGCATTCCCAAGTGCGGTAACGTATGCGGGTACCAGCAATTTCTACAGCGTCGCTTTGGGCGACATTGATGGAGACGGATCGGTTGATATGGTAACCGGAACACTGAATGGTCAGTACTCAAAATTCCTCAATAACGGAGACGGAACCTTTGGTTCCCGCAGTGATTTTACAACAGGCGGAACCATTTACGGTTTGCAATTGAGCGACTTGAACGGAGACGGAATGTTGGACATTGCCGCCGCGGATGGATCGGATATGGTTGTGCAATTGAATAACGGAGACGGAACGTTTGCGACAAAGGTGTCGTATGCCGCTTCCTATCCGGTGAACATTGCTACCGCCGACGTAAACGGAGATGCAAGACCGGACGTGCTTGTTGCGGAAAATATCGACAATACGGTCTCTGTCTACATTAACAATGGAAACGGAACATTCGCCGCAAAAGTGGATTACGCAGCTAACGTCGGGCATACGTTCGATGTCGAAGCGGGGGATATCAACGGAGACGGTTATATGGACATTCTTGCATGTGGTGGCAATGACAACGTGGTTTCTACATTCCTGAACAGAGGAAACGGAACCTTCGCCGCAAAAGTGGATATCAGCACGCAAAGCAGCATCAATTATATGGCGGTCAGTGACGTAAACATGGATGGCGCAGTGGACTTCGTCACCATTTCTTCCACGCAAACGAATGCATCCGTACACATCAATAACGGAGACGGAACTTTTGCGACAAAAGTGGATTATCCAACCGGAACAAGCGGGCACGATATTCGTCTGACCGATGTGAACGGAGACGGTGTGCCCGACATCGTCCTTGCAAGTCCTGTTGTTCTTTTGAACAAAGGAAACGGTACCTTTAATACGGCAACAAATTACTCAACGGCAGGAAATGCGTTCACTCTCGATACTGCGGATCTGAACAGAGATGGAAAGCAGGACATTGTGACAATTGCCAATGCGGATAACACGGCACATGTACTGTTGAATAGATCCACTCCGACACTCTCGGTACAGGCCGGAACAGGAGGCATGGTTGGTATCGGCACAACAACACTGAAAGCAAAGTTCACCATTAGAAGTACGACCAGTTTCGGAACAGGTGCATCCATCTACGCCTCTGGTGCGGTTCTTACATTGCAAGCAAGCACGCAGTCCGGTGCCCGCACGCCAAACCTCCTCTTCGGTTACCGCGGCGCCTTCGACACACGCATCACCCGTACATCCACAGGATCCCTCACCTTTGCATCCAACACGGGAGTTCTTCTCACTCTGAACACCGAAAGAGCAGATGCCACCGGTAACGTCTTCCAGATC